>JAVBLB010000159.1:0-22771 GCA_031553735.1 Candidatus Adiutrix sp.
CGCACTTTGGTGGGGGGGCGGGGGGCGCCCCCGGGGCCGGGGGGGGCCCGGTGTGGCCGGGGTGCGGCCCCGGCTTGACGCCCGGTTGCCGCTGGGGTATACTCCAAAGGCTGTGCCGCGGAATATCCTACGCGGCCCGGAAATTCAGACGTTTGTGGAATTTGAATTATGACCGAAGATCGAGAACAGGCCGCCGGCCTTCCGGCGGAACCGGAAAACACCCCCGACCTCCAGCGGGACGACGACGAATCCAGCCCCGTCATCCAGGCCCGTTTCGCCAAGGCCCGGGAGCTGGCCGACAGCGGCGTGCCCCTCTATCCCAACCACTTTCGGCCCGGCCACCGGGTGGCCGAACTGCGGGACCGCTTCGGCGAACTGGCCCCCGAGGCTTTCGAGACCCTCGAGGACGTCTTCGTCCTGGCCGGCCGCATCATGGCCCGTCGGGACTACGGCAAGTCGGTTTTCTTCGACCTGGCCGATTCCACCGGCCGGATGCAGGCCTATATCCGCAAGCAGTCGGTGACCGAAGAGACCTTCGCCCTGTTCAAGAAGCTGGACCTGGGCGACCTGGTGGGCATCTCGGGCAAGCTTTTCAAGACCAAGACCGGGGAACTGACCATCCTGGTGTCCCAGTTGGAGCTGGTGACCAAGGGGCTGTGGCCGCTGCCGGAAAAATATCACGATATGGGCACCGAGATGCGCTACCGCCAGCGCTATGTCGACCTGATCATGAACGAGGACAGCCGCCGGGTGTTCCTGACCCGCTCGCGCATCGTGGCCGCGGTGCGGGAATTTATGACCGCCAAAGGCTTCGTGGAGGTGGAAACCCCCATGATGCACGTCATCCCCGGCGGGGCCACGGCCAAGCCCTTCGAGACCTTCCACAACGCTCTGGACCGCCGGCTCTACCTGCGGATCGCCCCGGAGCTGTATCTCAAGCGCCTTCTGGTGGGCGGCTTCGACCGGGTCTTCGAGATCAACCGCAGCTTCCGCAACGAAGGCATCAGCATCCAGCACAACCCCGAATTCACCATGATGGAATTCTACCAGAGTTATGCCGACGTCACCGACATGATGAATCTGACCGAGGAACTCTTCGTCGCCGTGGCCCAAAAGATCGTCGGCGGCCTGGTTTTCAGCTATCAGGGGACGGAGGTGGATTTCACCCGCCCCTGGAAGCGGCTGCGCTTCGACCAGGCCATCGTCGAGATGGGCGGGGCCCCCGAGGCGGCCCTGCGCGACCGCCAGGCGGCCCAGGCCCACCTGCGTTCGCTGGGCGGGGAAAAGGCCGAGGACGACGTTCTGGGCAAGGTGCTGGCCAAGATTTTCGATCTGGCCGTGGAGCCCAAGCTGGTCAACCCCACCTTTATCACTCATTATCCGGCCGACATCAGCCCCCTGGCCCGCCGCAATGACGAGGATCCCTCCCTGACCGACCGCTTCGAGCTCTTCATCACCGGCCGCGAACTGGCCAACGCCTTTTCCGAGCTCAACGACCCCCTCGACCAGCGGGGCCGCTTCCAGGCCCAGGCGGCCGAGCGGGCCGCCGGCGACGAGGAGAGCATGTACATGGACGAGGACTACGTCCGGGCCCTGATGTACGGCATGCCCCCGGCCGGGGGCGAGGGCGTGGGCATCGACCGGCTGGTGATGCTCCTGGCCGACGTCCCCTCCATCAAGGACGTCATCCTTTTTCCCCATCTCCGGAGCCTCGGCCGGTGAGGCCGCGCGGAGCCGACCTTGTCCCTTGAAAGCACCATCGCCTTCCGCTACATGCGGGCCAAGCGCCGGGAGAATTTCATCTCCCTGATCACCGTCATTTCCATCGGCGGGGTGGGCCTGGGGGTGGCGGCCCTGATCGTGGTGCTGGCGGTTCTGGCCGGGTTCGAGAGCAACCTGAAGGATAAATTTCTGGGCATCACCTCTCACGTGGTGATCACGCATCTGGGCAGCGGCATCCGCGACTGGCCGGAAGTGGTCAAAAAGATCCGGACCGTGCCGGGGGTCAAAAGCGCCGAGCCTTTCGTCTACGGCCAGGTGCTGGCCACCGGGCCCGGCGGGCCCAGCGGGGTGATGATCAAGGGCATCGACCCGGAACTGGCGCTCCGCGAGGGGCAGCTGTCCAAGGTGGGGCTCGGGCAGCGCGCCTTGGAGCTTATGCTGAACCCGTCGCCGGAGCTGGAGGAGCCGCCCATCGTTTTAGGCCGGGACCTGTCGCTCCAGCTGCACGTCTATCAATATGACCAGCTGCGGGTCATCTCCCCCTTCGGCCGGGTGACCCCCCTGGGGGCTCGGGCCCCCTTGACCCGCACCTATCAGGTGGCCGGGACCTTCCACAGCGGCCTGTATGAATACGACGCCAACATGGCCTATATGACCATCGCCGAAGCCCAGAAGCTGATGGCCATGGACGACGAGGTCTCGACCGTCGAAGTCATGGTCGACGACATCTACAAGGCCCCGGAGATCCGCGACGCCATTCTCAAAGCCCTCGATTCCGACGAATACTGGGGTCACGACTGGATGCAGCGCAACGTCAACCTCTTCGCCGCCCTCAAGCTGGAACAGGCGGCCATGTTCGTGGTGCTGACCCTGACCATCGTGGTGGCCGCCTTCAACATCGTGGCCACTCTGATCATGATGGTCATGGAAAAGACCCGGGACATCGCCATCCTTAAATCCATGGGCGCCACCCGCCGCCAGATCCGGCGCATCTTCACTCTTCAGGGCCTGACCGTGGGGGTCATCGGGGCCCTGGGCGGCCTGGTCGTCGGGGTGGGCCTGTGCCTTCTGCTGCAAAAATACAAATTCATCGAACTGCCCGCGGACGTCTATATGATGGACAGCCTGCCGGTGGAAATGCGGGCCGTGCATCTTTTGGCCACGGTGGGCGTGACCATCGTCATCAGCTGGCTGGCCACCATCTACCCGGCCGGCCAGGCCGCCCGGCTCGACCCGGTGGAGGCGCTGCGGTATGAATGACGGCATGATGGCGAACGGTTCCTCGTCCCGGACGCCGCGGTCCGGGTCCCAGGGGGCCGAGGCGACGCCGGGCCCCTCCGGGGCGAGAGGCGAGACGATCCTCACGGCCCGGGGCCTGACCAAGGTCTTCGTCAGCGGCCGCGAGGAACTGCGGATTCTCGACGGGCTGGACCTGGAGGTGACCGGCGGCCGCTCGCTGGCCATCGTCGGCGCGTCGGGGTCGGGGAAGTCCACGCTGCTGTATATCCTGGGCGGACTGGACCGCCCCACCGGCGGCCAGGTGCTGTTCGAGGGCCGGGAGGTCTTCACCCGGGGCGAGGAGGAACTGGCCGCCTGGCGCAACCGGGTGGTGGGCTTCGTCTTCCAGTTCCACCATTTATTAGGGGACTTCACGGCCCTGGAAAATGCGGCCATGCCGGCCCGGTTGGCCGGCTACGGCGCCGAAGCGGCTGAAGATCTGGCCCGGCCGCTTCTGGACCGGGTGGGGTTGTCCGACCGGCTGCACCACAAGCCGGGCGAACTGTCCGGCGGCGAGCAGCAGCGGGTGGCCCTGGCCCGGGCCCTGGTGATGAACCCCCGGGTGCTCCTGGCCGACGAGCCCACCGGCAACCTCGACGCCCGGAGCGCCGGGTCGGTCAACAGCCTGATTCTGGAACTGGTGGCCGAAAAAAATCTGGCCGCGGTCATCGTCACCCACAATCCGCAGTTGGCCGCCCTGGTGGATCGGTCGCTGGAATTGCACAGCGGCCGGCTGGTGCCCGCCGAAGCCTGAAAAAGCCCGTCGGGCGCTGTCTGTAATGAGTTGTAATGTGTACATATTATGGGTTAATTTGCTCCCTGTGTTTTTTTGCTTGTAATTCGGAGTCAAATTGCGAATAATATGACTTTGATGGCCGTATACCGCCGCTTTGGTGGAGCCCCTCCGCGGACCTCCGGTCCGGGGTTTGGCGCGGCCGGAACACCAAGGCGCCGTCGCCACCGACCTTTCCAACGTGTCCGAGGTTCGTTTTATGAAGAAATTCGCCTGGCTGCCGATATTGCTCGCCTTTCTGTTGACTCCCGCTCCGGCGTGGTCCCAGGAGGGATCCCGGGTGGCGGTGATGCCCCTGGTCATGTCCGCCGACGGCGCCCAATTGGAGCAGCTCGGCCGGCTTTCCAAGGGGCTTCTGAGCGTGGTGACCACCGGTCTGGCCGACCAGGGCTTCATGGCCATCCCCCTCGGCGACAATTTATTGGCCGTCAGTGAAGAATCGGCCAAGGCCCAGGCCCGGGAAATGGGCGCTGATTATATCTTCAGCGCCAAGGTGAACAAGGTCGGCGACCGCTTCAACATGACCGGCCAGCTTCAGGCCTTGAACGCCGCCGGTCAGTCCTCCAAGCGGGTCACCGTGACCGCCGACTCCGCGCCCCAACTGCCCCAGGCGGCCGAGCGCCTGGTTTATATGACCACCGACCACCTCATGGGCGGCGGAACCAAGGTGGTGTCCGTGGACGTCACCGGCAACACCATGCTGGATTCCCAGGCCATCCTCAACGCCCTGCGCATCAAGCCCGGCGGCACCTATAATGAAGCCAAGGCCACCAGCGACCTCAAACGCATCTATGCCCTGGGCTATTTCGAAGACGTGCAGATCGAGACCAGCAATGTCGGCGGCGGACTGGCCGTCCATTTCCGGGTCAAGGAACGGGCCCAGCTGGCCAACATCGTCTTCCGGGGCAACAAGAAGTTCGACCACGAAGACCTGATGAAGGTGCTCGGCATCAAGCCCAACGACATCCCCAGCGAACGCAACATCGCCGACTCGGTGGAGAACATCAAGCGGCTGTATATCGACAAGGGTTTTCCCAACGTCCAGGTCATGACCTCCATGGAAGCCGACGGCGACGGCCGGGCGGCCCTGGTCTATGACATTTCCGAGGGCGGCAAGATCTACATCAAGAACATCGAGTTCGACGGCAACGAATTCTATTCCGACTGGACCCTGTCCCGCAAGATCGACACCTCGACCCGCAATTTCCTCATCTCCTGGATCAGCGGCTCCGGCAAGCTCAACCAGGAAAAGCTCTCCGGCGACTCCCAGAAGCTGGAATCCTTCTATCACAACAATGGCTTTTTGAACGCCCAAGTGGGTGATCCCATCGTCAGCGGCGGCGAGGACGGCGGCCTGACCGTCACTTTCCCCATTGTCGAAGGCGAGCGGTTCAAGGTGGGCGAGGTGAGCATCGGCGGCCAGACCCTGCCGAGCGACGACCTCAAGAAGATGATGAAATATGTGGAAATCAAAGGCGAAACCTGGTTCAGCCGCGAGGTGTTGCAGGAGGACATCAAGGCCCTGCAGACCTATTATTCCGACCAGGGGTACGCCCACAACTCCGTCGAGCCCCGGATCACCGGCCCCCACGACGACAACCGCCTGGACGTGGAATTCGTCGTCCAGCCCAACAATCAGGTCTATTTCGACCGCATCACCATCGTCGGCAACGACAAGACCCGCGACAAGGTCATCCGCCGGCAGTTGGCCGTGGTGGAAGGCGACCTGTTCTCCTCTTCCAAGATCCAGGCCAGCCAGGCCAACCTGATGCGCAGCACCTATTTCGAGCAGGCCAACCTGGTGACCGGCCCCTCCGACACCGACGACAAGATGAACCTGCGCGTGGAGGTCAAGGAACGGCCCACCGGCTCCTTCCAGATCGGCGGCGGCTACAGCAATTACAACTCCCTGTTCGGCGTCGTCCGGGTCACCCAGGACAACCTCTTCGGCTACGGCCGTCGGGTGTCGGTGGAAGCCAACGTCGGCTCCAAGAACAGCTATTACGACATCTCCTTCACCGACCCCTGGGTGGCCGACATCCCGTTGACCCTGGGCTTCGATCTGTTCAAGTATCAGAACAAATACGACTACTACACCAAGGATTCCACCGGCGGCGCCATCCGGGCGGGCTATCCGGTCTGGGGCAACTTCTACCTCAGCGCCCGGTACTCCCTGGAAAAGATCGACATCTCCGACGTGTCGGCCGATTCCTCCCAGTACCTGCGTTCGATGATGAACTACTCCACCGATAGCATCCTGACCCTGACCCTGCGCCGGGATACCCGCAACCACTTCTTCTTCCCCACCCAGGGCACCGTGGCCCGGTTGAGCTACGCCAAGGCTTCCAGCCTCTTCGGCGGCGACACCGACTTCAGCCGCTACGAGGCCGAAGGCGCGGTCTGGCTGCCTTCCCCGGTGCTCAAGGGCTCCTCGCTCATGTTCCACGGCGAGATCGGCTATATGACCGAGGACGGGAAAGAAGGATTGCCGACCTATGAAAAATACATGATCGGCGGCATCAACAGCGTCCGCGGCTATGACTGGTATTCCATCTCCCCGCGCGACCCGGTGACCGGTGAAACCATCGGCGGCGAAAAGATGATGGTCTTCAACGTCGAACTGGCCTTCCCCATTCTTCGGGAGCAGGGCCTGTACGGGGTGGCCTTCTTCGACGCCGGCAACGTCTGGGCCGAATCCGGCAGCTACAGTTTTGCCGACCTGCGCAAGAGCTACGGCGGCGGTCTGCGCTACCTCTCGCCCATGGGCCCCTTCCGTATCGAATACGGCCGGCCCCTCGACCGCCAGGAAGACGATTCCTCCGGTCAGTGGGAATTCACCATGGGGTCCATGTTCTAAAAAACCCCGAACGATTTCGGGCCGGTCGGGCGAATGGGCCCGGCCGGCGAAACCAAGTCCCGCGCCGATCTGTTCGACGCGGGCTTCACTCTTTAGGACTCATTCCAGTGCCCCGAAAGGGGCCCCCGGGCCGCCGCCGTTTCCTCACGGTCGGGCCGCGACGGCCGGGATGATTGATACAACCCCGCCGACTATTGTATGGAGTTTATATGCCGTTTCTGTCGCGTCTGACCAGGTTGATGAGCCTGACGCTCGTGGTTTTTTGTCTGATCGGACCCTGGCCGGTCCAAGCCCAAAGCTCGGGTCAGGATGCCAATTCAACAAATTCGATGCTGGAACCCAGTGTTTATATTCCCATACGCCCGGAAGGGACGGCCCGTAAACATCAGATTGCCATCTGTGATCTGGTGCCCCTGGGCGGTTCGGCCGGCCGCGACGCCGTGTATCTGCCCGACCGGCTGGCCGCCAACCTGGCCATGACCGGCCTGTTCACCAACCTCGACAAACGCTCTTTTCTCGAATCCGACCCGCGGGCCGGGGTCGACGGTCAAAGCTCGCCCGATTTCCCGGCCTGGACCCGCATCGGGGCCGACTATCTGGTCAAGGGCGGCATCAGTTCTTCCGGCTCCAAGCTGACCCTGGAAATGCGCCTTTTTGACGTGGTCACCGGCCGGCAGATGCTCGGCAAGCGATACAGCGGCGCCGCCAAGGACGGCCGCAAGATGATCAACCAGTTCACCAACGCGGTTCTGGAGGCCATCACCGGGGTGCCCGGAGTCTTCGGCTCCCAGATCATCTTCGCCTCCGGCTCCCCTTCCAACAAATCCATCATGATGACCGAACTCGGCAGCGACGAGGCCGTCCAGGTCGCCGGTTCCAAGGGCGGCCCCAGCACCCAGCCCACCCTGGGGCCCGGCGGCCGCACCGCCTGGGTCCACCGCAACGGCTCCAGCTGGGAGCTCCTGGTGGACGGCAAGGTCATCTCCTCGGGCCCCACCCATCTGTCGCCGGCCTTCCGGCCCGACGGCACGGTGGCCGCCGGCTATTCCGAATCCCAGAAAACGTCCATCTACGCCTTCAGCGGCCGGTCCAAATCCCTTTTGGTGGGGCAGGGCGGCATCAACGTCTCGCCCACCTTCTCCCCGGACGGCTCCCGCATGGCCTATGTCTCCGATGTGGGCGGCTCGGCCGGCATCTATGTCGGCTCGGCCGGCGGCGGCGGCGGCACCCGGCTGCCCATCAACGGCAAGGCCACCGATCCGGCCTGGTCGCCCACCGGTGAGTATATCGCCTTCGTCTCCCGGGAGACGGACATCTGCATCATCCGCCCCGACGGCAGCGGCTATCAGCAGTTGACCGGCGGCCAGGGGGCCAATTACCGCCCCAGCTTTTCGCCCGATGGCCGGATGATCGTCTTCTCCAGCACCCGCAACGGTTCTCCGCGGCTTTTCGTCATGGCTGCCAACGGCGACAATCAGCAGCCGCTGTTGCCGGAATTCAAGGGCGCCCAGGATACGCCCTACTGGTCGCCGACCATGCCGGCGGGCTATTGAGATGGCGATTGTGCGCTTCGGCAGGCTCTTTCCGGCCCTTTTGATTCTGCTGGGGCTGGTCGCCGCCGGGCCGGCCCGGGCGGCCGATCCGGCCCCGGCCCAGGCCCCTGACGGGGTGGTGGTATTCGTGGCCGGCGACGGGGCCCAGCGTTCCATCATGATGGTGACGCCCGACGGGGGCATGCCGACGGTGCTGGCCGATGCCCGGGACGGGATGAACACCCAGCCGGCGGTCGGCCCCCAGGGGCAGTTGGCCTGGATTCGCAGAAGCGGGGCGGACTGGGAACTGGTGGAAAACGGGCGGGTCGTCTCCAGCGGCTCCCTGCGTCTCTCGCCGGCCTATCGGCCCGACGGCACCCTGGTGGCCGCAGTGTCCGGGGACAACGAGACCGCGCTCTATTCATTCAAGGGGGACACCCCGACCCTCCTTTTGTCGGGCGGGAGGGGCGGCCTGGTGGTTTCGCCGGCTTTTTCCCCCGAGGGCGACCGGATGGCCTATGTCTCCAACGACAGCGACTTCGCCCAGATCTACGTGACCCGCCTCGACGGCGGGCGGGGGACCAT
Organism: Candidatus Adiutrix sp.; assembly: GCA_031553735.1. Lineage (GTDB taxonomy): Bacteria > Desulfobacterota > Desulfarculia > Adiutricales > Adiutricaceae > Adiutrix. Next base: position 8,768 of record JAVBLB010000159.1, read on the forward strand.
GATCACGTCCTCGCCGGTGCGCAACACCGATCCGGCCTGGTCACCCACCGGCGAATTCATTGCCTTCGTCACCGCGGAAAAAGACATCTGCCTCATCCGCCCCGACGGCCAGGGGCTGCGCCAGCTGACCCGCGACCAGGGCACCAACCGCGACCCCGACTTCTCGCCCGACGGACGGAAGATCGTGTTTTCCAGCGACCGCAACGGCCGGAGCCAGTTGTTCGTCATGGATCTCGACGGCGGCGACCAACGGCCCCTTTTGCCGGGATTGTCCGCCGCCCAGGCCCTGCCGGTCTGGAGCGCGCACCGGCCCCAGGCGCCGGCCGGCCGCTGACCGCCGGGGATGAAAAATCAGGGCGCCGGTGGTTCGGCAATTGACTGTTATAGCTTCGGCGGCTAAACATATTCTGTCTCGGACGACCAAGGTCATGTGATTTGGGGCTTTGACCAAATCACTCCGAATAAGTTTAGTCGGCGGGTCAATATTCCGGCCAGCCCGCCCGGCACGGTTTTCAGGCCGGTTGCGGGGGCCGACAAAAAGATTGACTTTTTAACAAAACCGGAATACTATAAAGTCGTTTGCTGGCGCAAAGGTCGATTTTTTAATGGACTTTTCGTTGATCGGGGTCAGCCTGGAGGGGTGAAAACCATTCCCCCCTCCTTCACGTGTCTTGCGGGGCGGCTCCTGAAACCTTTGGGCATGAAGGGCTTCAGGAAAAGTGACTCCTCCGGTGACAGCGCGAGTGGCCATGCGGCCGCTGATCACGTTGATATTCGATGTCGGACGAGCCGGTAAACACAGGTCGCCTGGCGGCCCCAAAAAACAAGGGGTAAACAATAACCCTAACCCAGGGTAGACAATTGCTGTGAAAAGCAAGGAGGATTTAGCATGAAAAAACTTATGTTGGTTGTGTTGGCGGGTCTTTTGATTATGCCTCTGGCTGCCGGTTGCAGCAGCAAGAAGCAGCAGCACTACGGCGGCTCCACGTATGACGCCCTGAAGGCCGCTTATCTGGGCGATCATGTCTATTTTGACTTTGACCGCTACAACATCCGTCCTGACGGCGCGGCCATCATTCAGGCCAAGGCCGCCTTCATGTCCCAGTATCCCGGCGTTCGGGCCGAGATCCAGGGCCACTGCGACGAGCGCGGCACCGAAGTGTACAACATGGCTCTCGGTGATCGCCGCGCCCGCGCCACCTATAACTACATCACCAGCCTCGGCATCGACGGCGGCCGTCTCAACACCGTGTCGTACGGCAAGGAACGTCCTCTGGATCCCGGCCACAACGAATCGGCCTGGGCCCGCAACCGTCGCGCTCAGTTCGTGATCACCGCTGAATAAGGCGAGCGCCAGGTCCCGCCCTCCGGGCGGGGGATCGCCTCTCCGGGCATGATCGATACAAGAATCGGAAGTTTCGGCTTCCGATTCTTTTTTTGGTTCGGCGCCCCGCTCCGGCCGATGCTTTTCCCGGCGACGCTCGCCTTTCAGGGCTTGGAAATCCAAATTTTGTATGATACACTTGAGCATGATAGGCTCCGTCTCTGGAGTTTATGGCCCCAACGTATGAGGTGAACGATGAGAATACACATCCTGGCCGCCCTGACCATCGGGTCGCTTTTGATGTTGAACGGCTGCACGACCGCCACCATGGGCAAGTCCTCTTCCCTGCAGCGGGAAATCGATGACCTGCGGATGGAGGTTTCCGACCTGAAAGCCAGCGAACGTCTGTCGGACGTCCGCGGCGGAGGGGGCGACCCCGCGACCGAACTCGCCAACCTGCGGACGGATGTCCAGCGTCTGTCCGAAAACATGGACGCCACCGGCCAGGGCGGGCTGTCCCTGAAGCAGCAGCTCGACCAGATCAACGCCCGCCTCGACCGCCTGGACAAGCAGGCCGGCCTGGCCACAGCCGCGGAATCGCGGCCCGCGAGCGCTTCCTCGACCGGCGCCTACCAGCCTCCGTCCGCGGTGACCGCGCCGGCCGCGCCGGCCCAGAGCATGACCGCCGCCTCCACCGTGCCCCTGCCGCCGACGGCCATCGGTCCGTATGAAAACGGTAAGGCCCTTTTCGACAAACGGCAGTTTCGGGAGGCCATCCCCCAGTTCAAAGCCTATCTGAAGGCCGAGCCCAAGGGCTCCAACGCGGACGCGGCCCAGTATTACATCGGCGAATCCCTTTTCAACCAGCAGAAATACGAGGAAGCCATCCTGGAATACCAGAAAGTGGTGCAGGGATTTCCCAAGAGCAACCAGGTCCCCAACGCGTTGTTCAAACAGGGAATTTCATTTCAGTCCATCGGAGATAAGGACGCCGCCAAGCTGCTCTATCAGAAGGTGGTGCGCGATTTCCCCAAAAACTTCAACGCCAGCATGGCCAAAGAGCGCCTGGAGCAGTTGAAGAAGGGCGGCTGAGCCTACTCGCCTTCATTATTGATGCGGCGGCTCAACATATCTCTTCCCGGACGACCAAGGTTTTGTGATTTGGAGCTTTGACCAAATCACGCCGTATCTGTTTCGTCGGCGGGTCAATACTTTCCCAGGTTTCGCCCTTACGGAAGCCGCGTCATGGTTCCCTGATGAATCGTCGGGACTTTTTGAAATGGGCCGTGTTTTCGGCGGCCGCGGTCAGCGTCTGGGCCGCGCCCTGGGGACACCGGCCGCCGGTGTCCCGATCGCCGGTGCCCCGGCGAAAAGTCGTGACCGCCTGCGCCCCCTCCGAAGAACGGCGGCTGACGGTCATGGCCGTCGGCGACATCATGATGCACCTGCCGGTCAGCCAGTCGGCCCGGGCGACGGAAGGCGGCTTCGACTTCCGGCCCCACTTCCAATATGTCCGCCCCCTGTTCAAGAACGCCGACCTGGTCATCGGCAATTTGGAGACCCCCCTGGCCGGGGGGGACCTGCGCGGCTATCCTTCGTTCAACGGGCCCGACGAACTGACCGACGGCCTGAAGTGGGCCGGTTTTTCGGCGTTGAACCTGGCCAACAATCATTCGCTGGATCAGGGCTGGAAGGGCCTCCACCGCACCGCCGAGGTGGTCCGGGAGCGAGGCCTGATGTATTTCGGGGCCTATCTCGGGGACGAAGACCGCCGGGAGCCCCGCCTTTTTTCAGCCGGCGGCGTGACGGTGGGGATGTCGGGCTACACTTACGGCGTCAACGGGGCCTGGAAGTATCCCAACGGCGAATCCTGGCGCCTGAATTTCGTGGATGAAGAGGCTATGGTGGGCGAGGCCCGGACCCTCAGGGGGGCGGGGGCCGATTTCGTCATCCTGAACATTCATTTCGGCGAGGAATACCAGCGGGTGCCGAACCGGAAGCAGTTGGCCCTGGTGGAGGCTCTTTTCGCGGCCGGGGTCGACCTGGTCATCGGCCACCACCCCCACGTGGTCCAGCCGGGCCTCCTGCGCCCCGGCGGACCGGACGGCGCCCAGGCGGCCGTGTTCAGCCTGGGCAACTTCATCAGCAACCAGCGGGATCGCCATACCGATCAGGGGCTGATGGTCACCGCCACCCTGGGGCTGGATTTCAAGGGCCGGAAGTCGCTGGGCCCCGTGGTGCTGCACCAGACCCGCTGCATCCGCCGCATCGTCGACGGGCGGACCACCTACCGGGTCCTGCCGGTATACGAAGCCGTGCGAAACCCCGGGGCCTACGGCCTGACGGCCGAGGAGGCCGAATTCCTGAGCCGGGACCACCTGGCCCTGGCCAAGCACCTGGTCGAATATTGAGGCCGCCGCCCGCCCCCGGCGGGCGGCACGAAATCCAAAACAGGAATTGCCGATCGACTCCATCCTTTCTTGTACAAAAAGCGATTTGCGTGTATTATAAACAACTGGCGCTCCGGCGGCCGGCGGGGTGATGCCCCGGAGGGGCAGGCGCCCCGCGACATCATTATTGAAGCGGCAGGGTGGAGATTGCTGATACTGACCCGTAAAATAGGCGAAACGGTGGCCATTGGCGAGGACGTCAAGGTGCAGGTGGTGGATGTCAAAGGACGCCAGGTGCGCCTGGGCATCACCGCGCCGCCCTCGTGCGCCGTGCACCGCGAGGAGGTTTTCCAGCGGATACAGGACCAGAATCGTCAGTCGGTGGCCCCCGCCCCCAGCGATCTCGAGGCCCTGGCCGATCTGTGGACCCGATTGAAGAGCTAGTACCTTGGAACACGTAAATTGAACATTTACGTGATTGGTCCCTCGCATCCCGCCCGCCGTGGTCCGGCTGACGCGGGTTTCGACGGCCTATCGCCCTCTCTGGGGCTCTGGTGAAATTGATCTATGATTACACTTACTACCAAGCGTTTCGGGGAAATGGAATTCTCGGAGGACTCCGTGGTCCGGGTGTCGGGGGGCCTGATCGGCCTCTCCGGGCACGAGAACTTCGTCATCATCCGCTACCAGGATGACAGCCCCTTTTACTGGCTTCAGTGTGTGGACGATCCGGAACTGGCCTTGGTCATGGTCAATCCCCTGATTTTCAAGTCGGATTACGATCCACCCATCCCCTTGAGCGTCAGCCAGGAGTTGGACGTCCAGGCCGCGGGCGAGCTGTCCATTTTCGTCATCGTCACCATCCCGGCCGGAAATCCCCAGGACATGACCGCCAACCTTCTGGGGCCGGTGGTGCTCAACGCCCGTAGCCGGCGGGCCAAGCAACTGGTGCTCGATGACCGCCTGTATTCCCATCGCTACCGAGTCATCCAGGCCCCGCCTTCCCCTTCCAAATAGCCTTGCCGCGCCCAAATGGGGCCATGCGCCGCCTGGGTATCCCGGAGGCCTGGCGCCTGTATCCTTTCTCTATTGACTGATCGCACGGGGGCCCGAGCGTGGAAGCTGTGGTGGCCAGATTTGAAAAATATCTCGAAGCGGCGTTGGGCCGCTCGCCGCACACCGTCCGGGCCTATGGGGCCGAAGTGCGGGATTTCGGCCGCTTTCTGGCGGCCCGGGATCTGGCCTGGGGCGCCGTCGGCAAGACCGAGATCCGGGCCTTTCTGTTCGAACTGAAGGGCCGGGGGCTGAACAATGTTTCCATCGGCCGGGCCCTTTCCAGCCTGCGGGCTTTTTACCGCTGGCTGGTGCGGGAAGGGGAGATGGATCGGAACCCGGCCGCTTCGGTGGTCGGCCCCAAACGGCCGAAAAAGACCAGCCTGTTTCTGACCGAGCGGGAAACCGAGGTATTGCTGGACGGGGAATCGGAGGGCGGCGAGACCGGGGGCGACTCCGTGGCCCGGCGCGATCAGGCCGTCTTCGAATTGATCTACTCCACGGGTCTGCGGGTCGGGGAACTGGTGCGGCTGGATCTGGCCGATGTCGACCTGGGGGGGCTGGCGGTGCTGGTGCGCCGGGGCAAGGGCGGCAAGGACCGGCTGGTGCCCTTCGGCCGGCCGGCGGCCGAGGCCCTGCGGGCCTGGCTGGCGGTGCGCGGCCGGCTGCTCGATCCCGCGCTCGGCGGCGAGGCCCTGTTCCTGGGCCAACGGGGGCGGCGGCTGAACGACCGGCAGGTCCGGCGGGTGCTGTCGGCCCGCCTGAACAACCGGGGGCTGGACGGGCGCTACAGCCCCCACAGCCTGCGCCACAGCTTCGCCACCCACCTTCTGTCGGCCGGGGCGGACCTGAAGGCCATCCAGGAGATGCTGGGGCACAGTTCCCTGGCCACCACCGAACGCTATACCCATCTGGACCTGGACCGGCTGCGGCGGGCCTACCGCGAGGCCCATCCCCGGGCCCGGGCGGACAGGGAGGGCTCCGGCGATGACTGACGACCATAGCGATTTCGATTCCGGCCGGGAAAACCCGGCCCCGACCGCCCCGGGGGACCCGGCTTTGATCCCGATTTCTCCGGACTGGGACCGGGAGATCACCCTGGATGAGGCCCGGCGGCTGTATGTTCGGAAGCACTATCACCGTTTCGCGGAGGTCTTCGGGCGTTGCGACGCGGCCGGGAAGATGCAAATTTCTCTGGCGGTGGCTCCGTTTTTTTTCGGTAGCCTGTGGTTTTTTTACCGCAAGATGTACGTGGAAGGTTTTTCGTTGATGTGCGCCGGGTTCCTGTTGTCCGCGGTGACCAACGCCGTGAATACAGGCAGCCCGGAAATGGCTTTCGCCCTGACGGCGGTGGGGCAGCTTGGTCTGGCGGCCTTTATGGTGCTGTATGGCAAGGCCTTGTACTGGAAAGCCGTCGACCGTCAGATTGAATGGGTCATGCGCCTTCATCCCCGGGACCCCGAGCGGGCCCTGGCCCGGCTCCAGGCCACGGGCGGCGTGAACGTCTGGATCGTCGTGATCCTGGCGGGAGGGTACGTGCTGCTGATAGCGGCTCTGGTCGCCCTCTTGTCCGCCCTGGTTTCCGGCGGCTCCCTCAGTCAGCCGGAGCTGGAGCGGATGCTCGGCGGCGGGCTGAAGATCGGCCTGTCGTTGTTCCACTGAACCCGGCGCGCTTTTCGAGGCCGGGGTTGACGTTTGAAAAGGCCCTGACGGGCTTGGAGATACGACCATGTCGAAAATTGAATTTGAAGCCACCACCATTCTGGCCGTGCGCCACCGGGGCCGGGTGGCCGTCTGCGGCGACGGCCAGGTGACTATGGGGAACACGGTCATGAAGGGCACGGCCAAAAAGGTCCGTCGCCTGCACCATGACCAGATCATCTGCGGTTTTGCCGGGGCCACGGCCGACGCCTTCACCATTTTTGAACGCTTCGAGGACAAGCTCTCGAAATACAGCGGGCAGCTCCTGCGCGCGGCGGTGGAACTGGCCAAGGACTGGCGCACCGACCGCAGCCTCCGGCGGCTGGAGGCCCTGCTTTTGGCGGTGGACGCCCAGTCGAGCCTCCTGTTGTCCGGCTCGGGCGACGTCATCGAGCCCGACGACGGCTTACTCGCCATCGGCTCCGGCGGGCCCTTCGCCCTGGCCGCGGCCAAGGCCCTGGTGGCCCGGGCCCCGGAATTGGAGGCCTCGGTCATCGCCGAGGAATCCATGCGCATCGCGGCCGACATCTGCATCTACACCAACCATAATTTCACCCTGGAAGTGCTGTGAATCCACGGCGGCGGACGCCCTGGCCGGTGAACCGCCGCCCGATCCACTCACCGGAGCAAATATGTCAGAATCATTGTCGCAAGTTCTCGATCTCACTCCCCGGCGCATCGTCGCCGAGCTGGACCGCTATATCGTCGGGCAGTCCGCGGCCAAGCGGGCCGTGGCCATCGCCCTCCGCAACCGCTGGCGCCGCCTCCAGGTGGACCCGGCCATGCGCGAGGAAATCTCGCCCAAGAACATCATCATGATCGGCCCCACCGGGGTGGGCAAGACCGAAATCGCCCGCCGCCTGGCCAAAATGACCCGCTCGCCCTTCATCAAGGTGGAGGCCTCCAAATACACCGAGGTGGGCTACGTCGGGCGGGACGTGGAATCCATGATCCGGGAATTGATGGACCTGGCGGTGAACATGGTCCAGGCCGAGGAGAAGGAGGCCATGTCCCAGAAAGCCGGGGAGGCGGCCGAAGAGCGGCTGCTGGACCTGCTCCTGCCCGGCGGCCGGTCGTCCGGAACGACGGGGGGGCCGCCCGCGTTTGAACCCCACGGGACCCCGGCCCTGGAATCCCATGACGCCCCGCCCCGGATGGACGCCACCCGGGAAAAGTTCCGCCAGATGCTGCACGAGGGGAAACTCGACGACCGCGAGGTGCCTCTGGAGACCAAGGAGGGCGGCGGCCAGCCCATGGCCCGCATCTTCACCGGCATGGGCCTGGAGGACATGGAGAAGAACCTCAACGAGGCCATGGGCCAGCTCTTCCCCCGCAAGACCCGTACCCGGATGGTGAAGGTCCGGGAGGCCTGGGACATCCTGGTCTCCGAGGAGGCCTCCCGCCTGGTGGATATGGACAAGGTCACCGCCGAGGCCAAGGCCCGGGTGGAGCAGCACGGCATCGTCTTCATCGACGAGCTGGACAAGGTGGCCGGCCGGGAGGGCGGCGGCCGCTCCGGGCCCGACATCAGCCGCGAGGGCGTGCAGCGGGACCTTCTGCCCCTGGTGGAGGGTTCCACCGTGCCCACCAAATACGGCCCGGTGAAGACCGACCACATCCTGTTTGTGGCCGCCGGGGCCTTCCACGTGGCCAAGCCCAGCGACCTGATCCCCGAGCTCCAGGGCCGCTTCCCCATCCGGGTGGAGCTGTCCCCGCTGAACAAAGAGGATTTCATCCGCATCCTGACCGAGCCGGAAAACGCCCTGACCATCCAATACCGGCTGCTTCTGGATACCGAAAAGGTGGAAGTGGAATTCACCCCCGAGGCCATCGAGGAACTGGCCGAACTGGCCTGCCGGGTCAACGAGAAAAACGAGAACATCGGCGCCCGGCGGCTGGCCACCATCATGGAAAAGCTGCTCGACGAGGTGTCTTTCGAAGCCCCGGACATCAGCCCCACCAAGGTCACGGTCACCGCGGAATACGTCCGGCAGCGCCTCGGCGACCTGGTGGTGGATACCGACCTGACCCGGTATATACTGTAGTCAAAATTATTATTATGGAGCCCCCCCTATGACCGACACGCAGCACCTCAGCCGGGCCTCGGTGCTCATCGAAGCCCTGCCTTACATCCGTAAATACCGGGGGGCGACCATCGTCATCAAATACGGCGGCCACGCCATGGTCGACGAGGCCCTGAAAAAGGGCTTCGCCGAGGACGTGACCCTCCTGAAATACGTGGGCTTCAACCCGGTGGTGGTCCACGGCGGCGGGCCCCAGATCAACGAGCTCCTGGGCCGGCTGGACATCAAGTCCCACTTCGTCGAAGGCCAGCGCTTCACCGACCAGGCCACCATGGACGTGGTGGAGATGGTGCTCTCCGGCAAGGTCGGCAAGGAAATCGTCAGCCTCATCAACAGCGTCGGCGGCCGGGCCGTGGGCCTTTCCGGCAAGGACGCCCAGGTCATCAAGGCCAAGCGCAAGCACCTGACCCGCCAGGGCGAGGGCGACCTGCCCCCGGAGATCCTGGACATCGGCCTGGTGGGTGAGCCGACCCGCATCAACACCGAATTTCTCAACTACCTGGCCGCCACCGACGTCATCCCGGTCATCGCCCCGGTGGGGGTCGGCAGCCGGGGGGAGACCTTCAACATCAATGCCGACACTGTGGCCGGCGCCGTGGCCGGGGCTCTTAAGGCCGAAAAGCTGATGCTCCTGACCGACGTGGCCGGGGTGCTGGACCAGGATAAAAAGCTGCTGCCCCGGATTCGGATCGGCGATATCGAAGCCCTGCGGCGCGACGGCACCATTTCCGGCGGCATGATCCCCAAGCTGGACTGCTGCGCCAAGGCCGTCCACGACGGCTGCGTCGGCGCTTATATTTTGGACGGACGACGATCCCACGCCCTGTTGCTGGAACTTTTCACCGACGAAGGCTGCGGCACCGAAGTCGTGGCCTGACCCGTCGGCGCCTGATCTGACACTCCACCCACCAGGATCGTGAGGATATAATCATGTCTCTGTCCACCAAGGAAATTGTCGAACTGGCCCACAAACATTTGATGGGCAACGTCACCCGCTACGAACTGGCCCTGGAGCGCGGCCGGGGAATGAAGGTCTGGGACGCCGAAGGCCGGGAATATCTCGACTTTTTGGGCGGCATCGCCACCTGCGCCCTGGGCTATGCCCCGGAGGCCGTGGTCCGGACCCTGGCCGAGCAGTCGGCCAAGCTCATCCACGTTTCCAACTATTTTTACACCGAACCTCTGGTCAAACTGGCCGAGCTCCTGACGACCCGTTCCGGCCTGGGCAAGGTCTTTTTCTGCAACTCCGGGGGCGAGGCCAACGAGGCGGCCCTGAAACTGGCCCGCAAATATTCCCACGACCTTTACGGCCCGGGCCGCCACGGGGTCATCACCGCCGAAGGGTCCTTCCACGGCCGGACTTTCGGCACCATCAGCGCCACCGGTCAGGCCAAGGTCAAGGAAGGCTTCGAGCCGCTCCTGCCCGGCTTCACCCACGTGCCCTACGGCCAAATCGAGGCCCTCCGGGCGGCGGTGACCGCCGAGACCTGCGCCATCATGCTGGAGCCGGTGCAGGGGGAGGGCGGGGTGGTGGTGCCGCCGCCCGATTACCTGCCCCGGGTGGCCGAACTGTGCGCCGAAAAGAAGCTCCTTTTGATTTTTGACGAAATCCAGACCGGGCTGGGCCGCGCCGGCCGGCCCTTCGCCTTTCAGCATTACGGCATCAAGCCCCACATCATGAGCCTGGCCAAGGCCCTGGGCGGCGGGGTGGCCAGCGGGGCCATGCTCGCCGCCGATGAAGTGGCCGCCCACCTCACCCCGGGCAGCCACTCCACCACCGTGGGCGGGGCCCCCCTGGCCATGGCCGTGGGCCTGGTCATGGTGGAGACCATCCTGGGCGCCGACTTCCTGGCCAACGTCGAAAGCACCGGCCGGTATTTTCTGGACCGGCTGCGGGATTTGGCCGCGGAACTCGGCCCTGAACTGGTTCGGGAAGCCCGGGGCCAGGGGCTCCTCTTGGGTCTGGAACTGACCCGGCCCTCCGGCCCGGTGGTGGCCGAGATGCACAAGCGGGGTTTCATCATCAACGCCACCGCCGGCACGGTGCTGCGCTTCGTGCCGCCTTTGATCGTCACCCCGGCTGAGGTCGATTTTTTGATTCCCGCCCTGAAAGGGGCCATCCAGACCGTCTATCCCCCGACAGGAGAATGAATATGACCAGGCATTTCATCAATTTCAGCGATTTGAGCCGGGAGGAGTGCGGCCAGGTCTTCGAGCTGGCCGCGGCCCTGAAGGCCGAACGGAAGAAGGGCCTCTACCTGCACCAGCACCTGGCCGGGCGCGGCGTGGGCATGATCTTCAACAAAAACTCCACCCGCACCCGGGTCAGCTTCGAATGCGGCATCACCGAATTGGGCGGCCACGCCGTGGTGCTGAGCGAAGGCCAGACCCAGTTTTCCCGGGGCGAGCCCATTTCCCACTCGGCCCGGGTGCTGTCGCGCTACCTGGCCGCCCTGGTCATCCGGACCTATGCCCAGTCCTCGCTGGAGGATCTGGCCCGCCACGGCTCCATCCCCGTCATCAACGCCCTGACCGACGAGGGCCATCCCTGCCAGGTCCTGACCGACATCTTCACGGCCCTGGAGAAGTTTCCCGGCGAACCGCTGGAGAACATCCCCATGGCCTGGATCGGCGACGGCAACAACATGGCTAACTCCTGGATCGAGGCCGCCGGGCTTCTGGGCTTTCCCCTGAACCTGGCCTGCCCCGAGGGCTATGATCCCAACCTGGTGCTGCTGGCCCGGGCCCAGGCGGCCAACCCCAGGGTGAAGCTTCTGCGCGACCCCCGGGAGGCCGCCCGGGGCGTGAAGGCCGTCAACACCGACGTCTGGGCCAGCATGGGCCAGGAGCAGGAACATTCCGAGCGGGAAAAGGTCTTCCGGGGCCGCTACCTGGTCGACGGGGCCCTGATGGCCCTGGCCGACCCCAAGGCCATCTTCATGCACTGCCTCCCGGCCCACCCCGGCGAGGAAGTGACCGAAGAAGTGCTGGAGAGCCCGGCCTCGGTCATCTTCGACCAGGCCGAAAACCGCCTCCACGCCCAGAAGGGTTTGATGAAGTTTCTTATCCCGGGCCTTTCGGCCTGAGGATTTTCATTCCGCCCCGGCCGCCTGAAGCGGCCGGGGCGGAGATTGGTTCTTTCCCAACCCGTTTTCAGAGGAGGTCTCTATGCCGCGTCGTCAATACGTTCCGCTCCGGTTGCTGACTCTGCTGATTTCGATTGGTTTCGCCGCCTCCGCTTTCGCCGCGCCGACTCCGCTGCCGACCAAGCTCACTCAGGATGAATGGGTCGGAGCCAAGCAGGAGGTCGCTCTGCCCACCGGCATCAAGATGAAATACGTGGAAATGGGGCAACCCGACGGCGAGGCGCTGATCTTTCTGCACGGCATGACCGACAACAGCCGCAGCTGGTCGCTCATCGCTCCGTATTTCACCGACAAATACCACGTCTTCATGCTGGATCAGCGCGGCCACGGCGAGACCGACAAGCCCGACCTGCGCATGTATCCCGTCTCCCTCTACGCCAGCGATCTGGCCGCCTTCATGGAGGCCAAGGGGATCGCCAAGGCCAACATCGTTGGCCACTCCCTGGGCAGCATGATCGCTCAGGCCTTCGCCATCAACTACCCGGAGAAAACCAACCGGGTGGTTTTGGAGTCTTCGGCCCTGGTCAATGCCGATACTCTGGGGCGCGAGCTGTATGACACGGTGGTCGGCTTCGGAGACAATCCACCCAGTGACGAATTCATGGCCGCCTGGTATGAAAACCCCAATCCGGTTGACCAGGATTTTCTGAAGCGGGAGATGGCCGAGTCACAAAGCATTCCGCCCTATGCCTGGCGGGCCATCACCAAGGGCGCCCGGGCCTCCGACCTGACGCCTTTCATGGATGAACTCAAGGCCCCCACGCTGATAGTCTGGGGCGGCGCGGACGGTTTTTTTAATGCGGAGGTCCAGGGGGCTCTGAAGAAAGCTATTCCCCAGGCTGAATTCATCGCCTATAGTCAGGCCGGCCACAACATCCAATGGGAGATCCCCGAGAAGATGGCCGCCGACGTCCGGAAATTCCTGGAAGCGCGCTGATCCGCGCGGCTTTTCGAAAGACCAAAGCCCCGAAGCCGGATGCGGCTTCGGGGCTTTCAGGCTGCTGACCAAGTGGCCAAATCAGGCCACTTGGCATCGAAACTGATTAGGGGGAGGGGCTGTGCGCCCCTGCCCCTAAACCCCCACCCCCACCAGGGGGATACCCCCTGGACCCCCGGTGTGCCTAAAAGGGTTGACCCGTAAGCGTCGCCACAACTCGCCTGAACGGCTCAAACAAGTGGCGACGCGGTGGCCTCCGTTATCGTCAGCCCAAGTTATGTCCGCATTATTGGCCATCAGGTGAGCCATCGGAGTTTGTCAGCAATCTGAAAGCCCCGAAGCCAGATGCGGCTTCGGGGCTTTAGCCAGATGCGGCTTCGGGGCTTTGTTTGTCGTGGCGCCGCCGGATTATTTCTTGATGAGGATGCAGGCCCGCTCGATGAAGGTGATGGCGTCGGTGTGGTCGGCGATATACCGTATTTCCTCGTGAAAGACCGGGGCCGGCTCGATGGGCCGGAGGTTCCGGTCGGGCCTGACCGGGGCCGGCCGGTCGTTGCCGGTCATGTATTCGGCGATTTTGGCCAGCACCTGGAAGGGGCGGTAGGGGAGGCCCGCCGAAAAATGTTCGGCCAGGGGCTCGAAGGAGGTCTGGATGTCCTCGACGATGTACACTCCGCCGCCCGGCAGGGCCGGGTAGAGCAGGAACAGGGCCCGCAACTGATCCGGCCACCAGTGGGAGGCGTCGTCGATGATCACCCGGGGCCGGAGTTCGGCCAGATCGCTCAGAAATTCGGTGCGGCTCAGGTCGCCCAGGATGACCCGGATCCGCCCGCCCTCGTGGGCCTTGGTTTCCGGCTCAATATCCACCCCGACGATGTCGGCGGCCTCGAAATAATCGGCCCAGGTCTTGAGGCTGGCCCCCTTGTAGACGCCCAGCTCCAAGAGGGTGAATGTCTCCCGCTTCAGGGGCCGGAAAAAGAATTCGTATTTCCGCAGGTAATCGTGAGCCGCGCCCAGGGCGCCGCATTTGTCGGTCTGGTGCCGGCATCCGATCTCATCGAGGATCTTCGATTTCAGCATAGGGGCTCCGTCGACTACTGTTGTCAGCATCCGCCCGGCGACGGGAGCGGTGATGCTTCTCCGGGTGGCCGCTCTCCCACCCGCGCCGCCGGTGATGGTTATAGAAAACGATATTTCGCGTCGGCGACGCGGCCGGGGCCCACGCGTCCACCCTCCGAAGCATCACCGATCCCGTCGCCTGACAGCGGTGGATGACGGAGCGGGGATTTTAGAAAAGGCGACTCAAAACTTTGTGCGGCCGCTGGCGGCGACGATGCATCAAACCACAAAAAGCGAGCCCCGACATCCA
>JAVBLB010000068.1:0-11650 GCA_031553735.1 Candidatus Adiutrix sp.
CCGCCCGGCGCCGCCCCGCCCGCCGGCCTCCCCCCCCCGCCCCCCCCCCCCGCCCCCCCCCCCCCCCCCCCCCCCCCCCCCCCCCCCCCCCCCCCCCCCCCCCCCCCCGGACGCCAAAACCGCCGCGATTCATAATCCCGCCTTAAGAGCGATTGCCCTGGGGATTTATAAATCCCCAGGCCCCATCTCACCGCGCCATCAGCGCGAACACGCCCCAACCGAGGTATTCACGCGTGTAGGCGGCGTAGCGTTTCGGTTCCGAAATCAGTTGGGCCCGAACCTCTTTCGCCAGGTCGTCGTCGGGATTCGCTTCGAGCCATCGGCGCATGGTGAGCCATTTGGCCGCCTCGTACCTGTCCCAGCCTTCCTGGTCGGCCAGAACCATTTCCACAACATCATAGCCCCGGTCGTCGAAAGAGGCGAGAAGTTCCGGAAGCGGGAGAAAGTCGGAGATGGAGCCGGCCAGGCAGGCCCTGGCCACGTCTTCCGTCGGCGGCAACCGCCGCCAGTAGGGCTCACCGATGAGGATGACGCCCCCGTCACGGAGACTTTTGGTCAGAAGCTCGATGGTGCCGGCGACTCCCCCGCCGATCCAGGTGGCCCCGAGACAGGCGGCCACACCGACCTTTTCGGCGGCGACGTAGCCGGCGGCGTCGCCGTGGATGAACTCGACCCGATCGGCGACCCCGAGTTCTTCGGCGCGGAGCTTCGCCTGGCCGCTGAACAACCGGCTCAGGTCGACGCCGACGCCGGTGATTCCGTAATCGCGGGCCCAGGTGCACAGCATCTCGCCCGAACCGCTGCCGAGGTCGAGCACCCGGGTCCCCGGTTCCAGGCGCAGCGCCGCGCCGAGCGTGGCCAGCTTTTCCGGGGTGAACGGGTTATGGATGCGGTGGGCGCTTTCAGTGATGTTGAAGATGCGTGGGATGTCCAATATGGAAACTCCTCCGAATGGCGTTATCGGTGTTCGCACGGTGGGGCGGGCCGGTAAAACTTCTGCGGTTGGCCGCTGCCCAACCACGCCGCCAGCGACGGGCCTGACCTCCGAAACTTCGCGTCGGCGACGCGGCCGGGGCCCACGCGGCCGCCCTCCGAAGTATTACCGGCCCGCCCCACCTGACTGACTTGGCCGACGCAATAAAAGCAATCCTGAAGGGGAATTGGTATTACGGCGGCGCATGGCTCTTCGGGTTTCGATCACAGCGGCGAACTGACCGGCTCTTTCAGGATGTGATGGATGGCCTCCCGGGCGGCCCGGCTCAGGGTTTCGTGGTTCTTCAGCCCGGCCATCTGCCGGAGGTGGTCGGCGGTCCGCAGGGACAGCATGGCCAGGTCGCCGGCCCCCAGGCCCAGGAGCTCCACGGCTTCGTCGAAATCGCCCCTGGTGGCCCAGGACCACATGGCCCAGGCCGGGCGCAGGTTGAAAGTCGGGGCCTCGAAGCCGGCTTCCTCCAGCCGGTCCATCATCGGCCCCACAGCCAGCACCAGCCCGGCCAGGGGTTCGGTCAGCCTGGCCGGCGGCTTGCGGCGGGGCAGAGGCTGGTTCGATTCCTTGTCGGCGGCCAGGGCGGCCACGGCCGCGGCCAGAGCGGCCGGGTTCAGCGGCCAGGCCCCGGCCTTGATGCCGGCATAAAAGACCAGGGGATGCTCCAGGCGTAGTTCAGTGGCCCATTCGCCGTCCGGGGTCAAAAGGTTTTTCCCGTCCACCAGACCCTCGGCCTTCAGAAAGGCCAGGTGGCGCTGAAAGGCCTCGTAGAGGTCCCCGGCGGCGGCCGACAGAGTTCGGGCCGTCGGCCGGCGGCCGGTCGAAAGGGGCGAGGACGCCCGGGCCTCCGCCCCAGGCGCCGCGCTCCGAGCCCGGCGCGGCAACGCGCTGGCCTGCCGGGGCTCGGAGGCCTCCTGCCAGGCGGCCAGGGAAGCGGCCAGAAGCCGGCGGATCTCATCCGGGCGGTAAGCGTTCAACAAGTTGAGCACCATGGGGAAATTGATGGCCAGGCCGCTTTTGACCGGGTCGGGCGGCGAATTGAACAACCCGGCCAGGAGCCCTAAATCCATATGCGGGCCCGGCACGGCCAGGGCGAAGCCGATGAAATCCCGGCCGCGCCGGCCGGCCCGGCCGGTCATCTGGGTGAACTCGTTGGCCGTCAGGTCGCTGAAGCCCTGGCCGTCGAAGCGGTCGCTCTGGCGGATGACCACCGTGCGGGCCGGAAAGTTGACCCCGGCCGAGACGGTGCTGGTGGCGAAGATGGCGTCCAGCAGTCCCCGGCTCATCAGGTCCTCCACCAGCAACTTGTAGTGGGGCAGATGGCCGGCGTGGTGGGCGGCCACGGCCTGCCGCCGGAGGCGGCCCAGATGGGGGTGGCCATCCAGGAACGGGTATTTTTCCAGGTATTCGTCCAAAAGGGCCTGGCGGGCTTCGAAGCGCTCCCGGGACTCCCGGAGCGGGCCGCCGAGGTGGCCCAGGGCCGCATCGCAATCGGCCCGGGATTTCAGGAAAAAAATGGCCGGCAGCAAATCCAGGGCTCTCAAAGCATCCATAATTTTGGCGTTGGGCATCTGCACCTGGAAAAAGGCCCGCCGGTTGGAGCGGTCGGTCCGGCCGCGCCGGCCCCGGCCGGCCGAGGCCAGATCCACCAGGTGGCCGGAAGGCCACAGGCACAGCCCCATCAACGGCACCGGGCGCTCCCCGCCGGTGACCACAGCCACTTCCCGCCCCCGGCTGCGGCCCAGCCAGGCGGCCAGTTCACCGGCGTTGGCCACGGTGGCCGAGAGCAGCAGCAGCCTGATCCGGGCCGGCAGATAAATCAGCACCTCCTCCCAGACCACCCCCCGCTCCCGGTCGCCCAGATAATGGGCCTCGTCGAGCACCACCAGGTCGGTGTCCAGGTCGCGGCCGTAGCTCTGGGCGTCATAGAGCTGGTTGCGCAAAATCTCGGTGGTGCCGATGATGACCGGGGCTTCGGTGTTGACCTTGTGGTCGCCGGTCAACAGGCCCACCTGTTCCGGGCCGAAAATGCGGCCGAACTCCAGATACTTGGCGTTGGAAAGGGCTTTGAGCGGCGAAGCGTACCAACAGCGTCCGCCCCGGACCAGTTCCCGTTCGATGGCCTTTTCGGCAATCCAGGTCTTGCCGCTGCCGGTGGGAGCCGAAACGATGACGTCGCCGGCCTCGCTCCGCCGCACCGCCTCCAACTGGAATTCGTCGGGGACGAAGGGGGCGTCCTCCGGCACCCCGATGCGTTCCAGGGCCCGGGCCACCTGGGGGGCGATGTCCAGGGTGAAGGCATAGGGTTCGGCCCGGGGCGGGCGTGGCGACCGGACCGGCTCTTCCTCCCGCAGGTGGCGCTTCTTTTTTTCCGCGCCGGCCCTACCGGGCCGCCGCCGTATCTTCGTGGGTCTTTCGCTCAAGTCGTTTTCCTTATTATTGAGAAAAATGGTGTTATCGGCATTCGCACGGTGGGGCGGGCCGGTAATACTTCTGCGGTTGGCCGCTGCCCACCCACGCCGCCAGTGGCGGTGCTGGCTTCCGAAAGTCCGCGTCGGCGACGCGGTCGGGGCCCACGCGGCCGCCCTCCGAAGCATTACCGGCCCGCCCCACCTGATTGACTTGGCCGACGAAGCCCCAAATGGGGCATTGCGCCGCCGAAAAGCGGTTTGACTGAAACTGATCGTCCGCGAACAGGCTCAATCGCCTCCCGCCTTATAAAAGCAATCCTGATGGAGAAATGGCATGATTGGCGAAAATCAATATTTAACTCGCTTCAGACCGTGCCTGGGGGCAAATCAAAAAGCCGGCGTCGCCGGCTTTTCTCATATCAACGGGTCGATAGCCCCGGCCGCCCAAACGTTGCGGCCTCCGCCGTCCAGCGAATCGCCCTACCGGGCGATAACCAGAGATTGCCCGGTAGGGCAATGATGCGGGTGCGGGGAGGATGCGATCTTTGCCCTGTCGGGCAATCTCAGGGTCATTACAATTCTATCGAATTGTAATTTGCATCCGGTGGGTCCAGGGCTCCGCCCTGGCTGGCTATTTCTTTTTGGCTTTGGACTTCGAGGTGGCCGCGGCCTTGGGGGCGGACTTGGGCTTGGACTTGATGGTCCGGTCCAGCTTGTCGTTGGGGCCGAGCTCGGCCAGGGCCAGCTTGACCGCGCGGCTGGCGGCGGCCATCTTCTGGTTGTCGGAGAGCGGAGCGGCCTGGGGGTCGTCGTAATACCGGCGGCCGCCGACGAAATAGGGGGCGAACTGCGGGCTGAAGGCGCCGGTTTCGGTCACCACCCCGGCCTGGGCGGCGGCATGGAGGAAATTGCCCTGGCCGGTATAGATGCCCACGTGATACTCGTCGTTTTTGCCGTTCGGATCGCGGTAGACCAGGATATCGCCGGGCCGAAGTTCCTCTTTGGCCACCTGGCGGCCGCCGAGGGCCTGCTTTTTGGCGTCCCGCGGCAGATTGAGGCCGCGCTGGCTGTAGACCCAGCGGGTGAAACCGGGGGCGTCGAAACCGGTGGAGGGGGCCTGGCCGCCGGCCTTGTAATGCCGCCCGGTCTGCTGGTAAGCCGCGACCAGGAGGCCCTCGGTCTGGCCGAGCTTGACGTGCAGGGCGGCGGGCTCGGACGGGGCGGCCTCGATGACGGGCGAGCCGGCGGAGGCGCCGGCCACGATCAGCGCCGGGGCGGCCTGCGGATCAAGGGCGTCATCGCCGGGCAGGCCGTTGGCCGTCAACATGCATTCACCGGCCCGGCTGGTGGTCAGTTCGACCCCGGCGCCCAGGGAGCAAGCCCGCTGATCGATGACTCCGGGCTCCAAAAACGGAATGGCTTCAACCATCGCTTGAGCCTCGGCCGTTGCCGGGGCCTGGACTTCCATCGGCGCCGCCGGGGCGGCCGTCGGGGCCGGGCTGCCGGCGGAAGGGGCCGCCGCCGTCACCGCCGGAGCCGGCGTCGCCGCCGGGGCCACACTGGCCGCAGGCGTCGACTGGCGCTCGGACGCCGTCGACCGTTGCTCGGACGGCACGGCTTTGGGCGCCACGAAAGAGCTCCGGGCAAAGAGTTGACGGTCATAGGAGGCGGTGGAGGAACCGATGGTGCTGGTGCAGGCGGTCAGAATCAGGAGGGAGGCGAGTATTGGGAGATGCCGGAAAACGACTTTTATCGGGAGCCGGAGAAAAATCCCCCGGGCTCGCATTTCAGAGGCTGGCATTCATGGGCTCCTTGCATTTCTATCGCCCCCGGCGGGCGGGGCGGTGAAATCGGGGATCGGGGGAGAAGGCGATCAGGCCTTCATCCCGGACGCCGCGAACCGGCCTGGCCAGCTTACGACGACATGTGGCCCCTTCGGGGCTGAAGAAAACGACACCACCGCCCCGATGAAGCGATCATTGAAATAAATAACAATAACCACTTCGGGTTGGTCCGGCGCCGGGACGACGGTTTGTCAGCCGGGTGACCATCGACGGACGCCGCGTTGCCGCTCAAGTCTTCTTATTATGTATAACCCATTCCCGATTCGAGGTCAAGACCAAAATCCCGGACGCCGGAAGGCCGCCGGCCCAACAGGTTGCGGGCGCCCCAACATAAGGATGGAGGCGATTGAACTTCCGTCTCGGCCGATGCAACCCGTCCATGACGCGGTTACGGCGGCGCATTGCCCCATTCGGGGCGTTGTTGACAAAAAAGGCCGGGCGAAACGTTCGCCCGGCCCGGTAAATCCCATAAGCGTGGTGCATCAATACTCCGGATCGAGCTTTTCGGCCAGCTTCCGGTGGGTCCACCACTGGTAGGCGATGACGATGGGCACGAAGACAAGGGCCACCACCAGCATGATCAGAAGCGTATCGGGCGTGGAGGAAGCGTTGCCGATGTTCAGGGCGCCGGCCGGGTCCAGCCGGGAGGGGATGAGGTTGGGATACATGCCCATCACCCCGGTCAGGGCCAGCAGGATGATGCCCAGCCCGCTGAATTGGAACGCGGCCATGGGCTTTTCCTCCCAATACAGCATGTAGCCCGAGGCCACGAAAGCCACCAGGCAGGCCACCGGCAGAGCCAGCAGCAGCGGGGCGTCGAAATAATTCTCATAGAGCCCGGCCCAGAAGAAAGTCAGGGCCACATACAGCAGAAAACAGGCAAAAAACAGCGGCCAGGCGGCCTTGGCCGCCAGCTTGGCCTTGACTTCCAGGTCGCCCGTCACCCGCGCCGCCAGGTAGATGGCGCCGTGGGTCACGAACATCAGCACGAACAGGATCCCCCCCAAAAGGGCATAGGGGTGGAGCAGGTTCAGGATGTTGCCCTGGAAAATGTGGTCGGCGTTCAGGGGCAGGCCCCGGAACAGATTGGAAAAGGCCACGCCCAGAAGCAGGGCGGCCAGAAAGCCGCAGCCGGCCACGGTCAGGTCCCAGAACCAGCGCCAGTTGTCGTCGGTGAGCTGGTGGCGGAATTCGGAGGCCACCCCCCGCAGGATCAGGGCCAGAAGCAGAATCATCAGCGGCGTATACAGGCTGCTGAACAGCACGGCGTACGCCACGGGAAACGCGGCGAAAGTGACCCCGCCGGCCGTGATCAGCCAGACCTCGTTGCCGTCCCAAAACGGCCCGGTGACCCGGTGCATGGTCTCGCGTTCTTTTTGAGTGCCC
The DNA here is from genome assembly GCA_031553735.1 of Candidatus Adiutrix sp. Classification (GTDB taxonomy): domain Bacteria; phylum Desulfobacterota; class Desulfarculia; order Adiutricales; family Adiutricaceae; genus Adiutrix. The sequence goes on from JAVBLB010000068.1 coordinate 6,627, forward strand.
AGGCCCAGCACCGGCACCAGCATGCCGATGCCGAAGTCATATCCGTCAAGGGCGAAATAGATGCCCCACAGAAGACCCCAGAGAATGAACCAAATGTCGCCTAGATATTCCATAGGTCTCGCTCCCTTCTCAATAGTGGGAATACGGGGCCGGGCCCTTCAAGGCCGCCTTGCCCATCAGGAAGAAACCCAGGACGGTCAGGACGGTGTAGACCGCGCCCATCACCGCCAGGGAGCCGGCCACCTGGTACCAGTCCACGGGGCTCCCGGCCGAAGCCGTGCGCATGAACCCGTAGACCACCCAGGGCTGCCGCCCCATTTCCGTGACCATCCAGCCCAGCTCCATGGCCAGGTAGGGCAGCGGGATCAGCAGCACGAATATGAGCAGCGTATACTTGAGCTCCGGAATGCGCCGGCGGAACAGGGCGGTCAGGATGCTCACCCCGATGAACAGGGTGCCCAGGCCCACCATGAGCCGGAAGCCCAGAAACACCGGCCAGACCGGCGGACGGTCTTCACGGGGGAAAGCCTTCAGGCCCTTGATCTCCGCGTCGAAGGAGTTGGTGGCCAGAAAGCTCAGGAAACCGGGGATGGGCAGGGCCTCGAACAGGTTCTCCTCCCGGTCGTCGAAGGGCGGCACCACGATGAGGTGCATGGGCGCGGGCTTGAGGGTCTCCCACTGCGATTCCATGGCCGCCAGCTTGGCCGGCTGATATTTGGCCGCGATCTGCCCCATCTGGTGCCCGGCCAGGCCCGACAGGATGGAGAAGACCAGGGCGAAGCAGAGCCCCAGCTTGAAGGAGGTGTGGAAAAAATCCACATTCTGGCGCCGGAACAGGTGCCAGGCCGAGATGCCCATGACCAGGAAGCCGCACAGGGTCAGGGCCCCCAGAACGGTGTGGGCATACATGCCCCAGCCGTAAGGGTTGGTCAGCACTTCGAGGAAATTGTCCAGCACCATGCGGTTTTCCTCCAGAGAGAACACCCCTCCGACCGGATGCTGCATGAAGCCGTTGGCCAAAAGAATCCACAGGGCGCTGATCAGGCCAGCCCCGGAGACCAGCCAGATGGCGGCCAGGTGCACCTTCTTGGAGACCTTTTCCCAGCCGAAGGCCCAGACGGCGATGAAGGTGGATTCCAGGAAAAAGGCCACCGTGGCCTCAATGGCCAGAAGCGACCCGAAGATGTCGCCCACGAACTTGGAATACTCGGCCCAGTTGGTGCCGAACTGGAATTCCAGGGTGATGCCGGTCACCACCCCCAGGGCGAAGTTGATGAGAAAAATACGGCCCCAATATTGGGCCTGGGCTTTGTACTTCTCCTGGCCGGTCCTGACGTACCGCGTCTCCATGATGGCAATGAAGAAAGCCAGACCGAGGGTCAGGGGCACATACAGGAAATGGAAAAAAGTGGCCAGGGCGAATTGGAGTCGGGACAAAATGACTGGGTCCATCGCGAAATCCTCCGGCGGGCGTCTGTCGGTTCCCTCAAGGTAACAAAAATCAACTGATTATGAAGGATTATATACGTAAAGCCGGCCGCCGGTCAAGTGCTTTGGCGGCCCGCCATTGATCTTGGCCCGGGAGAGGTGTATAATACGGCAATTAACGCCGGGAGGTTCATCTCATGAGCAAACATTCGCCCCGCGGCGGCGAATCCGTGGAGGGCTGCGTTTTCTGCCAGATCGCCGCCGGCCGCATCCCTTCGATTCGAGTATACGAAGACGCCGACTTCATCGCCTTTATGGATATAGTCCCCCACACCGAGGGCCATTTCCTCATCGTGCCCCGCGTCCACTACGAACAGTTGCAGGACGTCCCGGACGCCCTCCTGGCCAAAGTCCTGCCCCTGGCCAAGCGCCTGTCGGAAGCGGCCATGACCGGCCTGGGAGCCCCGGCCTTCAACCTCCTGCAGAACAACGGCGAAGAGGCCGGTCAGGCGGTGGGGCACTGGCACCTGCACGTGCTCCCCCGCCGCGACAAGGCGGAATTCCCCTTCCCCCCCGGCACGCCCGCCGATCTGACCAAGCTCCCCTTCACCGCCGAAAACATCCGCATCAACATCCAGGGCTGAGCCCTGGACCCACCGGATGCTGGCGCATCCTCCCCGAACCCGCTGCGCTGGACGGCGGTGGCCGCAACGTCTGGTCGGCCGGGACCATCGGGGTCGTCTACAGGGGGAAGAAGGGAGGGAGCGTCGCTCCCTCCTGCTGAAAGAGACAAAGAAGTTTTCGCGTTAGAGGGCCCAGGAAACTAAGGTGGTTCCCTGCAACTGAGAGAGGGGAGCGTCGCTCCCCTCTCTCTTTTGCATTTACCGTGTAGACGACCCCGATGGTCTCGGCCGACCAGACGTTGCGGCCACCGCCGTCCAGCGCAGCGGGTTCGGGGAGGATGCGCCAGCATCCGGTGGGTCCAGGGCTCAGCCCTGGATTATGATTTGCCAAGAAACGGCCTTCGGTGCTATAGTCAATTATTTGGGCGGGATCGGTGGCCCCCGGCGCCGGGTTTTTTCGACCTGGAGCGGAAAGGCCTTAATAAAATTGAGCCGCCGGCCGATCAGTTGGTCGAGGCCCGGTCCACGCGGCGGCCGGCCCCAAAAGTGAAGGCGAACGCGCCTTCGCCTCGAAAGGTGAGGAGGCGATTCAGCCTGTTCCCGGACGACCCAATGTCAGCCAGGCCGCTTTTCGGCGGCGCATTGCCCCATTCGGGGCCCTGTTCGCCCCTCTGGGGCGTGGTGAACCTGCGAACCTTTGGAGTTGAGGTATGCCCCCGGTAGGTTTTATCGTCGTCATCGCCTGCGTCATCGGCGGCTATATGATGCATCACGGCCAATTGGCCGTGCTCTGGCAGCCCAACGAAGTCATCATCATCTGCGGCGCGGCCCTCGGTTCCTTTTTGATCGCCAACCCCATGTCGCTGATCAAGGAAACCTTCTCCCAACTGCCTAAGATCTTCACCGGCAAGGAACTGAAAAAGAACCAGTATGTGGACGTGCTGCTCTTGATGTTCGAGTTCCTCTCCATCGCCCGCCGCGAGGGCATGCTGGCCCTGGAAGAGCACGCCAACAAGCCCGACAGCTCGGCCATCTTCGGCAAATACCCCTCCATCCTCAAGAACCACCACCTGAAAGACTTCCTGGCCGACAACCTCAAGGTCTTCGTCAGCGGCAACATCGAGCCCCACGAATTCGAAAACCTCATGGACATCGATACCGACGTCCACGAGCACCACGGCACCCTGGTGCCCACCGCCCTGACCACCGTTTCGGATTCCCTGCCCGGCCTGGGCATCGTGGCCGCGGTCCTGGGCATCATCACCACCATGGGCCTGATGACCGAGCCGCCGGAAATCCTGGGCGCCAGCGTCGGCGCGGCCCTTTGCGGCACCTTTCTCGGCCTTTTGCTGAGCTACGGCTACATGGCTCCCATGGCCAAGGCCCTGGAGAATCAGGCCAATGATTTCAACAACATCCTGAAAGTGGCCAAATCGGTGCTGGTGGCCTTCGCCAAGGGCATGCCGCCGATCCTGGCCATCGAGTTCGCCCGCCGGGCCATCCCCACCAACAGCCGCCCCGGGTATGAGGAACTGGAAGAGCTGTTGAAAACAGTCAAGAAGTAACTCCAATTGAAATAATGGCGCGGCCGGGACGGGGGTTCGACCGCCCCCGCCCCTGACCTGACCACCACCGGAAGCGGCCTATGAGTGGCGAAAAAAAACCGCCCATCATCAAAAAAGTCATCAAAAAAGGGCATGGCGGCCACCACGGGGGCAGCTGGAAGGTGGCCTATGCCGATTTCGTGACCGCGATGATGGCCTTCTTCCTGGTGATGTGGCTCCTGGCCATCTCCTCGGAGGCCGGACGCCAGGCCCTGGCCGATTATTTCAATGAGCTGACCATGACCGACGCCATCTTCAACGGGGGCCTGCCCTCGGCTTTTACCGAGGGGGGATCCAAAAAGCCCAGCGTTCTGGACGGCGGCTGCTTCCAGCCCAAGACCGACGGCGACGCCACCATCGAGAGCGAGGCCACCTCCGAAGCCGGCCGGGCCCAGATGGCCGCCCTGCTCCAGACCACCCAGGAGCTTTTGAAAAACCTGGAAAGCCTGCCTGAAGGCGTGGAGGGCGGCGAGGGCGGCGGCGACGCCGGCCGCGGCGATTTTTCGACCGCCGGCATGACCCCCGGCCAAGAGGAGTTCGCCCAGACCCTCCATTCGGAGATCCAGGCCGACCTGGGGGCGGAGGCCGCCGGTCAGGTGCTGGTGGAAAAGGTCAAGGGCGGCCTGCGCATCCAGATCGTGGACCGGGAAGGCCGGCCGATGTTCACCGCCGGCGGCCCGGGGCTGACCCAGGAGGCCCGGGATATCCTGAACGTGGTGTCCGATCGGCTCAAGACCATCCCCAACAAGATTTCCATCGAAGGGCACACCGACGCCCTGCGCTTCAGCGGCCAGCGCATGACCAACTGGGAACTGTCCACCGCCCGGGCCTCGGCGGTCCGGCTGTATCTGGCCTCGCGGGGCCTCCCCGACGACCGCCTGACCGCGGTCACCGGCTACGCCGCCACCCAGCCGCTGGACAAGGCCAACCCCAACGACCCCATCAACCGCCGGGTCAGCCTCATGATCTGGGACGAGGAACCCGCCGCCGCGCCGCCGCCTTTCAAAGCCCCGACCAACGGCCAGGCGCCCTCCGCCACCCACCCCAACGGAGCGGTCAAGCCGCCGCCGCTGCCCCGGCCGACCACTCCCCGGCCCCCGGCCGTCGTTCCCCCGACTTCCGAAGTCCCCCTCAGCCGCGACGAGCTTGAGCGGCGGCTGGTCGATTCGGTCATGGAAAAATCCGCCACCCCCGATCTCTCCACCGTGGGCCCGCCGCCGGCCACCCAGCAGGATTGAGCCCCGGCGCCCACGCACCGTCCGTTCCACAGCCCCGCCCTTCCACAGGCCTTTTCCGCCGTGCCTCCTTCCGCGCCCGGCTCTCCCGCCGATCCAGGGCAATCGCTTCTTACGGGGTGATGAATCGCGGC
>JAVBLB010000093.1:0-6917 GCA_031553735.1 Candidatus Adiutrix sp.
GAGCCGTGATTTGCGCTCCAATATTCTGAGGCGAAAGCGCGGTGGGGCGCGGAAATAACGGGCGAGGGGCCTAAAATTTGGGCCCCCCGGGCCGGGGCCCAACCCGCGGCGCGTTTAAATCCATGAACGTTTTTTAAGTAAAATATGTGATATAGTAGTCGATATAAATCATTGATACAAAGTGAGGAGGCGATTCAGCCCGACAAAACGAGTTTGCGGGTACCTGTTCCCGGACGAGCAAACCTCGGCCAGACCGCTCTTCGGCGGCGCATTGCCCCATTCGGGGCCCTGTTAATCGCGGCCTGTCGCCACAATTTTCAGCCGGAGGATTATCATGAAACGCATTGTGCTCGGGCTTCTCGCGCTGCTGATCATCATCCCGCTCGGGGCCTGGCTTTACTTCGTCACGGTGGTCAAAATACATCTCAAGCCGGTCAGCGGCGGGGAAGCGACCGTGCCGCTCGCCCTGGCCAGAGTTGAAATGAACGTGCCCGCCTCCTGGCGCGTCGCCTTTTACCGCACGGAGATAGTTTTCGACAGGAAGAGCACCCCGGCCGGGGCCTCCCGGGAGGCCGCCATAAACGAGTTGGACCTGGATGGCGCCTATGACCCGAAGGGCGATTTCAACCCCGATCTCTTTTCCACTCAGGAGAGTCGTTCCCGGAGCTACGAAGAGCACACCCAACTCAAGGCTCCCGAGGGCCTGGGGCGGCCTTTCAAAGGCCGGGCCCTGGTGAACAAATTTGATAAGCGGATCAACTATGTGGCCGCCATGGATATGGGCGGCTTCCTTCTTCAGATCAGCCTCGGGCAGGCCTGGCCGGAAGGAGTGCCGGCCTTAAGTCCTGATGATCACGACAAACTGTTCGCCGAACACTTGAGCCGGCTTTTTGAAATCTACGAGCCCAAGCCGGAGCTTCGCGAAACCACTGATTTGCGGACCCGTTTCGGCCGGGTGCGGCAAAACCCTGACGATTATTTTATCAATCAAACGATTTCGATCCGAAGCCCGGAAGAGGATTTCAACTTCGGGGCGGCCATCTGGACCAAAGGCGACTGCGGCCGCGATCAGCAATACCAGGGATGCGCCGGCCTGAATCAATTTTTTGAGCCGTACCAGGAGCACGATTCCGCTGCGAGCCACCTGATCAACCTGGCTTCCGGATATTATCAAAAGACGCTGGAGTCGGGCCAAAGGAAGATCAACGGCCTCGATGCCCATGCCGGCGTTTTTATCCGTTACAATGTTTTCCCGTGGGGCTTCGACGGCGAGTGGGACAGCCTGATCACGTCCCTGCGCATTTACGCCGGGCCGGCCGTAGACAATACCGGAGACGTCCTGATGACCATCTCTTCTGAGGACATGGAAGGGCGGGGTGATCTCGAAGAGCATTTCAGCCGCCATTACGGCCTGCTGACCGACATCTGGTCGTCCGTCCGCCCGATTCGGTAACTGTAAAATATCCGACTCCCGCGCCGAGCCCCGTCAAATCAGGCCTTGACCCGCCTCACCTTGGCGCCCAGGGCGGTCAGTTTGTCGTCCAGCCGGTCATAGCCGCGATCGAGGTGATAGACCCGGGAGATTTCGCTTTCGCCCTTGGCGGCCAGGGCGGCCAGGATCAGGCTGGCCGAGGCCCGCAGATCGGTGGCCATCATCGGGGCCCCGGAGAGGCGGTGGACGCCCTTGACCACCGCCACGTGCCCTTCCAGGGTGATGTCGGCCCCGAGGCGGCTCAGCTCGCTGACGTGCATGAAGCGGTTTTCGAAAATGGTTTCGGTGATGATGGAGGCCGAATCGCCCACGGTCATCAGGGCCATGAACTGGGCCTGCATGTCGGTGGGGAAGCCGGGGTGGGGCCGGGTGGTGACGTCCGTGGAGGTGATCCGGCCGTTGGAGGCCACCTGGAGGCGGTCGCCGTCCACGGTCAGTTCCACCCCGGCTTCGCGGATCTTGTCATACACCGGGTCCAGGGCCTCGTGGGGGACGCCGCGAAGGGTGATCCGGCCGCCGGCCAGGGCCCCGGCCACGATGAGCGTCCCGGCCTCGATGCGGTCGGCCATGACCCGATAGGCGGCCGGCTTCAGTTCGCTCACCCCGTCGATGGTCAATTCGTCGGTGCCGATCCCGGAGATTTTGGCCCCCATGGCCGTCAGGGCCTGGGCGGTGTCGGTCACTTCCGGCTCCCGGGCCGCGCCGGTGATGACCGTGCGGCCCCGGGCCAGGGCGGCGGCCATCATCAGGTTTTCCGTGCCGGTGACGGTGACCGTCCCGAAGTGGATGTGGGCGCCGCGCAGCCCGCCCTCCGGGGCCCGGGCCACCACGTAGCCGCCGTCGAGGTCGATGACCGCGCCCATGGCCTCCAGGGCCTTGAGGTGCAGGTCGATGGGCCGGGCGCCGATGGCGCAGCCCCCGGGCAGCGAAACCCGGGCCCGGCCGCACCGGGCCAGAAGTGGCCCCAGCACCAGGGCCGAGGCCCGCATGGTCTTGACCAGCTCATACGGGGCCTCGGGGGTGTGGAGGGCCGAAAGATCCAATTCGGCCCGGCCGCCGCCCAGGGCCGCCCGGCCGCCCATGTGTTCCAGGAGGCGGGCCATGGTGGCCAGGTCTTTCAGGTCGGGCACGTTTTCCAGGGTCAGGGGGCCGTTGCAAAGAATGGCCATGGCCATCAGGGGCAGGGCCGCGTTCTTGGCCCCGCTGACGTCGACTTCGCCGGCCAGGGGCTGGAGCCCTTCGATGAGAATTTTATCCATGCGTCTATCCGTAAAATAAGCGGGTTGTATAGCCGGGGCGCCGGCCTGTGGTTTCAGCCGCGTCCCGGGTAGGGTGAAAAAAAGGAACCGCCAGCGGGTCGGCGGTTCAGCGGGCGGTGGGGGCGGGTCTCCCCCGGGAAAATCAGGGTGCGGTCTCCACCGGCGTCAAGCCCACGCCGCTTTCATACCTGAAGGCCCGGGGGCCGGGGTCCTTGTGCCGGACCGTGACCCGGAAATCGGGCGGGCCGTACGTATTCGAAAACAGGTCGATTTTATAGATCAAATCCGGGTGCACCCGCAGGCCGTAATTATACAGCAGGTTGAGGTCATCCGTATAAACGGGATCAGGGGAAGATTGCGCCGTGAGGTCGGTGTTGTATCCAACCTCGGCCAGGGCCACCTGCGCGGCGGCGTTCTGCACCAGTTGCTCTTTTTTCTGGATCTCCTGTTCTTTTTGGAGAGCTTCGACCTTCCGGCGGGCCTGGCGAACTGCGGCCAGGACTGTTTCGGCCTCTTGGCGGGCCATCCGAGCCTCTTGGTGGGGCGACTCGGATGCCTTCCTGGTCTCCTTGGTTATGGTCACCGCCACGCCGTCGCGGCCCAGGCTGATGCGGGCCGTTTCGGCTTCTTTTTTATACTCCCCGGTCAGGGCCCGGCTTTGCTCAGCCGCTTGTGGAGCCTTGGTTTCCTCTCGATCCTGGTTGTCGCAGCCGAGCGCCGGAATCAGGATCAGGACGGGTAGAAGCAGGAAGGCCATCATTCTCAGCATGCCGGCTCCTTTTGGGGGCTGCCAGCGCTCCGAGGGACAATGCGCCGCCAAGAGCGGTGTCGTGTTCCAACGGCGACGCCGGGCTGAAGGTTTATCACCTTCGTCCCGTAAAAATCAGCGGGCGGGTTCAACCGGCATCACGGCTGGACTGGTGCCGATGTCCCACATAAAAGCCCGGGGGCCGGGATCTTTATGCCGGACCGTGATCCGGAAGCTGGGGTGTCCGTTCAGGTCCTGGGTCAGGTCGATTTTGTAGACCAGCTCCGGGTGCAGCCGCAGACCGTAATCATACAATACGTCGAAGTCATCTGTATAAACGGGGTAGTTGGGATGCTTCGATGGATCTGTGCTGTAGCTGACCACGGCCAGGGCCACCTGCTGAACGGCGCTTTGCACCAGGCCCTCTTTTCCCCGAAGCTCCTGCTCTTTTTTAAAGTCCTCGGCCTCCCGGCGGGCCTGACTGACAGTGGCCCGAGCCTCCTCGCCCATGCGGCGGGCCTCTTCGGCCTCTTGGATGGTCAGTTCGGATTCCCGCTGGGTCTCCTTGGTTATGGTCACCGCCACGCCGTCGCGGCCCAGGCTGATGCGGGCCGTCTCGGCTTCTTTTTTATATTCCCCGGCCAGGGTTCGGTTTGCCTCCACCGCCGTGGAGGTCTCGGCCGCCTCCCGGTCGCGGCTCTCGCAGCCGGGCACCAGCATCAGCGCCAGGACGGCCAGCAGGGTCGTTTTCAGCATACCGGTCCCTCCGGCCCGCCGGTCAGTGGCAGGGAGTGTGCTCCAGGTAGGCGTAAGCCGAATGATTGTGGATGGATTCGAAGTTTTCCGCGGCCACGGAAAACCAGGTGAAGGTGTCGTCGGCCTGAAGCTTCGTGGCCACTTCCCGCACCACGTCCTCGACGAACATGGGGTTTTCGTAAGCCGCCTCGGTGACGAATTTTTCATCGGCCCGCTTCAGAAGGGAAAATACCTCGGCCGAGCAGGAGGTCTCCACCAGCCGGATCAGATCCTCCATCCAGAAAAATTTGTTGTAGCGCACCACCGCCGTGACCACGCCGCGTTGGTTGTGGGCCCCGAAGCGGCTGATTTCCCGCGAGCAGGGACAGAGCGTGGTGATGGGAACGGAAACACCCACGGTGAGGTCGGGTTTGCCGCCGTCCTGTTTGCCGAAGAGAGTGCAGTTGTATTCCATCAGGCTCACCGCGCCGGAGACCGGGGCTTTTTTTTCGATGAAATAGGGGAAGCTCAGTTCCAGATGGGCCGAAGCCGCGTCGAGACGCTTTTTCATATCCGAGAGAATGACGGGAATGCTCTGGGGGGAGATGCTGTCGCGGTGGGTGGACAGGACTTCGATAAAACGGGACATGTGGGTGCCCTTATAATGATGGGGCAGGTCCACATACATATTGACCGAGGCCACGGTGCGCTGGGCTTCCCGAGCCTTGTCCAGAACCGTGATGGGATAGCGGATGTCCTTGACGCCGACCTTGTCGATTTTGATGTTGCGGGTGTCCAGCTGATTCTGCACGTCAGCCATGGCGGCGCCCGGAGGGCAGGTGGTGTTTTTGTCGGTCATCTGCCACGCTCGGAAAAATAAGTAAATGCCATTTTTGATCCAACCTGGCCCCGGAAGGGCGATACGTCGCCCGGGCTTCGTCATGGCCGAGTTCCGGGCGGCCGGGACGGGGGGCTGTCGCCTCCGTCATTACAATTCATGATATGGACGCCGAAGAAGCTGGCGCCGCCGGGGTTGTCCGGCGGGTAGACTTCGGCCCCCAGGAGGGGGCTTTGACAGCCGCCAGCCCTGGAACTGAACTCCGCCGTTCCCTCTGATCAGGTCATACTACACGCAAGAGGGCCTTTTTGTCAAACGATCCGTCCCGAAGGCGGGGAGGCGATGAAGTCTGTTCCCGGACGAGCAATTGCAGCCAGATCGCTTTTCGGCTGCCCGCCAACCTGTTGGTCGAGTACTTGTCAATTTATTGATCGAGTACTCGTCAATTTATTGAGCGAGGGCGCATTGCCCCATTCGGGGCTCGGTTCAGGCGTCCATTCCCCGGCGGCGGGCGAGTTCGGCCAGGGCTTTCAGGGCGGTGGCCACCTCATCTTCGGTGTTGAAATGGGAAAAAGAAAACCGCACCGCCCCCTGTTTTTCGGTGCCGAAACGACGGTGCAGCCCGGGAGCGCAGTGGGCCCCGGCCCGGACGGCGATGTCGTATTCCTCCCACAGCTCCGTGGCCACTTCGTCGGAGGGGCGGGCGCCGAGATTGAGGGTTACGATGGGCACCCGGCGGGCGGCCTGGTAGTCGCCGTAAAAAACAGCGCCGTCGACGGCTTGGGCGCCCTCGTAAAACATCCGGGCCAGGCGGTCGGCTTCGGCCAGCAGATTTTCCGGGCCCCTTTCCATGACGTAGTCGAGCCCGGCGGCCAGGGCGGCCAGGCCGTGGCTGTTGAGGGTGCCCGCTTCCAGCCGGTCGGGCATTTCCCGGGGGTGGTCGGCTTCGAAGGAATGATGCCCGCTGCCGCCCACCATCAGCGGGCGGGGGGTGAAACGGCGGCTGAGGGCGAGCCCGCCCGTGCCTTGAAGGCCGTAAAGGGCTTTGTGGCCGGTGAAGCAGAGGGCGTCGATCCCCATCTTTTCCATGTCGATGCCCACCAGCCCGGCCGTCTGGGCCGCGTCCAGGATGAACAGGAGATCGCGGCGGCGGCAGAGGCGGCCGATTTCCTCCACCGGGGCCAGGTTGCCGGTCAGGTTGGAGGCGTGGCCCAGGACCAGGGCCACGGTGTCCGGCCGCAGGGCCCGTTCGAGGTCGCCCACGGTGTAGCCGCCGTGTTCATCCACCGGCACCACGGTATGCTCCTTTTTCAGGAAGACCGGCCGCAGCACGGAATTGTGCTCGGCCGCCGTGGTCACCACGTGGCCGCCGAGGGAGGCCACGGCGATGTTCAGGGCCTCGGTGGCGTTTTTGGTGAAGGCCAGGCGTTCCGCCGAGAGGCAGCCGAAGAGTTCCGCCGCCCGGGCCCGGGCCTGTTCGACGGCCCGGCTGGCGGCCAGGCTGAAGCCGTGGGCCGAACGGCCGGGATTGCCGAAGTGGGAGATGGCCTCGGCGGCCGCTTGGGCCACCGAGGGCGGCTTGGGATAACTGGTGGCGGCGTGGTCGAAGTAGATCATGGTCGTCTTCTTTTTATGGTGGTGCGCCCCAAGGGGGCGTGCATTGAAAGTATGGGGCTCCGCCCCAAGCCCCGCCAGGGCAGGGCCCTGCGAGGGCCCTGCCCTGGACCCACCCGCGGCCGGGGGGGAGCGCCCCACCCACCCCCGGACGGGGGGGGGGACAATAGGGGGGGGCCCGACGGCACGAAGCCCCAAACCCAAGGCGGGAAAAAACAGGGGAGCCGCGAG
>JAVBLB010000004.1:0-44454 GCA_031553735.1 Candidatus Adiutrix sp.
CCGCCCGCCCCCCCCCCCCCCGACAACGATCACGTCATACGTCATTATTCAAACCAAACCGCGCCCGGCCGGCGGTGGCCGGTCCGGTCGCCCATGATAACCAACGGTTTATTACAAAATCCAGCCCGGCCGTCACGGTCTCATCCACCGCCGGGAGGCGCCGTCAAGACCAATTGGGCCGGAATCGGCATTATACCCGAATCGCGCGGGCCGGGGTGAAAAATCGGTCGCCGCCCGCGCCCCGGGTTAAAAAACTGGCGGCGGAAAATCCGCCGCCAGTTCGTTCTCATTGTTGCATCTCGCCGGCACCGGGCCCGGCCTTAAAAGTCGAAATCGTCATCCATGTCGAAGCTGTCTTTGGAGGTCTGGGGCAGAGCCCTGGCCTGATGGGCGGCCGGCTTGACCGCGGTCGGGGCCGTATGAGCCTTGGGCTTGGGGGACGTGTGCCGCCGGCCCAGGCTGTGGCCGGCCGAGGCGCCGTGCACCAGGCCGTTGAGCTGTTCCACCGCTTCCAGGAGGTTGCCGGCCTGGAGCGACAGTTGCCCGGCCGCGCTGGCCGATTCCTCGGCCGAAGCGGCGTTGGACTGGGTGACCTTGTCCATCTGGGTCATGGCCGTGGTGATCTGCCCGATGCCCTGGGACTGTTCCTTGGAGGCCTCCGAGACTTCGGCCAGGAGTTCGGCCACCTTGGCCGAGTGGGATTCCACGGTTTTGAAGTTTTCGGCGGTGGCGTTGACCATTTCCGAGCCGGAATTGATGTTGGAGATGGTCGAGGCGATGAGATCGGCCGTGTTCTTGGCCGCGTCGGCCGAACGGATGGCCAGGTTGCGCACTTCGTCGGCCACCACGGCGAAACCGGCCCCGGCTTCACCGGCCCGGGCCGCCTCCACGGCCGCGTTCAGGGCCAGGAGGTTGGTCTGGAAGGCGATTTCATCAATGGTCTTGAGGATCTTGCCGATTTCGTTCCCGGAGATGGAGATTTCCTCCATGGCCCGGATGACGTTGCCCATGGAGCTGTCGGCCTTCAGGACCGCGCTCTGGGCCTGGGCCATGAGCGCGTTGGCCTCCACGGCGTTGTCGGCGTTGCGTTTGGTCATGGAGGACAGTTCCTCCAGGGCCGCGCTGGTTTCTTCCAGGCTGGCCGCGTTTTCCGTGGCCCCCTCGGCCAGGGTGTTGGAGGAGCTCGACAACTGGCCCGAGGCGCTGTCCACCTCGTTGGCCCCGTCCGACAGAATTTCGATCAGGTGGTTGACCGGCCTGGTGATGCCCCGGGTGATCAGCGCGCCCAGCACCAGGCTGATGACCAGGGCCAGCCCCACGCCGACGATCAGGGCCATGAAGACCGTGTTGACGGAATCGCGGGCATCGGCGGCCACGGCCAGGGTCATGGCGCTCATGGTGTCGCCCAGGCCGGTGGCGGCGGCCAGGGAGGCATCGCGCATTTCGGCCCGTTGGGCGGTGGTCTCCACGTTGCGCTGGGTGGCCGCTTTCAGGGCCATGACGGCCTTGCCGCAGTCCACGGCCCGGGTTTTGACGTCTTCCAGCAGACGCCGGTCTTCGGCCTCACCGCTTCTGGTGTCGTCGATGAGCCCTTGGAGAAGCTTCTGGCATTGGTCGGCCTTGGCCAGGGACTGGTCGAAAAAGTCGACCTTGCGGACGAGCAGACCCTGCAGCATGCTGATCATGTATTCCCCGGCCAGGCTTTCCAGGTCGGCCAGGACCATGATCCTGGAGTTGCGGCGCATGATGTCGGCTTCCGAAGCGCCCCGCCGCACGTCGTCCTGAAGACTTTTGGTCAGGGCGCTCCGGACCAGGCCGGTGCCCTGCATGAACTTGTCGTAGCCGGCGAAGACGTTGGCCTGTTCCTTGTCCACGGTGGCCAGGATCTCGGGCAGTTCGGCGTTGAGCTTGACGAATTTATCGTAGCTCGCCTTCAACGATTCAAAGTATTTGGCGTATTCCCCATTACTCCGGATGGCCTCGTCGCCGGAGTGCCGCTGGAGCTCCTCCCTGAGGCCGGTCACCCGGTCGCGCGTCTCGTCGGCTTTCTTTTTGCTCTCGATGTTGCCGGTGTAGTTGAAGTTCATGACATGCAAGGCTTCGCGAGCCACTTCAAACTGCAGGTCGCCGGCGGCGCTGAGGGCGGGCACCACGGAGTCTTCCATTTCCACCGCCCCGCTCCGCACCGAACGGAGCGAGGAGGCCACATAGGCCGAGACCAATAGGAAAATCACGCAGGTGCCCACAAAACCGAGGATAATCTTCGTTCCCAACTTCATGACGAAACCTCCCGGCGTCGGACCCTCAACGGGCCGCGCCATTGTAATATTCGACGTATATCTTTGGCCGTGAACCGGGCCGCACCCGGGCGGTCGCCACGGCACGCGCTTTTTTTTCAATTTGCTTCAGACTGACAATGTATTGAATTCAAGGGTGTTTATTTGTCAGCTCACTTTGATGTATCTAAAATTTTATATGTTTAAAACCGCCCTGAAGCGGCTAAACTTTCGTAATAGTATCCAAAATAAAAGCCCAAGTCAATAGTCTGTCGGTTTTTTTGGTGGAAATTCAAATTGATACACAAAAAATAACCCCCGGTTTTTTTGTGGGCTAGAGCGGCGAATTGTCAATCTTTTTCGATAAGAAGCATTGATTCACCACTATTTTTTATGTATCGGCCAAAAATGAGTTTCCGTGAAGTCGTATCCAAAGCGGGAATGCGAAGCCCCGGGGGCGGCGCGCCGCCCCCGGGGCTTTTCGGCTGAATATTCCAATGTGAATCAAGCTTGTTTGGGATCCGGAAAGCCTCAGTTCCAGGGGACCATGAAGTCGCGGGCCGAGCCGCCGGCGTCGAGATGCTTGATCAGGGCGCTGCCGAAGACCGCCGCCTCGGGCCGGATTTTGGGATCCAGGGCCTCCAACTGCCGGGGCGAAGACAGGCCGAAGCCCAGGGCCAGGGGCAAAGCTCCGGAGGCGGCTTGCGGTTGCCCGAAAGCCATGCGGGCCCGTTCCAGGGTGGCCGTCACTTCCGGGGGCAGGCCCTCCCGCACGCCGGTGGTGCCCATGACCGAAACCACGTAGACATAGCCCCCCGCCCCGCTCCGGGCGTAACGCCGCATCTTCTCCAGGCTGGTATTGGGGCCCACCAGGGGGATGAGATCCAGCCCCCGGGCGCCCAGGGCGGTCAGCCAGGGGGCGCTTTCCTCCAGCGGCAGATCGGGCACGACCAGACCCTGTATTCCGGCGGCCCTGAGCTGGTCGGCCAGTTTGGCCAGGCTCGCGGCCAGGGTTTCCGCCACCGGGCGCCCGGCGGTTTCGGCGGCCGCCTCGGCCCAGGCGTATTGGATGAAGGGATTGACGTAGCCCATGAGCACCAGCCCGCAGTTCAGCTCCTGCCGGCGCCGGGCCAGGCCGTCGAAGATATACTCCAGGCCGCCGCCGTTGGCCAGGGCCCGCTGGCTGGCCTCGGCCACCACCGGGCCGTCGGCCACGGGGTCGGAAAAAGGCACGCCGATTTCGATGATGTCGGCGCCGCCGGCGGCCAGTTCGGCCAGGACGGTCCAGAAGCGGTCGGCGTCGGGGAAGGCGGCCGGGATGAAGGGCACCTTGGTCAGGCGTCCCTGGGCCTGGTTCATTTCAATGATGGCGGTCAGGCTCGAGGTCGTCACAGTTCCACCCCCTGGTTCCGCAGAGCGGTTTTGATGATGTCCATGTCCTTGTCGCCCCGGCCGGAAAGGCAGACCAGGACGCTGCGGCCGGCGATGGCCGGGGCGCTTCTGATGACCCAGGCCAGCGCGTGGGAGGATTCCAGGGCCGGGATGATGCCTTCGGCTCGGGAGAGCCGTTGGCAGGCCGCCAGGGCCTCGGCGTCGTTGGCCATTTCGTAGCGCACCCGGCCGATGGCGTGGAGGTGGGCGTGTTCCGGTCCCACCCCGGGATAGTCCAGCCCGGCGGAGATGGAGTGGGAGGGCAGCACCTGGCCGGCCCGGTCCTGGAGCAGCATGGAGATCTGGCCGTGGAGGACCCCAGGGCGCCCCAGGTTGATGGGCGCGGAATTGTAGCAGCCGGGCTCTCCGGTGCCGGCGGCCTCGACCCCGATGATGGTCACGTCGCCGTCCGGCACGAATTCGCGGAACATGCCGATGGCGTTGGAGCCGCCGCCGACGCAGGCCACCACGTAATCCGGCCGGGCCCCGGTCGTCTCCAGCATCTGCCGGCGGGCTTCGCGGCCGATGACGCTCTGGAAGCGGGCCACCAGCTCCGGGAAGGGGTGCGGCCCGGCGGCGGTGCCGAAGCAGTAGTGGGCTTCGTCCTGGTGGGCGATCCAGTAACGCAGGGTTTCGTTGATGGCGTCCTTGAGGGTTTGGGTGCCGTCGGTGACCGGCACGACCTCGGTGCCCAAAAGGCGCATCCGGTCCACGTTGGCGCTTTGGCGCCGGACGTCGACGGCCCCCATGAAGACCTTGGCCGAAAGGCCCAGGCGGGCCGCGGCCGCGGCCGTGGCCACCCCGTGCTGGCCGGCCCCGGTTTCGGCGATGAGGCTTTTTTTGCCCATTTTCTTGGCCAACAGGGCCTGGCCGAGGGTGTTGTTGACCTTGTGGGCCCCGGTGTGCAGAAGATCCTCTCGCTTGAGGTAGAGTTTCACGCCCAGTTCGTCCGACAGGCGCGGGCAGAAGGTCAGGGGCGTCTCCCGGCCGGCGAAGTTTTTCAACAGGTCGTCCAGTTCCGCCTGGAAATCCGCCTGGTCCAGGAAGCGGGCCATGGCCGCCTCCAGTTCCTCCAGGGGCGGGATGAGCAGTTCGGGCACGAATTGGCCCCCGAATTGGCCGAAGTATCCTTTCATGTCACTCCTCGTTGTTTATGATGATGATGCAAATCAATGCCGGTTGAAAACTTGTCGGGGATGTATCCGCACGGGAGCGCGGGCCGGTACAGCTTCTGCGGTCGGCTGCTGCCCAACCGCGCCGCCTTCACCCGGTAAACGACCCTGATGGTCTCGGCCCCTCAAACGTTGCGGTCGACCAAGTTCAGCGAAGCGGGTGCGGGGTTGGGTCCAGGGCCTTTGCCCTGGCGACGCGGTCGGGGCCCACGCAGCCGCCCTCCGAAGCAGTACCGGCCCGCGCTCCCTGGGGCCTTGGCGGGCGAAAGAGAAAACCTTGACGGTCGGCGCGGCTAGGCCGTCGTTCGTTCGGCTTCCCGCATTTGAAAATGGCGGGCCACGGCCTGGACGGCGGCCCGCGCCAGGCGGTCGTCCTTGAGCCCGGGGGCCCGTTCCACCCCGGAGTTGAAATCGAAGCCGGCCAGATTCGGAAACTCGGCCGGGTTGACGGCGGCCGCCCGTTCGGCCGTCAGCCCCCCGGCCAGGAGCCAGGGGCGGGGCGGAGTCAGGCCGGCCAGGAAGGCCAGGTTCAGGGGCTGGCCGTGACCGCCGCCCTGTTGCCCGGCGTCCAGCAGATACCAGTGGGCGGACTCGCGCCAGGTCTCCATTTCTTTCGCCAAAAGGTCGAGATATGTGTACCGCTGGGGCCAGAAGACCCTGATGACCCGCTCAGGCCCGATTTGATCGGCGAAGTTCCGGTCCTGCCCGCCGTGCACCTGGGCCAGGTCCAGGCGGGCGGCGGCCATGATCCGCAGCGCTTCCTCCGGTTTTTGATCGACGAAGACGCCCACCCGCCGGGCGGGGCCGGTGTCGAATTCGGCCACCCGCTCCGGCCCGACCCGGCGCGGACTGCCGGAGTGGAAGATGAAGCCCAGCCAGTCGGCCCCGGCCCGGGCGCAAAAGGCGGCGTCGGCCGCGTTGGTCAGACCGCAGATTTTAACGATCGGTTTCATGGCCCCCTCCGCCCCGAATGGGGCAATGCGCCGCCGAAAATCGGCCTGGCTGAAATCTGGTCGTCCGGGAACAGGCTAAATCGCCTCCCCGCCTCCTGGTAAATATTAGACCGAGCCACTCACCTTGAGGCCGGAGAGGAGGGCGGCCAGGGCTTCCTCCGGCCGGCCGCCGCGCATCAGGGCCGTGCCGATCAGGGCCGCGGTGAAGCCGGCCTCCCGAACCCGGGCCAGATCTTCGGGGCGGGCCAGGCCGCTGGCCGCGATCCACAGTTCGCCGGGCGCCTCTTGGGCGTGCCGCCGGGCCAGGGACAGGGAGCGCTCCAGATCCACCGACAGGTCGGTGAAATCCCGGGCGTTGGCCTGGATGACGGCCGCCCCGGAGGCCCGGGCCAGATCCAGTTCGGCCTCGTTCACTATTTCCACCACCGCTTCCAGGCCGAAGCTCTCGGCTTCTTCGCGCAGCCCGCGCAATGTCGGAACGTCCGGGGTCAATCCCACGATGAGGAGCGCGGCCGAGGCCGGCGTGGCCGCCGTGGCCCTGATCTGCAAAGGATCGAAAATAAAATCCTTGCGCAGGATCGGGAGGTTTGAGGCTTCGGCCCCGCCCGCCCGGGCCCGCCGGATGAACCCGAGGCGGCCCTTGAACTTGCTCTTTTCGGTGAGCACCGACAGGGCCGCCGCCCCGGCCCGGGCATAGCCCAGCGCGGCCTGGCCGGGCTCCACCGCCAGGGCGATGTCGCCCTGGCTGGGGGAGGCCCTTTTGTATTCGGCGATGACGGCCAGGCCCCGTTCGGCGGCCGCCCGCCGCAGGTTTTGGCTGAAGCCGGGGCGGGGCTGCCGATGCGGTTCCGGCAGCCGCCCCCGCTCGGCCAGATATTTCAGAGCCTTGATCTCAATGCGCTTGGCCTCGCGAAAATAGCCGAACATCAGCACGACCCTCCCGTTCCCAATACGCTCTGCCCGGCGCCCCCGTCCACCGCCCGGCGGGCCTCGGCCAGGCTGTCGTCGAAGCTGACCGCCCCCCGGCGGACGTAGAGGGCCATGGCCACGTTCAGGGTCAGCATGTCGCGCATGGCCCGGGGGCCCCGGCCGGCCAGAAGCTCCCGCAGCACGGCCACCCCCTCCCTCGGCCCGTCGATGGCCAGTTCCTCCGGCCGGGCCGGTTCGAAGCCGTAGCGGGCCGGGTCAATGGTCGTTTCCGAAACCCGCCCGCCTTCCACCAGAAAGACCGTGGCCGGCCCCAGGGTGGTCATCTCGTCGTAGCCCCCGGCCCCGTGGACGGCGGCCGAACAGGCGGTCTCCAGCCGGGCCAGGGCCCCGGCCAAAAGCGAGGCCGTGGCGGCGCTGTGGGCCCCCAGGAAGCTGTGGGCCGGCCGGGCCGGGTTGACCAGGGGGCCGAGGATGTTGAAGAGGGTGCGGATGCCGAGCTCCTTCCGCACCGGCATGATGTGGCGGAAGGCCGGGTGGTAGTTGGGGGCGAAGAGAAAGGCGAAGTTGCTTTTTTCCAGAAGCTCCGGCACCCGTTCCGGCGGGCTGGCCAGGTCCACCCCCATCAGTTCCAGCACGTCCGCGCTCCCGCTGCGGGAGGAGATGGAGCGGTTGCCGTGCTTGACCACCTTGTAGCCCAGGCCGGCCATGGTCAGGGCCGTGGCCGTGGAGCAGTTGAAGGAGTTGCGGCCGTCGCCGCCGGTGCCGACCACGTCCAGCACCGGGCCGGGCAGGGGCGGCAGGGCCACGGCCCGGCCGAGCACCGCCGAGGCGGCCTCGGCCATCTCCACCGGGGTTTCGCCCTTGGCCCGCAGGCCCATCAAGAGGGCTCCGGCCTGGGAGGCGCTCAGCTCGCCGTCCATGAGGCGGGCGAAAATCTGGGCGGCCATGTCCGGCGTCAGGTCGTGGCCCTCGGCCACGGCTTCGATCAGCACCGGCAGCCGCAGAGGTGTTTCCGTGCCGTCGCCACCATGGCTCGCGGCGATTTTGGGGGCCGCCGCCGACAAAGTGATTTCCGCCGGTTTTTCAACATCCGCCCCGGCCCGGGCTTCCATTTTAAGGAAGTTGACCAGGATCTCCGGCCCTTTGGGGGTCAGCACCGATTCGGGGTGGAACTGGATGCCCGCCCAGGGCCGGTCGGTGAACTGAAGGCCCATGACTTCGTTTAAGTCAGTACGGGCGGTGACCGTGAAACGGCCGCCGGCCGCCGGCGGCCGGACCAGAAGGGAGTGGTATCGCCCGGCCTCCATCGGGTCGGGGAGGCCGGCGAAAAGTCCCCGGCCGTCGTGGTGCACCGGCGAGGTCTTGCCGTGCATGATCCGCTCGCCCACGTAAATCTCGCCGCCGCCGAGGGCCCCCAGCATCTGGTGGCCCAGGCAGACCCCCAGCACCGGCACCGCGGGCTGGCGGCGATCCAGTATTTTCAGGAATTCCGGGCTGAGGCCGGCTTCTTCCGGCCGGCCCGGCCCGGGGGAGAGGCAGACCCGAGTCAGGGCTCCGCCCTCGGCCAGTTTCAAAATGGCCGGGTCGTCATTTTTCAGCACCACCGGCGCCTGGTCCAATACCTGAAAGGCCTGGACCAGATTATAGGTGAAAGAGTCGTAGTTGTCGATCAGGAGGAACATGATTCACCTCCGGCCAGGATGCTGTCCAAAGCCTTTCGTTCATCGGGGTCCTGGGTCAGGGCTTCCAGGGCGGCCCGGCCCTTCTGGGCGCATTCGCGCCATTCCCGTTCGGGATCGGAATCGTAGACCAGTCCGGCCCCGGCCTGCCAGAAGACCCGGCCTTCCCGGGCCCACAGGCCCCGGATGGTGATGCCCAGGTCGAGGCTGACGCTGTCCTTGTCCAGGCCCAGCCAGCCCAGGGCCCCGCCGTAGGGCCCCCGGGGCGTCGGCTCCAGGCCGGCGATGATTTCCATGGCCCGCACCTTGGGCGCGCCGCTGAGGGTCCCGGCCGGGAAGGCGGCCTCGATGACGTCCACCGCGTCGCGGCCTTCGGCCAGGGCGGCGGAGAGGTGCGAGGTCAGGTGCATGACGTGGGAGAAGCGCTCCACTTCCATGAAGCGGTCCACCTTGACCGTGCCCGGCGCGGCCACCCGGCCCAGGTCGTTGCGGCCCAGGTCCACCAGCATGACGTGTTCGGCCTGTTCCTTGGGGTCGGAGGACAGCTCCTCCTCGAAGAGGCTGTCCTCGCTGAGGCTTTGGCCTCGGGGCCGGGTGCCGGCGATGGGGCACAGCCGCAGCCGGCCCCGGTCGGCGCTGACCATGACCTCCGGCGAGGAGACGGCCAGGCTGAAATCCCCCTGCCGCAGAAAGAACATGTAGGGCGAGGGGTTCAGGCGCCGCAGGCGGCGGTAGACTTCGAAGAGGTCCCCCGTAAAAGGCGCGGAAAAGCGGGTCGACAAGACCACCTGGATGGCCTGGCCCTGGCGGATCAGCTCCTTGATGTCCCGCACGGCCTGGACGTAGCCGGCCCGGCTGAAGGAGGAACTCACCGGCCCCACTGTGGTTCCGGCCGGGGGAACCGGCGGTGCGGCCGCCTCCGGGCCCTCGGTCAGGGAGAGCCGGACCAGTTGGTTATAGGTATGGTCAAAGAGATAGACCCGGCTGGGCAGGGCGAAGACGCCCTCGGCCCCGGCCGGGGGCAGGGCCGCAGAGAGCTTGCGCTCCATCAGCCCGGCCGCGCCGTAGCCTAAATAACCGTACAGGGCCCGGGTGATGGGCGGAAATTCCGGCGCTTCCGGGTCGGCTTCCAGGTTGATGGCGGCCAGGACCAGCCGCAGGCCCTCCAGATAGGGGCGGCCCTGGTATTCCGCGAGCGGCTCCAGCCGGGCGTCGTTGATGGTCAGGGCCAGACGGCCCTGCTCGCAGCGGGCCAGCAGCAGAAAATCCCCGGCGGCCAGGCTGTAGCGGCCCCAGCGGCCGTCCACTTCGGCGCTCTCCAGGAGAACGCCGTCGCCCTGGCCGATGCGGCCCAGAAAAAGGCCGATGACCGTTTCCACATCGCTGTCCAGCCATTGGGCATGTTGTCGGAGCGTGATGTTCATATGTTCCTCTGGTCGATGTCTTTCGAGATAAAAAACGCTGAATAAAAAAACGGGCCGCTCGGCTGGAAGCCCGCGGCCCGTTTGGAGAAGAATCCGGTCACTTACGACAAAAGGTCAGACCTCCCACGAACCACAGGCTGGCGGGCGCCACCACCACTGAAAACCGAACACGAAGCCCTCGGCCTTCGTGAAGGCCATCGGCTGGTTTTCAGTTTGAAGAAGCTGCGGGTGCATGATATAAACCTTTGGTTTCGTCGAAGTAAAATTTACTTGTAAAAGTATAGACCGGAGGCGGCGGCCTGTCAAGCGAATTATCCGCCCGTCTTCCAATCACTACCGGGCGTTCAGGGCGTGCCGGGGCTGGTCGGCACCACCGGCGCCGGGGTCCAGGGCCCGCTCAGCACCTGGGGTTCGGGCCAGTAGGCGCGGATATACAGGGAAAAATCGGCATCCTTGGGCGCGGGCAGCCAGTTGGCTTCCCGGTCCGCTCCGGGCGATTCGGCCGCAACGTAGATGGTCAGCGAACCGTCGGCATTGCGTTCGAGGTCCTGGTTTTTAGTGCCCAGGGAGAAGCGCCCCAGGGGGTTGGGGGCGAAGAAATGGTGCTCGTTGTACAGGGTCAGGGACCTGAAGCCGCGCACCGGCACGGTTTCCGGGCCGAAGGTGACCGTGTAGGCCTGGGCCCCGTTCAGACGCCGGCCGTTTTCGTCCAGCTCTTGATAGAAATACTTGGTCTCCACGTTCTTGTTGACCAGGATGTTGGATCGGGCCACGGCGGTGCGAGTGAAATAATCGAACCCGAACTCGGCGCCGTTGTCGATGGTGCTCCAGTTGAACAGGAGCTTCCGCCCAAAATTGTGAAACCGCAGAAGCGGCGCGATCAGCCCGGCGTCGGTCTTTTGGGCCTCGTCGATCAGAATCGCCCGTTTGGCCGGGTCGGTTTTGGCCAGATCGGCCAGTTGCCGGGCCCGCTCATAGATGGCGTCCTCGCCCGGCTGAGGGCGGGCATCGGCCAGGATGGCCGGCAGTTCGTCGAAGAATTTCTCAGGGCTCACCCACCGGGTTTCGCCCTCGCCGGCGCCGCTCTGGGCCGCGCCCTGGATTTTGGGCAGCGCGCTCCAATCGCGTTTTTTCATCGTGCCGTCATATTCCGACAGCGGGTAGGCGCCGATGCCGGCGATCAGTTCCCGCACCACCTTTTTGTCCTCGGGCGAGTCGCTCTGGAAAACGCGGGGCACGACCATGCCGGTATTGGAAGAAGCCCGGAAAACCTTGGCTATGCCTTTGGGAGTTTCACCTTTCCAGTCCGGGCCGACCAGGAGGTAGAAGCCCGGCTTGGTGTCATACATGGCCCCCAGTTCGGCGAAGCCGTCGGTGCGGAGATCAACCACCTGGTAAACCCAGAAGCGACCTTTGAAATCCGGCACCTGCAGCACCACCGGTTCCAGATCCAGGGCCAGGACCACCGCACCGTAGACCACATCCTGGTTGGGGCAGGCCACCAGGCGTTCAGCGGGGTCGATGTAGTCGCTGAGCATGGACAGCCGGTTGAGGGGAGCCACCGGCACGATGCCGCCCATGAGGGCCGGCTCCTTCAATTCCTTGAAGGCCAGGCGGCGGCTGTAGATGTTGGCCAGGGGCCAGCCCCAGAAATAGGTGTCCCGGGCCTGTTGGCGCAGCCGGGCCTCGGGGAGTTCCCGCATCGGCGGGGGGGAATCGGCCGCCCAGCCGGAAGCGCAGGCCAGCACGACCGCCAGGACCAAGCCCAGTCGACAAAAAAATCGTTTCATGTTGCCTCCTGTCTCAATGATTCTCGAACTTTTAGGCTCGACAAGAACTACTCGTGAACCCGGGCATAATTTAGATACAGTCTATCATAACATATATGATGGTTGCGGCAATAATTATGTGGAAACCGGGAAAGCTGATGAAAGTTGAGGCGGGGCGCATGGGCGGCTTTTCCGGTAAATAGATAAGCGCTCTAGCCGGTCAGGCGGTCGAAGCCGGCGCGGGTGGGTGAGCCGTCCGAAAGGGAGAGTTTAAAAAAAAGCTTGTGAGACTAGGCGTGATTGAGCGTTTCAGCGACGGCGATCGTTAAAAAAACGAAATTTTTTTAAAAATGAGGAAAGTGAAAAAAAAGACTTGACCGGGTACCTGGTGCATACTTTATAGTTAATTCCAAGATAAAAATAACTCCCGGGGGCCCGACCAGCGCCGGGACGTCCATCTCAATTATCAACCTGTTGCATAAAGATCGCGGATGCTTTTGCCTGGCCATTGAAGGCGGCGGCGGTTATTGGCTTTCTTGCCGTTTGAAGTCGTGGAAGCGATTCAGCCGGACGTCCGGCCATCGCCGGCCGGCTGAAGCGGTGGATGCAACGTTGTTTATTGCGGCGTCGAGGCATTTTCAACGGAAGAGCCGTCTGAAATCGCCGGCTGTCGTTTTGCGCGATGTCATGTGCTCTTGCCCAGGCCGTTAAACCAGTTCCATATTTTTTGAATAAAGTAAAAACTTAGAGCTGTGGCCAGCTGATCTATTACTCCGGCAACTAAATAAGTCACACTCGCGATTTCGCCAAAGCCCGAAATCGCTGGACTTGGCCGTCCGAGAATCGACTTCGTCAGCTGCCGGGTTAATAAAATAAAATCATAGCGGCCGGGTCATAGTTAAGGATGCGTCGCGTCTGCCGTTCAATGGCAGCGTCGGGGCACCGCTGTCGTCTGCTGTACACCGTTGTTTAAGGCCGGGCGCCGGGCTGCTTTCCGCCGTCGCCGGTCATGAAACGTTGATGTCGAAATCTGTCTGGCAGCCGGTTGGCCGCGGCTAAGCCGCGGTCAGGGGCGACGCCGAGATCGGGAGTTCCATCATGATCATCATCGGAGAAAAAATTAACGGCTCCATCGCTTCGGTGGCCAAGGCCATCGCCGGACGGGACGCTGGCGTGATAAAGCGCCGGGCGGAAATTCAGGCCGGCGCCGGGGCTGATTTTATCGACTGCTGCGCTTCGGTGCCGGAAACCCGGGAATTGGAAACGCTTCAATGGATGATAGAAAACATTGAATCGGTGACCGACCGGCCCATCTCCATCGACAGCCCCAGTCCCCGAGTTTGCGTGGAAGCCATGAAATTTTGCGCCCGTCCGGGGCTTATCAATTCCGCATCTCTGGAAAGCGACAAGATCGACACCATTTTCCCGGCTATCGCCGGCACTCAGTGGCAATGCGTCACGCTGCTCTGCGACGACTCAGGCATTCCGGACACCGCGGACAAGCGGCTGGCTGTTTTTAGGAAAATCATGCTCAAAGCCGGGCAATACGGCCTGGCCACGCAGAGCCTGCACATCGACCCCCTGGTGGTGACCCTGGCCACCGATCCGGCCGCCCTGGCCACTTTTGCCGAATGTGCCCGGGTCATCAAAAATGAGTATCCCGACATACACATAACCAGCGGCTTAAGCAACATCTCTTTCGGCCTGCCCGGACGCCGCGTCATCAATCAGGCCGCCCTGGTGCTGGCCCTTAACGCCGGCATGGACAGCGCCATCGTCGATCCCGCCGACCAGGCCATGGCCGGACTGATTTACGCCGCGGAAGCGCTGCTGCAAAAAGACAAGCGGTGTAAAAAATATATCCAAGGGTTCCGAAAGGGCCTTTTCGGGGGAGAAAGCAAGGGGGTGGTTCAGCCGGGACCCGGCCGAACCGCCTGAACATCACTGCCGCCTCGGCGGGGCACCGCCCTGCCGGGGCCTTAAAAGGAGAAAAAAATGTCCGAAATTTACAAAGAGCTTCAGGCCAGCCTTTTGGAGGGTGATGACGATCAGGTGATTGAGTTGTGCGGCCAAGTTGTGTCCCAGGGACTGGACGCGGCCAAGGCGCTGAACGCCCTCATCGAAAGCATCGGCCAGGTCGGCGACAAATTCGGCGCTGGCGAGATTTTCCTGCCGGAACTCATGCTGGCCGGCGAGGCCATGAACGCCGCCATGGGCATTCTCATCCCGGCCATCCCGGCGGCTGAGGCCCGCCAGTCGGCCGGCACTTTCGTCATCGGCACGGTCAGGGGCGACCTGCACGACATCGGCAAAAACATCGTCAAGTCGTTTCTCCAGGCCTCGGGCTTCAAGGTCATCGACCTGGGCATCGACGTGCCGGCTTCCAAGTTTGCTGAAGAGGCCCAGAAGGTCAAGGCCGACATCGTGGGCGTTTCGGCCGTTCTGACCACCACGGCTACCGGCCTGCGGGATGTGGTAGAATATTTCCAGGCCGTAAACATCCGCGACAAGCACAAGATCATGATCGGCGGCAGCGCCACCGACCAGGCTTTGGCCGACGTCATCGGCGCCGACGCCTGGAGCAAAGACGCGGCCGAGGCCGTGGTGGTGGCCAAGAAAATTCTCGCCTAGAGCGTTTTACAATGGCATACGTCAATGGCCATAAGCCTGAATCAACCGGAGGATAATCATGTTCAACGTACCCCAATGGGAAGTGTGGAAACGCGCGGAAACCGGTCCTATCTGCCCGCAGTCCGTTTTTGAACTCAAACGTTTGTTCCCGACCATCAAAAAGCTGGTCAAGCAATATGGCCTGAAATACGACCCCCAGCAACTGCTGCCGGTGGACGAGGCCATGATCGACAACACCTTCAAGGCCGGGGTGGAGCTTCTGTCGAAGGTTGGCATTTGGTGCACGGATACGGAAAGGATCATTGAGTTCACGGAAGACGAGATACGCCAGGCCATCGCCGACACGCCGTCGATCGTGAACATCGGCGAGGGCAAAGAGGCCAAGACGGTCATTCACCGGAATCTCGACGATCCGCGGATGCCCAACGCGGTGGTCGGCCCCATCTGCGACCCCATCAGCGACGATTTGGCGCAAATCGCCTATGAAGCCTACGCCCATGAGCCGGCGGTGGAATCGCTGTATATCGGCACCCTGGGTGAAGTCCGGGGCATGCCCGTCAAAACCGGCTCGCCCTTTGAAATGCAGGTTGAAAAAATGGAAATGTCCCGCGCTCGGGAGGCCGCCCGGCGGGCCGGCCGGCCCGGCCTGTGCCTGTGGGGCAGTTCCTACGGCTCGCCGGCGGCTTCCATCGGCGCCTGCAACCCTGAATGGGGCTACAGGCAGGGAGACGTGGTGCATACCTACGTCATGCCCAACCTTAAGGCCGATTATGACGGTTTCAACAAGGCCGAACACTATCACACCTATGGCGTCAAAGTCTGGGCCATGGGCACCACCTTCGTCGGCGGATTGTGCGGGGGCCCAGAAGGCGCGGCCATCGCTTCGGTGGCCGAGGCCATCGCCTCCCGCATGCTGTACAAAGGCGACATCATCGCCCTGTGGACGCCCGACGCCATGAACGCCCCGGCCATGAGCAGCCGGCCGGTGATTTGGGCCACCTGCCTGGGCCTGGCGGCCATGGCCAGACACACCCCGTTCCCCATGCAGGGCTGGTCGCCTTATCAGGCCCACAGCGGGCCGGGCACGGAATCCTATCTTTATGAAGTGGCCGGCGCGGCTTTTCCCCAGATCATCTGCGGCGTCAACCCGGGCCACGGGGGCGGCCGCCAGGGCAACCAGACCGATTATTTCGGCGGTCCGCTGGATTCCCGCTTCGTCATCGATATCTGCCGGGCCGCCACCCGCACCACTCGGGCCAAAGCCAACGAGATGCTCCTTAAGATTCTGGCCAAGTACGAACAAGAAGTTTTCATCGATAAAAAGCCGCCGGTGGGGAAGAAGTTCCAGGAGTGCAACGACCTCACCACTTTCCAGCCCACCGAGGAGTATCTGGGGGTTTACCACCGCGTCAAGGACGAATTGGCCCGTATCGGCCTGTCGTTCGACTGATTTTTGAATTCGCCGTGGGCCGGAGGCGAGCTTGCCGGCCCACAGGAGGAAGTTGAAAACGTGTCGGGAAAATGGCTTTTTGAACCCTCCAGCTGATTATCTTTGATGGCGGCGCCGGTTTGCGGCGCCGCTGTCCGACCGCGTGGGCGGCCGGGAGCTGGAGGGCTCATGAAAAACAAATACCGCATCGGAGAAATTGAGAAACTTTTCGGGTTTCGCCGGACAACTGTGCGCCATTACCTGGAGCGGCGGCTTTTGCGGGTGGGCAGCGATTCCAACGGTTATCGCTTTTTCGCCATGGAAGACTTGATGCAGCTTTTTGACATCGCCTACCGGAGAGTGGCTCTTGACTTCAGCCTGGAAAACGTCTCCAACTGCCTTAACGCGGATTCCGTCGAAGAATGCGCGGCTATTTTTCAGAGCCAGAAAGAGCATCTGGAAGAGCGCATAGCCCGATCCAAAATCAGCCTTCGGGCCATTACATTATTCGAAGGCATATTTCAGAGGGTCAGACAGCACTGCGGCCAGACTTTCATCGCCAAAGTCCCGGCCATGCATTTTTTCCCGTCGTCTTATGTTTTCAACACCCAAAGTCAGATATTCCCGGCCAGCTACCCTTCGGCCCGCTTTGTCGGCGCAGATGGCCGGCTGCTTTGCCGGGACCTGGTTTCCATTGTTTTCGAAGACGACCGCGACCTTTTGGACGAGTCCGATTTGAAGGCCCGGGAAGAAGTCAGGGAAAGCGGCCGCTACATTTATTCGCTGTTTAAAAGCGGCGACAACATCGCATCGCCGAAACTGTTCGACCATATGCTCCAATGGAGCCGGGACCACAATTTCACCCCGGCCGAGCCTTATATCGTCACCTTTCTTTTCGGCCTCAGAAAGCCCGGAGGGGCGGAAAACTATTTCGAGGCCTATCTGCCTCTGGCCGAGGTCCGGTGACTGTGGCGGCCCACCTAGGTGTTTTACAATTTATCTGTCTTTAATAAATTGTAAAACGCGCAAACATCCGATCAGGAGGGTGCGGATGCCGAATTATCTGATGCTGGCCTGCCATAACATCAAGCCTGAACTTTTGGCCGCCCTGGCCGAAGCGCCGGTGTGCATTCCGGTCATTTTCATACCTCGGGGCCTGCACCTGGTCGCCGAGAAAATGCGGGCTTATTTAAATGAGATAGTGGGTCATCTGGAATACGTCGACCAGGTGCTGCTGCCGATGGGGCGGTGCGGCAACGGCGTTCTGGGTCTCAACTCTCCCAAAGCCAGCCTGGTGCTGCCCAAATGCGCCGATTGCCTGGATCTTTTGTTGTCCGACAATCGCCTGCCGTCCTCCAGGCCGTCGGAGGCCTATTTTTTGACCGGCGGCTGGTTCGGCGGCCCCTACTCGGTGGACGGTGAATACCGCCACAGTCTGGCCAAGTACGGACCTGAAAAAGCGGCCCGGGTAATGAAGATGATTTATGCCCATTATCGTCATTTTATCCTCATCAATACCGGTTTGTATGATCTGGCCGGAGCCGCCGAAATCCTGGCTCCCATCGCTGAAACCACCGGCCTGGAAATCAGGGAAGCTCCCGGCCGCTTCGGAGTGCTGCGGAAAATGGCCAAACTGGATTTTGATGACGACTTTGTGATTGTACCTCCGGGGGTCACGGTGGACGAAAGCCATTTTGAGCTCTGAGCGGCCTGTTCCGCGGCCGCCATGCATCTTGCCCCTTAATTCCGAACCGGGCGCGGTTTGGCCCGGCTCCCTTGGCAGGAGGCCCCGCCATGAACGAAAACTTTGTCGATCCAAACAGCTCTCTGATCGCTAAAATGAAGATCAAAGGCGCCCGCAAAGGCATATTTTACGCCATAGGCGGAGGCATGCTCTGGGGTCTGGACGCGGTCATTTTAAGCCTCATTTTCGCATGGATAGGCAGCCGGGGGGTGATAGACGAGACCGTCTACATGCTGCCTTTGATTTTCGCCATGTTCCACGACGCCTTCGGCGGCCTGATTATGATTCTGTTTAATCTGGCCACTGGAAAGATCAGGGAATACGGCCGCACCCTGCGCACCAAACCCGGCGGGTTCATCTGCCTGGCCGCCGTATTCGGGGCCATGGCCATGAGCGGTTACGTGCTGGGGTTGGCCCTCGGCGGCACTTACGCCGTGGCCATCACCGCCTGCTATCCGGCGGTCGGGGCCATTTTGGCGGCCATTTTTCTCAAGGAAAAAATCGTCCCCCGGGTCTGGCTGGGCATCGTGCTGGTTCTCACCGGGGCGGTCATCGTCTCCTGGGTACCGCCCGAGGGACAGTATCCCCATTTTTATCTGGGTATCGGCCTGGCCCTGATGGGCGCTTTCGGCTGGGGCATGGAAGGGGTTCTGGGTGTTTTCGGCATGGATCTGGTCGATTCCGACATCGCCCTGGGGATTCGCGAGCTGGTTTCCAGCATCATTTACGCCATATTCGTCATCCCTTTGTTTTATGTGTTGTTCATTAAAGTGACCGGCGACTTTTTCATTCTGGCGGCCCTCGCCGGCGTCGGCGTGGTCGGCGTGGTGGCGTATCTGGGTTATTACAAAGGGCAGAACCGGGCCGGTGTCGCCCGGGGCCAGGCGCTTTACGTCACCTATTCCATTTGGTTCATCGTGTTCAGTTGGGCCATCGGCCAGGCTGAGCCCACCGTCAATCTGCTGATCGGCGCGCTTATCGAACTGATCGGGTGCGTTTTGATTGTCGGCAATCCCAGGGAGTTATTTTCCTTGAGGACCCAGTAGACAAGTTAAGGCCCCAAATGCGATTAATCCGCATTTGGGGCCTTAACAATAAAGCCGGAGGTGATCATGACTGGACAAAAATTGCCGCTGAGAATGAAGCTCTTGCTGTTATTGGCCGAAGCCGGCGCCGAACAATCGACGCATGAATTGCTGACCGCCCTGTCCAAAGACTACGGCGCCGAAAAGCAGTGTTCGCGCACGGTCATTATGGACCATTTGTTTAATATGGCGTCTCTCGGACTGGTGAAGCCTGACCGGGAATGGCTTGATGAAGGCGGCCGGGTGGAGATAAGCTTTTCCATCACCGCTTTCGGCCGCAGCCGCAACCGCTATTATCCGGGAAAATTTTGGGAGTAATGCCGGGGGCGGGAATCCCGCAGGCGGTCATTCAAATAAAAGACCGTCCCCAAACCAACTCTTTTCCCATCCATCTCTCCGCCAGTGCAGTTGTTGAAGGTACGCGGCTTTAACTTCCGAAAAGTCTTCAGCATCCAATGTCAGTCCGTTGTCGGCGCCCCGCTCGACAACGGACTGCCCGCGTTTATGGCTTCTTTATTTCATCCCCCTTCAAGTTGGAGATATTGGCCCGCCACTGAACGTATTCGGAGCGGTCTGGTCAAGGTCTCGACAGCACAGGGGCCTGGCCGGCCGACAATGAATGTACAGCCGCCGAATCTATGCGGTCACCCGCGTGATTTCAGGGTCTTGATGGCCAGATCCACTTCGTCGGGGTCGCCGGTGTGCTTGCCCGGGTCGTCCGACAGTTTGACGGCTTTCTGCCAGGGCTTTTTTTCCGTCAGCCGGGCGGCGATGAGCTTCATGACGATATTCATCGGCGCCACCCCGGTCACGTCGCAAGTCAGAAAGGTGCCGATGCCGTAGTTGTCGCCGATCCGCCCCTCGCAATAACGGTGGATGGCCACCGCCTCCTCCACGCTGAGGCTGTTGCTGAAGGTCAGGGACTTGGTCAGGGGATTGATGTTCAGCTCTTCATATTTGGCCACGATTTTATTCACGGCCGCGAAATTGTCGCCGCTGTCGACCCGGAGGCCGTCAAAGAGCTTGGCGTATTTTTTCCCGAAATTCTCGGCGAAGGCGTTCCAGCCGTATGTGTCGTACAGATAGGTGCCCAGGTCGGAATCGAAGGTTTCCTGCCAGTGGTGCATGGCGATGAAATTGGCCTCCTTGTAGCCGAAAATGGCCCCGCAGAAGCTGACGACCTGGTGGCTCATGGTTCCGATGGGCAGAACATCGAATTTCATGGCCAGATAGACGTTGGAAGTGCCCACAAACCGCCCCTGATCGGGAGTCCGCTCCTCATTGGCCGCCAGCAGACTCTCCAGCACCGTCACATGGTGGTCATAAGAAAAGCGGCGGCGGGTGCCGAATTCGGCGAAGGAAAGGCCGTTTTGAACCAGACGGCGGCCCTTGCCCAGCGATTTTTCATATTCCCGCTCCCGGTCGTAGCCTTGCAGATCGCCGTCCACCCGGTGCTTGAGCTCCGACACCACGGCCAGCAGGGGCACCTCCCAAAAAATGGTTTTCCACAGGAGGCCTTCCGCGGTGATCGACAGCCGCCCCGTCCGGTCCTGCTCCACGGTCACTTCGTCGGCGTTGAAACGGTAGCCGCGCAGGAAGGTGTAAAACCAGGTGGGCAGATAATAGCACCGCCGCCGCATGAAGGCGATTTCCTCGTCGGAGACGGCGATGGTCTCCATGGCCTTCAGTTCTTCCCTGACTTTTTCGGCGAACCCCGGGGGGTAGACCGTGTCGTTGCGGTCGATGAAGCTGTAGCGTCCGTAAGCCCGGGGGAAGCGGTTCAAATACAGATAACAGACGGTGAAGGTGTAGAGGTCGTTATCGGTGAGGTGGCGAATGATTGGTCTGTCCACGGCGGCTGATCTCCAGTAAAATGATTGGGGACCATTGTACCACGATTCAAAGGTTTTGCGTCCCCGGACCGTCCATCGGGGGAATTTTTCGTTAATGACGCCCCGTGCGGGGCCCGGCCCGGAGCCCCGATTCTCCGCCCGCCAAAGATCGGGGGCCGCCGCCGAAGACCCGGCGTTGTGGGGAGGGGTCTTGCTTTCCGCGAAACACGCGCGTACAATGGCTTCATAACGCCATGTTTTTATGGCGGAATACTTCACACCGCACTTTGGGGGCCCGGGGTTTCCGTGGCGGCCGGCCACTGGAGACGCTCCGTGGCGGGTACGTGACCCATAAGCTCACGGCCTTTTTCGGCCGTCACTCCCTATTCCGCCTGGCAAAGGTTGGGTGAACACCAGTGAGAACGGCTGTACGCAATGTTTTACCCTGGCGTCTGCTTGAGCGCCTCGGCGCTTACAGGCAGGCCTTGGGCATTTCGTTCGCTTTGGTGGTTTTTGTCGCCGCCCTCCTGATTTGCTGGCGGGAAATACGGACCATAAGCTTTTTCGACCTGCGCCAGGCGGTGAACGACGTGCCGGCCGCATCGCTGCTGGCGGCGGCGCTGGCGGCCTGCGGCAGCTACGTGATGCTGATTGGTTACGAATGGTCGGCCGCCCGCTATGCCGGGGTCAGGCTGCGCCCGTCCAGCATCATCCTGGGCGGGGTCTGCGCTTCGGCGGTGAGTAACGCCTTGGGCGTATCCATGCTCTCCGGCGGCGCGGTGCGTTATCGCCTCTATTTCTCACAGGGGCTGGCGGCCGCGGACGTCCTGCGCATGTCGGTCTTCACTTCCCTGTCCCTGGGCTGCGCCCTGCCGCTTTTGGCCGCCGTCGCCGCTTTGGTCCACCCGTCCCAGGCCGGGGCCGCCCTGGCCTTTTCGCCCATCGGCCTGGGCCTCGCCGCCGGGGCGGTCATCCTGCTGTACCTGGCCGGGCTGGTTTATCTCGTTCTCCACCGCACGGATCAGCGCCCCAACCCCGATACCAGAATCTTCAAATTCGGCCGGTGGTCTCTGAGGCTGCCCGGGGCGCGCCTGGCCGCCCGGCAGTTGGGCCTGACGCTGCTGGACGTCATCTGCGCGGCCTCCATTCTGTACGTCCTCCTGCCGGTCAGACCGCCCTTGGCCGCTTTCCTCTTGATTTATCCGCTGGCCCTGGCCGCCGGCGTGCTCAGTCACGTGCCGGGGGGGCTGGGAGTCTTCGAGGCGGTGATCCTCACGGCCTTCGCCCCGGAAATCGGCGCCAAGCCCCTGGCGGCCGCCCTGTTGCTCTACCGGATCACGTATATACTGCTTCCGCTGGGGCTGGCCAGCCTGACTCTGCTCGTCCGGGAGGTTTCCAGCCTGCCGCCGGTCGGCCGGGCCATCCGCTCGGCCTCCGGTTTCGCCGCGCCGATCATGTCCATGCTGGTGTTCTTCGTCGGGATCGTCCTGCTTTTCTCCGGCATGACCCCGGCCGTGGACAGCCGCCTGCGTCTGTTGGATTTCGTGGTGCCGAGCCAACTGGTCAACCTGTCGCATTTCGCCGCCAGCCTGATCGGCGTGCTCTGCCTGCTTTTGGCCAGGGGGCTGCGGCGCCGGCTGGCCTCGGCCTGGGGCCTGACCGTCATGTTGCTTTTGGCCGGCAGCGTGCTCTGTCTGTTCCGGGGGCTGGACTGGCTGGAATCCACCGTGCTCCTGGCGCTGGCGCTGGCGCTCTGGGGCTTTCGCGGCGCGTTCTACCGACGGAGCCGCCTGGGGTTGTTTTCGTTTTCGCCTCAGTATATCGCGGCCTGCCTGTGCGTCCTGGTCGCCGCCGTGTGGCTGATGCTTTTTGTGTACCGGGAGACGCCCTATTGCAATCAGCTGTGGTGGCAGTTTGAATTGAACGACGACGTGCCCCGGGCCCTGCGGGCCGCCCTGGGCGGCGCGCTGCTGTTGGGCGGCGCGGCCCTGGCCTGGCTGCTGAGATCGCCGCCGCCTCTCTGTTCCAAACCGGACCGCGCCCAGTTGGAAAAGGCCCACGGCATCTATCTCAGCTCGCAGCAGCCGGAAGGCGGGCTGGCGCTGAGCGGCGACAAATCCATCCTGTTCAACACTTCCGAAACGGCGTTCATCATGTATGCCCGCTGGCGTCACAGCATGGTGGCGCTTTTTGATCCCATCGGTCCGCCCGGGGAGCGGGCGGGTTTGATCTGGAAGTTCCGCGATCTCTGCGATCAGCATTCCCTCCGTCCGGTGTTTTACCAGGTCCGGGCGGCCAACCTGCCGTACTACATGGACATCGGCATGACGGCCGTCAAGCTGGGGGAGGAGGCCCTGGTGGATCTGCCGTCCTTCGACCTGGGCGGCAGTTCGGCCAAAGATCTGCGCTACACCTGGAACCGGGGCCGGCGCGACGGCCTGACGTTTGAAATATATCAGCCGGGGGAAGCGCCGCCGGACGAATTGCGCCGGGTTTCCGACGATTGGCTGGCCGGCCGGCACGGCCGGGAAAGGGGTTTTTCCCTGGGGCGCTTTTCGCCGGATTACCTGCGCTATTTCCGCATCGCCGCCGTGCGGCGGGAGGGCCGGATCATCGCTTTCACCTCCCTGTTGGAAACGGAAAAAAAGAGCGGGGCCGGCCTCGACATCATGCGCGTGACCGGGGACGCCCACCCCCTGACCATGGCCTTCATCATGGTCGGGCTGATCCTCCATTACCAGGAACGCGGGTACGGATATTTCAGCCTGGGCATGGCGCCCCTGGCGGGCCTGACGCCGCGCCGGGGGGCGCCGCTGACTCAGCGCCTGGGTTCGATCATGTATCGCCATGGAGACCGGTTTTACAGCTTTCAGGGCCTGCACCGGTTCAAGGACAAGTTCGCCACCACCTGGGAGCCGCGCTATCTGGCGGTGGCCCCGGGCCTGGACCTGCTCCTGGCCCTGGCGGACGTCACCATGCTCATTTCCGGCGGCCTCCCGGGCCGCGACGGCGCGGCCCGGGGCCGAAGGGACCCGAAAGAAACGCCCGATCGACGGGTCGGACCGATGGATGGTGAGTCATGATGCGTATCCGCCGTTTATCTTTATGGAAAAAAATTCTCGGCGCGCTGGCGATCCTGGCCGTGGCCGGCGGCGGAGCCGTCCTCTGGATCGGGCGCCCCGGCGAGCCCGTCCTGGAAACGCGCCTGGACAGCGAGGGCGCGGTCATGCGGGCCGTTCGGCCGGCGGGCGGCGGAACCGGCTGCGTCATCGCCGCCCCGCCCGACGGCGGGCTGAACGAGGAGCAACTTCTGGAACTATCCCGAAGCGCCGGGCTGCGCCTGGTCCAGTTCCGCCTCAAGGCGGGCGGATCCTGCGCCGAACAGCGGCGGCTCTACGCCGAGGCCAGGGCGTTTCTGGGCGGCGACGAGCCGCGGGTGGTGGCCGGGATGAACGAAGGCGCGGCCTTCGCCTACCGCTGGCTGGCGGAACAAAGCGACGACGCGGCCCGGGCGGTCTCGGTGGAGTTCAGTTTGAGCCGGCCGGACTGCCCGGAGGAGTTGCCGCCGGAAATCAGGCACGGCGCCTGGGACGTGGTCTGGAACAACGGGCCGGACGAGGCCACCGGGCGGTTCCTCCGCCGGCTGCCGCCGGACCGCCTGCATGTGGTCATCGGCAGTTACGGGGCCGACCCGGCCCGGCTTCTGCTGGCCGAAACGCCCGCGCTCCTCGGCGGGCGGGAGCGTGAACTGCCGGTGACGCACCTCGCGCCCGCGCCCGGGTCCGCCCGCGCGGAGACCGCGGTGATCTTTTATTCCGGCGACGGCGGCTGGCGGGATCTGGACAAGGTCTGCGGCGAATACCTGGCCGCGCACGGCTTTCAGGTGGCCGGCGTGGACACGCTCAAGCTTTTCTGGCAGCACCAGAGCCCGGAACGCGCCGCCCTGGACCTGGCCCGCATCATGGACGACTACCGAAAAAACCGGGGGGCCAGGCGTTTTGTGCTGGCCGGGTATTCCTTCGGGGCGGATATCATGCCGGCGCTCTACAACCGCCTTTCGCCGGCGGACCAGGACAGCGTGGCGGCCGTCGTCCTTTTGGCTTTCGCCAGGGAGGCGAATTTTGAAATCGCGGTCAGCGGCTGGCTGGGGGGCCGGGCTTCGGAAACGGCCACCGGCCCGGAAATGAGCCGGCTGCCGCCGGGGAAGGTTCTTTGCATTTACGGCGCCAAGGAGAAGGCCGGAAGCGGGTGCCTTCAGGCGCGGGCCGTGGGCGAGACCCTGGAGTTGCCCGGCGGCCACCACTTTGACGGGGATTACGACAAGCTGGCCGAGCTCATTATGAAGGCCGTGGAAAAGCGGCTGCCCACCGGGAGCGCCCGGTAATATTGCTCCGGCGACTGAATACGTCACACTCGCGATTTCACCAAAGCCCGAAATCGCGAGTGTGACGTATTTGGCTGCCGGAGTAATCACTCTCCTGCAAGCTAGTACTAGACGATATGGAAAGTATCGCACATTGATGTGCGTACTTGCTTATTATCCAATTCATACTAAAATTAAAGCTGACCGGTGAGGCGGCGCCGACCTTTGATGGCCGGATGCGGGGGGAGGCCGCCGAATCATTCGTCCCAATATCGCCAAAAGGAGAGAAGATCATGGAGAAAAGCAAAAAAATCGTCGTGCTGACCGGCAGTCCGCGCAAAAACGGCAACAGCCTGGCCCTGGCGGAAGCGTTCATCAAGGCCGCCGAAAAAAAAGGCCACACCATCACCCGCTTCGACGCGGCGGATATGACCGTGGACGGCTGCCGGGCCTGCGATGCCTGCTATCAGTCGGGCCAGGCCTGCACCTTCGACGACGATTTCAACAAAATGGCCCCGGCCATTGAAGCCGCGGACGCGGTCGTCCTGGCCACGCCCTTGTATTGGTACACCTTCCCCTCGCAGATCAAGGCCGTGATCGACAAGTTCTACGCCTTTATGGTCGGCAACAGAGGGGGCGGCGACAAGGAATGCGCCCTGATCGCCTGTTGTGAAGAGGGCGACATGTCGACCTTTGACGGCCTTCGCTTCGCGTATGAACACACCACCTCGCTGCTCAAATGGAAATCCGTGGGCGAGGTTCTGGTGCCGTCCGCCGCCGCTCCCGGCGATGTTCACAAGACCGACGGTCCGGCCCGGGCCGAGGCTTTGGCTAATTCGTTCTGAAAGTGAAGGGAACCCGGTGCCCGGTCTTTAACCATCGCACCCTCATTCGGGCCCTAAAAGCCCGACGGCTCATACCACTTCTCAAGATGGCCTTATCGGCATTCGCACGGCAGGGCGGTCCGGTAATGCTTCTCTGGTTGGCCGCTGCCCAACCGCGCCGCCAGTGGCGGCCCTGGCCTTCGAAACGTCCCGTCGGCGACGCGGTCGGGGCCCACGCGGCCGCCCTCCGAAGCATTACCGGACCGCCCTGCCTGGCTGACTTGGCCAACGAAATTAAAGCGATCTTAATGGAGAATTGGTATCAGAGCTGTCGGGCCTCCGTGGGCCTTGGCCTCCGGTTTTCGCCCCCGGGCCCGGCGGCGGGTCACCCTTCCTCGGCAGACGGGCCGAAGCCGCATTCGCTCCAGCCGCGGATGCGGGCCTTCATTTCCTCCAGGCCGAGGATGCCGTGGGCGAAGCCTTTCCGCACCAGGTCCCCGGGCAGAAATCCGTCGTATTTTTCAAACAGCGGCACCTCCCCCCCGTAGATCAGCTCCATCGGGTCGAGCGGCCGCTTTTCCATATCGCTCAACACCCTGAAGAACTCTTCTTTCCCGGCCTTCATCTTGAACTGGATGAAATACGGCCGGGACGAATCCAGGGCGGTCAGGCCCAGAAGC
This sequence comes from Candidatus Adiutrix sp., assembly GCA_031553735.1. Lineage (GTDB taxonomy): Bacteria > Desulfobacterota > Desulfarculia > Adiutricales > Adiutricaceae > Adiutrix. The sequence goes on from JAVBLB010000004.1 coordinate 26,223, forward strand.
GGCGCGCATTTGATTTTGATGAATCGTTCCAAAGCCAGAAAGGCATAGGTGCCCAGCCACGGGAACAGGCACCACATATCGCCGCCCAGACAGATGAGCGGTTCTGCCGTCAGGCCCGAGTTGGCGGCCGTGTGCCGCGCCTCGGCCAGCCTGGCCACCGCGTTTTTCATGAGATAGGGATAGGCCGCGCCCTCCCGCAGCACGTCTTTCATTTTTTCCAGCACCCGGGTGTTGATGTCGCCGGGGCACTGCCCGAAATAGGCCGGGACCTTGCCCTTGACCTGTTCGCAATACACCAGGCGGCGTTGGTGATCGACCTCCTCCACGATCCAGACGTGCCCGGCCAGGGCTATTTTCTCCCCGACCGGCGGCGGCGAAACGATTGTGCCCAGTTCCTGGGATTGACAGCGGACGGTGTATTCCTCGTTTTCCTGGAACACGGCATAGAATTTATAGGAACTGGTCTGCCTTTCCCCGGCCAGCCCGACGATCAGCCCGCCGCCGTCGATCTTCTGGATGTGTTCGGTGGCCAACAGATGCCGCAGCAGGAGCTTGTAGTCGTCCTGGGTGACGCGGTGGAAACAGCTCAACGACAGGACCCGGGAGGCGAGAAGCGCCGGCGACATTTCGCCGCCGGAAGCCAGGGTGCACATGGTCTGATGATACAGGAGGCTGAAAGGCAGCCGGTCCAGTTTCGGCGGCTCGACCCAGCGCTCCAGGACATACAGTTGCACCAGGGCGATGCCCTGGGTGAGGGCCCAGGGAATCGTCACCGGCAGCATGGCCCCGGGTTCCGGCTGTTCCTCGCGCATGACGAACCACATCTCGGGCGGCGCCTCCCGCCGGCCGGTGCGGCCCATCCGCTGAAGAAATGAAGACACGGTGAACGGCGCGTCGATCTGAAAGGCGCGCTCCAGCCGGCCGATGTCGATGCCCAGTTCCAGGGTCGCGGTGGTCACGGTGGTCTGGCACTTCTCGTCGTCCTTCATCACCGCTTCCGCGGTCTCTCGATACGATGCCGACAAATTGCCGTGGTGGATCAAAAACCGGTCCGGCTCCCGGTTGGCCTCGCAGTATTGGCGCAGCGTGGTGGTGACCGCCTCGCATTCCTCCCGGGAATTGACGAAGACCATGCATTTCTTCCCCTTGGTGTGCGCGAAGATGTAGCCCAGGCCCGGATCGGCGTTTTTCGGCGCCCGGTCCGTCGCCCCGTCCAGCACCGGCAGGGCCTCCGGGATGTCGCGCCCCTCCGCCGATTGGGCGCCCTGAAGGTAAAAATGCTCCATGGAGAGCCGCCATTTGATGCCGCCGGCCTCAATTCTGGGGATCAACGTGTTCCGCCCGGTGCCCGACGACAAAAACCTCCCCGTGCTTTCCGGGTCGCCGACGGTGGCCGAAAGGCCGATGCGCCTCGGGTTGACGTCCGCGAGCCTGGACAGCCGCTCGATCAGGCACAGGGCCTGGCCGCCGCGGTCGCCGCGCAGAAGGGAATGGACTTCGTCGATCACGATGAACCTGAGGTCGCCGAACAGGCGGCCAACATCGGCGTGCTTATGCAATAACAGGGCTTCCAGGGATTCGGGAGTGATCTGGAGAATGCCGGAAGGGTTTTTCAGGAGCTTGTTCTTGCGGGACTGGGCCACGTCTCCATGCCAGTGCCAAACCGGAATGTGCGCCTCCCGGCAGAGATCGCCCAGACGCAGGAACTGGTCGTTGATGAGAGCCTTCAAGGGGCCGATGTAGAGCGCGCCGACGGATTTCGGCGGATCTTCGGTGAACAGGGTCAGGATGGGGAAAAAGGCCGCCTCCGTCTTCCCCGAAGCGGTGGCCGCGCACAAAAGGAGGTTGTCGTCCGTGTTGAAAACCGCGTCGCCCGCCGCGACCTGGATGGCCCGCAGCGATTCCCAGCTGTTCTGGTAGATGAAATCCTGGATGAACGGTGCGTAACGGTTGAAAACATTCATTAGAGTTCGAATTCCTCAAATTCCTTTTCCACCGCCTGGCCCTCCAGCTCCGGCTTGGCGTAGGCGAAAGTTTTCAGGTCCAGAAGATCCGCAACCTTGGTTTTCGGGTTCTGGTGCACGATGTTCAGGACTTCGATGAAATCCCGGATCACCTCGCGGGGGGTGATGTTCGTATCCGCGCCGATCCGGCCGAATTCGATCTTGATGAAGTTGATCAGGTCGTCCTGGCCCAGGGTGCGCTCGTATTCGAAAAGGCCGGCGTGGATATCGGCCAGCTTTTCGATCAGCACCAGCATCTCCTCATAGGTCAGCGGCGACAGCCTGATGACCGGCGCCAGCACGTCCTTGAGGCCGCCGAGGCTGAAACGCCCCTCCTCCAGGCGGGACCGCAGGGCCTCGTAACTGAAGACCCCGCGCCGGGTGTCCTCGATACACTGGGGCGTGCCGCCCATGACGATGCCCAGGTGCCGGGCCTTGCCCTGCAACGTGTCGTTATACATGGTGAGGATTTTTTCGTAATTGTACTGCCGGGTGATGCTGTTGGGTATCTTGTAAATGTTGACCAGTTCGTCGATGAGAATCATCAGGCCGCCGTAGCCCGCCCGGCGCAGGAACGCGGCGAACAGCTTCACATACTCGTACCAGTCGTCGTCGGTGATGAGGATGTTCACCCCGAGCTCGGCCCGGGCCTCCGCCTTGCCCGCGTATTCGCCGCGGAACCATTTGACGACCCGGGCTTTGCCCTCCTCGTTCCCTTCGAGGTATGACCGGTAATACATGGTCAGGAGCCGGGCGAAATCGAAGCCGTGCACCATTTCCTGAAGAGAGAGCACCACCTCGTGGATTTTCTTTTCCACCAGCGCGCTGAAACCGGGATCATCGAAGGAGAGGCCGCCGGTCGCCGCGACCTCGCTCTGAACGCCGCTTATCCATCTATCCAGGATCAACGTCAACGCGCCGCCTTCGGGGCGCGTTTTGGTGGACAGGTTGCGGATGAGTTCCCTGTAGGTGGCCAACCCCTGGCCTTTGGTCCCCTGAAGGCGCCTTTCCGGCGAGAGGTCGGCGTCCGCGACCACAAAATTCCGGTCCATCACATAGTTCCGGATGGTCTGCAACAGAAAGCTTTTGCCGCTGCCGTACCGGCCCACGATGAACCGGAAGGAGGCGCCGCCGTCGACGATGATGTCGACATCGTGCAAGAGGGCGTTGATTTCCGTCTCCCGGCCCACCGTGACGTACGGAAGGCCCACCCTCGGCACCACCCCGCCTTTGAGCGAATTTATAATGACCGCCGCTATCCTCTTGGGGATTTTCATGGCCTGATCATTCCCTTCAGTTCCTCCAGGTAGTCTTCGATCAACTCCGGCCGGCCCCCGGTTTCGGTGACCACCGTGTCGCCGAACCGGTCGAAAAGTTTTTCGTTGACGGCGTCGATCACGACCGAGAGCATCAGGCCTTGTGATCGCATCAGATCATCATACGCTTGGCCATGGAGCAGCCGGCGCATAAACTGGTATTCGGCGTCGCTCAGGCCGGCGTCGTTTCCCGGGCCGCTTTTTTCCGCGCCCGCCTCCGGCGTCTCCGTCTCGCCGCCTTCCTCAACGATCAGTTTGTTCTGGGTTTCCAGGGCGGCGTCCCGTATGCTCTGCAGCTTGGAGACGTCGATCTCGATTTTGGGCCGGGCGGCTTCCCTTTGGCTGGCCTGGTGCTTCTCGATGGCCGTCTCGATTATGGTTCGCAATACTTTGGTCGTCGGGCCCGCTTTCAGGGGGGACTTGAAGTCGTATTTCCGGCGCATCAGAAAATCGACGGTTTTCAGCAGGGCTCCGATCTGCCGGTTTTTACCGCCGTAACAAAAAAACCGCTCGCAGCTCCACTGGCCGTCCCGGCAGGTGTATCGATACGCGGGGTTTATTTCATACACATAATCCCGGTGGCGGATTCGATCGTAAAACACGGCGGAATTGAACATGGAATACGGGCCGGCGAACAGCTTGCCGAAGAATTTTTCACAGAGCGTGTTTTTGCAGTGTTTATCGTAATGATCCGAAAAGGCCGCAAAAACATCCCGTACGACCTGTTTGACGTCGTCGGGGCGGCGCTTGAAAAACCGGGAGTTTTCCATATTGTATGAAGACAGGGCGTTCAAAGCCGAAAACACCTCTTCCGCGCCGCGGGACGAGTATTCGAGCAAGGTCAGGACCGCCCGGTCGAAGCCCGCCCCGGAAAAATCTTCCAGCAAAGATTGGTCAAGATTGTGGTACACGACATAATCCACGAGCCACAACCGAACGTAGCGGCTGATCCGCGAATCGATCTCTCCATAAGCCGCCCAGAAATTTTTCAGAGCGTGGAAGCCTTCCTCCGGGGAGCGCACGCCGATTTGGTTGATCAGTTCATAAATATAAACGAACACGAAAGAAAGCGACGTTCTTTCAACCACCCCCCGCCTGACTTTGGTCCGCCAGGAAAAATACCCGCGCAATTGCCGGTCGTTCATGGCCTGATAGGTCGGAAAATACCGTTCGAACTCCCCCTGATACTTGAAATCATCCTCGAAGTCGGCCATGAATTGGCCCTGTTCATAGAATATCTTCGCTTCGGACTCGCGGTACAGCCCGCGGTCCCGGGCTATGTTGCGCATGGCCCGGTATTTGGCCGGCGGGTGGCGTTCCATCTGGGCCGCGGTGATGAGTATGGGCTCGTCCTGATACACTTTATCGGCGAAATGCCCGCTCACGGCGAATTTCGTATCCGACAGTATTGTTTGAATAAGTCTCTGTATATCGGCCACGCGCCACCGCCTTCCGGGCCCATTATAGGGCAAATGCCCTCCGGCGTACAAGGCCGCCCGCGACGCGACGGCAATTGTCGATGTGGATGAAATGGGGCTTGGAACAGAAGCCGCAATTCTACACGGCCCCAAATGGGGCGACGCGCCGCCGAGGGGCGGTCTGATTGCCGGCTCTTGGCATCAACGGGTGATCGGGCGAAGAACACAGCGCCTGAATTTTTTAAAATACGCGGACGATACTGTATAAAAAACAGCTCGAACGCCAGTGTTCGAGCTGTTTTAAAGTCCAAGATGCGGTCGGGTGGCTCCGCCCACCCCGTCTCGGATATTGACCCGCCGGAGCTGTATCAGGCGGCTTCGTCCCTGGCGGTGAAGGTCAGGGTGGCGCCCAGGCTGCATTCGCCGTTTTCCACCGCCAGCCGGCGGTCGGCCCGGAATACGGTCACGGCCGGCCGGCCGGCTCCGGCCATCAGGGCCAGGGCCCGCATGTGGGGCTCCATCTCCCGAATCGCCAGTTCCGCCAGTTCGTCGACGGTCTCGCCGTCCACCAGCTTGTGCGGCAGAAACAGCCGGTAGCCGGAAAAGGCCGGCAGGCTGTGAATTTCCACCTGGCGCTTCAAATATATGGGCGAGGCGGCCGCCCCCACCGCGCTGGCGGCTTCGAAGCAGGGCGGCACAATGACGCGGCCCTTCAGATACCGTCCCAGAAACGGCAGCAGCACGTTGACCGGCGCGCCCAGCAGAATCACCGTATCGAGGCTCCGCACCGATATTTCCATGTTTCCGGCTTCACGCCGGCCGAAGGTCGCGCCCAGAAGGCCCCGGGGGCCGAATTCTTCCGGGTCCAGATTCAACCCCTGGCGGCGGAAAGCCTGGCTGATGATTTCCTCGGCCAGGCGCCGCGCGAATTCGTCCAGCACCATCCGGGCCACCTGGTCGGCGGCCGTTTTCTGACGGAGCCCCAACAGTTCGGCCCCCAAGACGGCCGCCTCCCGGTTGCCGTCCCGATACAGGCCCAGGATGGCCATGGCGTCGGTGGGCGTGAAGGCGGCCACTTGCACCGAAGGGTGGCGCAGGGCTTCCAGCCCGGCGAACTGGTGGCCGTCCTCAAAAGACCGGGCCAGATATCGCGGCAGCGAAAGCGGGGTCTCCGCCTCCAGGGCTCGGCATATGCGGCGTTCATCGTCAGTCAGGTCCGGTTCCGGCGGCAGCCCCGGCAGAAAGAAGCAGCCGGCCTGACTGGACGTCACCCGTTCGTATTGCTGGGTTTGCAGAATTTTGACCGTCTGCGGCCAATCGCGGGCCAGGCGGCAAAGGGGCACCACCCGGCGGGGGCCGATGGTGACCCGGCCGTCCCGGTCGAAACGGACCAGGCTGTCCCCGCCCAGGCCGGTGGTCATGTTTTCCACAGCCACGGTCATGGTGTTCCAATCGCCCACCCGGGCCCCGTCGGGGTTGACCTCGGGGAGGCCGTCCCTGATCAGGGCCAGATCGGTGGTGGTGCCGCCCACGTCCACGGTCCAGAGATTTTTTTCGGCCGGCGTCAGGAGACCGTGGGCCAGCACCCGGGCCCCAACCAGGCTGGCCGCCGGGCCGGAAACCACGGTTTCGATGGGCCTTTCCCGGGCCCACTCCTCGCTGACCAGGCTGCCGTCGCCTTTGACCACCAGCAGCCGGGCCGCGCCCAGCCCGGATTCGGCCGCCGAATGTTTCACCGCGTCCAGAAGACGCCTGATGATGACCACCAGCCCGGCGTTGAGCGCGGCGGTCGCCGCCCGGCGCACGGCGTCCAGCCGGCCGGTCAGATCCCGTCCCATGGTCACGGGCTTGTCCGAAAGGGATTTGACGATCTGGGCCGCTGCCATCTCATGGGCGGGATTTTTGACGCTGAAATGCCCGGATACGGCCCAACCCCGCACGGCGGGTTCCAGGGCGTCCACCGCCCGCCGCAGGGCCTGCTCATCCAAGGGCTGTTCCTCGCGCCCGTAATAATCGTGGCCGCCGTTGATGAAAACCGGCTCGGCCAGCGGCAGCCGGGCGGCCATTTCCGCGACCGCCTCCTGGTGGCGGTCATAACCGATCATAATCAGCCCCACCCGGCTGCTCAGGCCTTCGGCGATGGAATTGGTGGCCAGGGTGGTCGACAGGTGAATGCGGTCGACGGCTTCCAGGCCGCCGGGCCACCGTCGCCGTCCCAATTCGGCCAACACCCGCCGGATGCCCAGATTCAGATCGTGATGGGTGGTTTCCGCCTTGGCCGAGGCCAGGACGATGCGGATGTCCGGGTCGAAGATCACCGCGTCGGTGTGGGTCCCCCCGGTGTCGATGCCTAAGATGAGTTTCCGCATAATACTTTCCGCACAGAGAGTTAAGGATGGAGGCGATAGAACCTCCGTCTCGGCCGCGGCGGCACGCGCATAACGAAATCACGGCGGCGCTTGGCCCCATTCGGGGCGTTGACAGAGGCGATGGAACCTTCGTTCCGGCCGACGCAATTCGTCCATGACGCGGTCGCGGCGGCGCATTGCCCCATTCGGGGCCCGGCCGCAAAGGCGCCCGGAGACGGCGGCCCCGCCGGGCGGGTGGCCCGGCGGGGCGAGGTTGGAGGTTAGATGGTTTTGAACTTGGGATCGGTGGTCCAGGTGGCCTGCATTTTGTCATACTCCTTCAACACGTCGTCGGACAGGCGCGGGGTTTCCCTGGACATCAGGGCCAGGGTCTTGTCGCGCAGACGGACGTCGAAAGTCCGGCTGCCCTCGTCGACCCAGTTTTCCATCAGGCTGCGGTCCCACAGGTCGGAATAGAAGACCTTCTTGAAGTTCTTCAGGGTGTGGCGTTCCCGCAGATAGTTGCCGCCGGGGCCGACCTGGTCGATGACGTCGGCGGCCAGGGCTTCCGCGCTGACTTCCAGCCCCCCCATCATCACCCGGACGTTGGAGAGGATTTCGTTGACCAGCACCATGTAGGTCGGGGAGACGGTCGAGCCGTGATCGATCCAGGCCGCGCAGTCGTGAATCAGGCCCGAACCGATATAGGCCGCGGTCAGGGTCTGGAGGGTCGCTTCGACGGCCGCCTGGGGGTCGGCGAATTTGGCGTCGGTGCAGCCGGCGGTGCCGAAGAACGGCAGCCCGTAATACTGGGCCATCTGGGCCAGGGCCCCGACCATGATCGACATTTCCGGCGCCCCGTAGGAGAAGATGGAAGTCCGCATGTTCATGACCGTGGTGTAGGCCCCGTAGATGAAAGGCGCCCCGGGGTTGACCGCCTGGTGCAGCACCAGGCCGGAAAGCGATTCGGCGCTGCCCTGGACCACGGTCCCGGCCAGGGTGGCGGGGGCGGTGCCGCTGCACTGGGGAGCCGGGAAGTTGATGAGCGGAATGCGGTTTTCCGCGCAATACATCAGCTTTTCGATCGCCGGATCGTAATAGACCAGGGGCGAAATGGGTTCCGAATAGTGGACGATCAGGGGCGCGGCGTCGAAGACTTCCTTCCCGCCCTGGGCCAGGAGGGCCATCTCATAGGTGGCCTTGACGCTCTCGAGATCGTTGCAGCAGAAGACGAAGGGCTTGGTGGTGTTTTCGAAGATCCGCCTGATGATGACCTTGTCGGCGCTCTCCGGCGGATGGTCGTCGGCCATGCCGATGACCATGGTCCAGGTGTAGTTCTCGCAGGCTTCAGCCAGGGAGGCGGCCTGGCGGCAGTGATCGCTGGTGAAGCGGGTGCGCTCGTTGGTCACCGGGTCCTGCCAATAGATGCAGTCCAGGCTGGGGCCGAACCAGTTGCGGCGGCCGCCCAAGGTGACGGCGGTCTGGCCGTAACGGTTGCCGAGGTTGATCCGCTTGGGGACGGTGGCCAGGGCCTTCTGCACCAGCCACGAGGGGATGCGCACCCGGTCGCCGACGATCCGGGCGCCGATGCCGTCCATGATTTCCAGGGCTTTTTTGTGGGTCATCTGAACGCCGGTGCGCTCCAGCACATCCATGGTCGCCCCGTGAATGCGCTCGATCTGGGCGTCGTTGATCATTCTCAGTTCCGGAGTGAAACGAAGCTCGTCGACGTTCATTCCTTTCGTGGTCATATCCTCACCTTTCCTGAATTGTATTGCATAACGATCCGAAGCGGCATCACAGCGGCAGCCAGGTGCCGATGCCCATTTCCTTGGCCCGCCGGTAGATGATCGGGGCCACGGCCATGTCGTCCAGGGCCAGCCCGAGGTTGGCGGCGAAGTTGCGCTCTTTGGCGTTCTCGCGGCCCTTCTTTTTGCCGACCACGATTTCGCCCAGTTCGGCGTGGAGCGCGGGGCAGCTCTGGAAGTACCCCAGGTCGTCCTTGTAGTGGTTATACTGGCCGACGTTGTCGGTGGTCCACTTGTCGGCCTGGGCCAGGGCCGCCCGGGACCAGGAGGAGTCGAAATCGACCAGCGAGGCGAAGGCCCCTTCATCCATCCAGCCTTCCTTGACCGTGTCATACGGTTTTTTCAGGATCGGCCCGCTGGAGACGATGAGGTCCGCCCCCCGCACGGCCTTTTCCGCGTCGGGGCAGGCCTCGGCTTCCAGGCCCAGGCTTTGGGCGTAGGCCACGAGCTTGTCCATCTGGCTCGGCAGGGGATCGTAGGCCCGGACTTTCTTGAGCTTGAACTGGGCGTGCATGGCCTCGAGGTTGGAGTGCCCCTGCACCCCGCAGGCGATGATGGCGATGGTTTCCGATTCCGGCCGGGCCAGGTATTTGGCCGAAATCGCCGAGGCCGCGCCGGTGCGCTTGGTGGTGATCCAGCGGCAGTCCATCACCGCGTAGACCAGGCCGTTCTCCAGGTCGTTCAGGGCCAGAAGGCCGGTGTTGTAGGGCAGGCTTTTCCGCAGGTTGCCCGGATACCCGGCGACCCATTTGATGCCGGCCGAATTCATGCCCGGGATCAGGCAGGGCATGCCGTGAATATAGTTGTCGGCGGCTCCGGGGTGGATGGCATTTTTGGGCGGCATTTCGGCGCGCCCGTGGCCCATTTCCACAAAACCGGCTTCCACGGCTTTAATGACTTCGGTCATCTCCAGGTTGACCTTGTTGACGTCCTCAAAACTCAGATACAGAAACTTCTGGTCCACAACTCGCTCCTTTGAGGCGGATACTTGAAACGTCCGCTTTAATTTCCAAGGTCCTGACAGACCTCTCATTGTTATGTGCCCGGTGAAGCTTCCCGGAAGCTCCGCCGTTCCGGCCCCGGACAGTAAACCCCGATCAAGACGCCGTGGTGGCGCCGAGGCTGAGGCTGGCCGCTTCCTCCAGGCCGCGGCCCTTGGTTTCCGGGGCCAGCTTGTAACTGGCCGCGAGGCCCACGAAGGTGATGACGGCCGCGATGATCATGGTCATGCCGATGCCCACCGAATCCAGGGCTAACGGAATCAGATAGGTGCCGATGGCCGCCCCGATCCGGCTGGTGGAAGAACCCAGGCCCACGGCGGCCCCGCGTATTTCCGTGGGGAACAGCTCGTTGGGATAGACGAACTGGAGGATCTGGGTGCCGCCGAGAGTGAAGGCATAGGCGCAGAACAGGAAGATGACCATCTCGGGCGAGCTGCCCGGGAAGACTCCGAGGGCCAGGAGAGCCAGGCCGGACCAGAAGAAGCTGTGCATCAACAGGGGTCGACGGCCGATCTTGTTGACGAGGAACAGGGCCCCGAAACTGCCGACCATGAAGATCGAGGTGATGAGGGCCGAGCCGAAATGGTTCATGTCGCCGACCAGACCCAGGGCCTCCAGGATTTTAGGGGCGAAAGCGTAGATGGCGAACACCGGCACGATGCTGCACGTCCAGAATATGGCGATGAACAGCATGCGGGAGCCGTAGCCGGCTTTGAAAAGGGCTCCCAGGGTCACTTTCTGGGCCTTGGATTTCATGCCGAGGCTCGTATCCACATTCTCGGCCGCCTCCGGACCGCACACCCGGATCAACACCTTCCTGGCGTCTTCGGCGCGGCCTTTGTCCAGAAGCCAGCGGGGCGATTCGGGAGTGCCGTAGCGCATGAAGACGAACAGCACCGTGGGCACGGTCGCGCTGGCCAGGATCCAGCGCCAGGCGTCCTCGCCGCCGTGGAGAAGAATGGCGTAGCCGACCAGATAGGCCGCCGCCGCCCCGACATACCACATGGCGATCAGGGAGCCGACGAAGGGGCCGCGATATTTTTTCGGGGTGAATTCGGCCAGAAGCGAAGTGGCGATCGGGTAATCCGCGCCCACGGCGATGCCCAGCACCAGGCGCCAGATAAACAGGGCCAGGGCGCTGTCAACCCAGAACTGGGCCACGGAAGAGACGGCGATGGCGATCAGGTCCAGGGTGTACAGCAATTTGCGGCCCCAAAGGTCCGTGAACCATCCCCCGACAAAGCCGCCAAGAAAAATACCGACCAGACTGGAGGCGCCGATCATGCCCTGCCAAAACAGAGACAGGTTCAATTGGGGCGTGGCCTGGATCAAAGCCACGCCGATGGCGCACAGAACATACCCGTCCAGGAACGGGCCGCCCGACGAATACACGAGCAGCCGTTTATGAAAGCCGTTTAAGGGCGCGTCGTCAAAAGCATCGGTGACCGACAAGCTTGGTCCTGTTTTCATTTCTTTTCCCTCATTTTCACGATGGATGGTCAATTTTTACGTCGTAAGCGGCGGCCCGGCCTAAAGCCCGCCAGCGGCTCCTCGATACGATCATACTCTACGATGCCGGCCATGCGCCGCCGTGACGGCGTCGCGACCGGGCGGGGCGGCGGGTTTCCCGCCTACGCCTTTATAGTGACATTCGGCGCCGATCGCCGGTCGAGGCTTCCAAACCCCGGGTCAGGCCGGGATCCATATCCGGGGTTTGGAAACCATCCCGTCAGCCGGTCACCACGGCCCGAACCCGCCTGGGTAGGCCCAGGCCGCCGACCGGGGCCTGCCGGTTTCGCCGAACGTGTTGAATACCGCGAGTAAAAACATGGTTTTTCACTCAGGGCGCAAAAATCTAGGCCCGTCGCCGATGAAGCTACCGACGGGAGGCGGACCGAGTGATGGACCGGGACAAAGCCGATATTTTTATAAAATAAAAACAACGATCGCAATACGAGACGCCCGGGATGAACGGTCCAATCCCTCATGGGATGCGCCAAATAAAAAATTATCCAGACGCGAATAGCGGTAAAACCCGGGTCATCCGCGCGGGCCAAAAAAAATCCCCATGGCTATTGATTTTAAAAATCAGCAGCTTGCATCAAGTGGTCTCAATTTTGCGTGTATGTAATGCATATTCGGGGCCGATTGATTCAGGGAGTGGCAACATACTGAAAAGACTCGACATCATTGATTTAGCCAAAACGCCTTTTTATTTTATTTCATAAAATAATTTTTACAAAATAAAAATTATTTGTTATTTTATAAAAATCCCGGAAAGCCGGAATTATTCACCCGCCCCGCCGCCGCCGCCACCCGGTCAGGCACGGCGACAGCAATGCGATGTCCACAGGACCGGAATCTCAAGGAAAAGGCCGCTATGCTCAATTTCGGACTTGAGGAAATGACCCGGGACCTCACCAACACCGATCTGTTCGCCCAGCTTTTCGACGATTATCCCGAAGGCGTGATGGTCCTCAACGTCCATACCGTGCTGGTCTATTACAACCGCGCCCAGGGGCTGATCGACGACCTGACGCCGGAACAGTCGCTGGGCCGGACCATCCTGGAGCTTTACCGGGTCGGAGACAACACCATGTATCCCACCTTGCGCTGCCTGTTCTCCCGCAAGCCGCTCATCAACTATCCCTGCTACTACGTCACCCACCGGGGGAAGCTCATCAACTCCATTCACAACGTCTTCCCCCTGTTCAACCAGGATAAGCTCCTGGGCTGCATTTGCTTTATCCACGAATACGGGGAAATGTCAGGGCAGTACAATCTGGCCTCCAGCGCCGCCCCCGGCGAGCGCCCGGGGGAAAAATCCGGCCCGGCCAGGCCCACCAAACACACCTTCGATCAGATCATCACCCAGGACCAGGCCATGCGCCGCAGCCTGGAAATAGCCTCCCAGGCGGCCAGAACGCTTTCGCCCATCATGCTTCACGGTGAAACCGGCTGCGGTAAGGAGATGTTCGCCCGGGCCATTCACGATACCGGTGACCGCCGCCAAAAACCGTTTCTGGCCCTCAACTGCGCCGCCATTCCGGAAAGCCTCCTGGAGGGCCTGTTGTTCGGCACCGTCAAGGGAGCCTTCACCGGCGCCGAAGACAAGCCCGGCATGCTGGAAATGGCCGACGGCGGCTCGATTTTTCTCGACGAAATCAACTCGATGCCGCTGGGGCTTCAGAGCAAGATGCTGCGGGCCATTCAGGAACAGCGGATCAGGCGGGTGGGCGGAGCCAAGGAAAAGGCGGTGTCGCTGAAAATCATCAGCGCCTGCAACGTGCATCCGCAAAAGGCGGTCACCGCCGGCCATCTCAGGCCGGACCTGTTCTTCAGGCTGGGGGTGGTCATGATCGGCATACCGCCCTTGAGAGACCGCCGGGGGGATATTCCGATTCTGGTCAAGTATTTCATCGGGAAGCTCAATCAGCGGCTGGGCAAGAAGGTGCGGGCCATATCCCCGACGCTGGTGGAGGCCTTCGAGCAGTATCTCTGGCCCGGCAACGTGCGCGAGCTGGAGCACGCCCTGGAGGGGGCCATGAATCTGGTCCGCGAGGAGGAGATTCTGGAGCCCGCGCATTTCACCACGTCGCTGATCGGCGACGTGCTCAACGGCCCCGGCCCGGACGATCCGCCTTCGTCGGCGGCTTTCACTTCCGAAGCGGCCGGTGTGGTGGCCGAGGGCGAACCCGAAGAAGTCGGCCGCCTGATCGCGGCCCTGGAAGCGGCCGGGGGGAAGGCCGCCGAGGCCGCCCGCGTCCTGGGCATCTCACCGCAGTTGATGAATTACAAAATGAAAAAATATGGGCTGAAAAAAAGGATCAAAGTGACCGTACGGTAATCCGGCGACGGGTGAAAGGCGGGAAGGCTATTCAGCCAGGCAACGCCGATTTGGCGAAAACGTTTTCGGCATCCAACAACCCTCCGCGATCCTGGAATGATTTTCCAGCCGCATGTCAGCTTTTCTCATTCTTGCCAAGTCCTTTTCAATGCTCTATAATAAAAAAATACAAAAATTATGACATAAAAAACATCCCCGCAATTTGCCTTATGAGCGACACCTCCCATACCACCGGCGCCCACTGAACCCCGCCGCCATACCAAGTTGCAATCAAATTGCTTTGAATTTAATTGCAACTTGGTATTAGCCTGCTCCCTGACGGTCAATTACTGCCAGCCCGCCTTTCGGCGGCACATTGCCCCGTTCGGGGCGCCAACTTTTTGCTCGAAGGAGGTTCGTATGCGTTGGAACACCGTAACCCTGAGACTATTTCTCATCGGCGCCCTGGTGACCGGCCTGGCAAGCCTGGCGTTCGCCGGCCAGGCCCCGAAAGAAGCCACCGATTTCACCCTGAAAGCGAACGAAGCGATCATTAAACAGCTTCCCTTTGACGACAAACAGGATTTCGAGGACGCCCATCGCGGCTACATCGGGCCCCTCAAAAACGACGGCGTTCTTAAAACGCCACAGGGGCAGATGGTTTACAACGGAAAATACTTCCAATTTCCCCAGAATGAACCCGCCCCGGCCTCGGTCAATCCCAGTCTCTGGCGGCAGTCGCAGCTCAACGGCATCGCCGGGCTCTTCAAGGTAACCGACCGCATCTACCAGGTGCGCGGGCAGGACATCTCCAACCTGACCTTCATTGAAGGCGATACCGGCATCATCGCCATTGATCCCCTGGTCAGCGCGGAAGCGGCCCAAAACGCTCTGGAGACCTATTTCCAGCACCGGCCGGAAAAACCCATTGTGGCCGTCATTTACACCCACAGCCATGTCGATCACTATGGCGGGGTCAAAGGCATCATCAGCCAGGAGGATGTGGATTCCGGACGGACCAAGGTCATCGCCCCGGCCGGCTTCCTGGAGGAGGCGGTCAGCGAGAACGTTTTGGCCGGCAACGTCATGATGCGGCGGGCCACCTATTCCTACGGGCTCATCCTGCCGCTGAACTCCAAGGGCAACGTCGGCACCGGCCTGGGCCCGGGCGGCACCCCCGGATCGGTGACCCTCATCGCTCCCACCGACACCATCACCAAGACCGGCCAGAAGATGACCATCGACGGCCTGGAATTCGAGTTCCTCATGGCCCCGGGGAGCGAAGCCCCGTCGGAGATGCACTTCTACATCCCGGCCCTGAAGGCCCTGTGCACGGCCGAAAATTGCGTCCACACGCTCCACAACTTCTACACTCTGCGCGGGGCCAAAACCCGCGACGTATCCAAGTGGGTGGGCTACCTCAACGAAACCCTGGACATGTGGGGGGACAAGGCCGAAGTGCTCTACATGCCCCACACCTGGCCGGTCTTCGGAAACCGGAACATAGTCGGACACATCGAAAATTATCGCGACGTGTTCAAGTACATCCACGACCAGACCCTCTTCCTGACCAATGAGGGCCGCACCATGAACGAGATCGGGAACCTCGTGGCCCTCCCGGACGTCCTGGCGAAAAACTGGGCCACGCGCGGCTATTACGGTTCGGTGAGCCATAACGCCCGCGCGGTCTACAACTTCTACATCGGCTATTTCGACGGCAACCCCGCCAACCTCAACCCGTATTCCGAGGCCGACCTGGGAGCCCGCTACGTCAAGGCCTTCGGCGCGGAGGCCATGGTGAAGGCGGCCGGGGAAGCGGTCAACGCCGGCGATTATCGCTGGGCGGCCGAACTGCTGAAGCACGTTGTCTTCGCCGATCCGAACAACCAAGAAGCCCGTCAACTCCAGGCCGACGTCTTCGAGCAGATGGGCTACCAGGCCGAAAACGCCACCTGGCGTGGCTTTTACCTGGCCGGGGCCCAGGAACTTCGTGACGGCGTGGTCAAGATCATGACCGCCAACCCCTCTTCCGCCGACGTCATCGCGGCCATGCCGGTGGAAATGCTCTTGGATTTTCTGGCGGTCCGCATCGACGCCCAAAAGGCCGCTGGCAAAGATATTCACGTCAATTTCAAATTCCAGGATGGTCAGGAGACCCTGGCCCTGTCTCTTAAGAACAGCGTCCTGAACTACCGCAAGAAGTTGCCGGCCGAAGCCGACGCCACCATCACCATCGACCGCAAGGCCCTGTGCGCCGTGCTCACCGGCCAGGCCAAGCTCGATGAGCTGACCAAGGGCGGCCAAGTAAAAGTGGACGGCGACGCCGCCAAGCTGGACGAAATCATGGCCGCCACCACCGCGCCCGATTTTTGGTTCAACATCGTCACCCCAAACTAATCCCGTTTCCCAATCGAGCTTGATGAGGAAACGGCATGGCGGCGGGGCATCGCCCATTCGAAGCGCGGAGGCGGCGGAGGTCCCCCGCTCCTCATTTCCAACCCAGGTGTTCCAGGAGTTTTCTGGGCCCGGCCGGGAAGGCGCAGCCCGCCAGTTCCCCCGGCCGGGCCCAGATTCCTTCAGCGGTTTGGTCGGGATCGCCGGACAAACCACAAAAGTAGCCGTGAAGGGTCACCCGGCGGTTGAGGTAGCCGTGCCGCACCACGGCGATGCGGTCACCGGCCGTTACCGTCAAGCCGGTTTGCTCGATGATATGGCGCTCGAGGGCCCGCTCCGGCTCTTCCCCGGGCGGGAGCGAGCCGCCGGGAAACTCCCAAAGCCCGCCCCAGAGGCCGCCCGGCGGACGCTTGCGGATGAACACCGCGCCATCCTTCCGGGCCACCACCCCGGCGACCATTTCCAGATGCGTATACCCGGGGCCGGGCTTCTTGACCGGCCGTTCGGCCGCCGTGCCCCGGCGGCGGGCCAGGCAGAATTCCGCGACCGGGCACCGGCCGCACTGCGGCTTTTTGGCGCAAACCAGGGCGCCCAGTTCCATCAGGGCCTGATTGAACAGACGCGGAGCGTCGGGGGGGATGAGGGCCCGGGCCGTTTCGGTGAGACGGTTTTTGGCCTCCGGCCCGTCAAGGGGAACGTCGATGTCGCAGACTCTGGCCAGCACCCGCCGCACGTTGGCGTCCACCGCCGGCACGGGCTGGTTGAAGGCGATGGCGGCCACCGCGCCGGCCGTGTATTCGCCCACGCCGGGCAGAGCCCGGATGTGTTCGAAGGCTTGCGGAAAACGGCCGCCGTGCATGTCCATGATCCACCGGGCCGCCGCATGAAGATTGCGGGCCCGTGAATAATAGCCGAGACCCTCCCAGGCCGCCAGCACCTCCTCTTCGTCAGCCTCGGCCAGGGAGCGCAGATCGGGGAAGCGACGCATCCAGGCCTCGAAACAACGGGCACCGCGCTCGGCCTGGGTCTGCTGGAGCATGATTTCCGATACCCAGACCCCATAAGGTTCATACGTCCTCCGCCATGGCAGGGGCCGCTCGGCCTCGGCGAACCAAGTGAGCAGCCTGGCGGCGAATTCATCTTTGGGGGGCGAATGAAACGTCATTACCGGGTCCTGCCAGCCAAAGGCGATTCTGGTCCGGCGACTGTCAAGGGTCCGATGGCCGGTTTTTTGCGAATGATTGAAAACCACCCGGCCGATAGTCCATCCGAATAAAGGGGGGCTGATTTCGCCGCGCAGGGCCACCGCCTCCAAATCATGATATTGACCCGCTGACTAAACTGATTCGGAATGATTGGTGAAGGCACAAATCACAGGGGCTCGACCGGTCGAGAAGGATGTTTAGCCACCGAATCTATAAGCGGGCTGAAAACAGTTCGAAAACCCTTGAAAGGGTCGGAAATCTCAAAGTCCCCAACTCCGGCCGGAGGCGTTGACACTGGACCGCTATCAGGACTTTGAGCTATCAGGCCGCGAGTAAAGACTCAAAGGAAAGAATCAGCTTTCAGCCAGTATATCCGGTGGGACCGGAGTTGTCCAGATAGCTGTCCGGTGGAAGGGGTGGATAGTGGGGGTTTTCACCGGACAACTCCGGCCTAAAAAAAAACCCGAAAGCCTGTGTTTCAAAGGAAAACGGACGCTTTCGGGTTGCTCTGGACTAAAACTTGGCGAGAGAGGGATCCGAACAAATTAAATATTTTATTAATATCAATCATAAAAATATTTTTTGAAAAATTTGTTATCCGGTTTCGTGTCCGGTCAACCTCGCGTTGGATGGGTTCGAATCCTGTTAGCCCTTTTCGGACATGGATTTTATGACAAAAAAATGAGCATTTTGTCTTTAAATTTTTCCCTGGTTTACTCCGTGCGCTCCTTCTGCTGGTTATAGCTCATTATGGACTTTAGCAAAATTGACAACTAGTGCCTAATTGCGTAAATTGCTAACAAATGATAGAATGGCGGCATTGTGGAGGATGCCGATGTCACGCGCAGGTCAAAAGGTTCAATGCACAGACCAAGAGAAGGAAACGTTGAAGGCGTGGAGCGCCAGTGGGCGC
>JAVBLB010000028.1:0-4135 GCA_031553735.1 Candidatus Adiutrix sp.
GCGCCCCGGGATTGAGGCGTTGAGGGGGCGGACCTGGCCGGCGGGGGCGAAATTTTTCCTTCGTTGGCTCGCATTTTTTCGACCAGGGCGTCGCTCCGCTCCGACACGTGTCGAAAAAAACCGGCTCTCTCCGGAAAAATTTCGCCCCCGCCGGCCCTCGCCGTTCGCAGCTGTTTTTCAAATCCACATATATCAATTCCAACGCCCCACAAAGTCGACGCGTTGGAGCGGCCGAGGACGATTCGACTCTTGGCGGGCTGGCCCGCCAAGGCCCTGCCGCGCGCAACCGTTTTCAAATCCAAATATATCAACTCCAACACCCCACAAACGTGACGCGTTGAAGCGGTCGAGGGCGATTCGACTCTTGGCGGGCCGGCCCGCCAAGCCACGCCAGGGGCTCCGCCCTCTCGAACCCACCCGAAACCGGCCGTCCCCGGCCGGTTTCGGAGGGGGTCCAGGGGGCGACAGTCCCCTGGCGGGGGTTTGGGGGCGGCGCCCCCAAGATTCAATCGCCCTCGACCGCTTGCGGCACGTCAGGCTTTGGCGGGGGCGGCTTCGAGGCGGGCCACCGCTTCCAGGCAGGCTTTGGCGTCCGGCACCCAGGTGTGCACGGCCCGGGTCATGATCAACCCGGGTTTTTCGGTGGGGGCGGCCAGGCCGATGACCGGCACACCCGAGGCGAAGGCCATGCCGACTTCGCAGGCCGCGTCCTGGCCGGCCGGGCCCAGGTAGATCAGGAGGTCGGCCCGGCAGGAGGCCCCGGCACAGAATTCGAAGATCTCGCCGCGCTCGTCCGAATCCAGGGCCAGGCGGCGAGCTTCCGGCGAGAGGTGTTCAGCCAGGGGCGGGGCCATGGCCGTCCAGTCCAGGATCTGGTGCCCCCGGGCGGTCAGGGCGTCGCGGAGGAGCTGCACGCCGTGCATGTTGCGGGCGCTGGAGGCGATATAGATTTTCATGGGAAGCCTTTCATGGTCAGGCGGGGAGGCGATTGAGCCTGTTCCCGGACGATCAGTTTCAGCCAGACCGCTTTTCGGCGGCGCATTGCCCCATTCGGGGCATGGTTATGTTTCGGAAGCGGACGTGACGTCAAGCGGGAAAATCGCCCCGGGTGACCGGGGTGGCGAAGCCCAACTCGGCCAGGCGGGACCTCAGCCGGGTCAGGCCCTCGGCGGCCTCTTCATCGAGGTGGGTTTTGCCGGCGTAAATTTCGTATTTGCGGCGAACGCCCAAAGGGGAGAGGTTGGGCATCAGCACGTTGGCCCCGAAGCTCAGGGCCGCCTCCCGCCCGGCCGGCGAAAGCGTGCCCAGGGCGGTGGTGGCCGGGAGCAGGGCCCGGGGCAAAAGAAGCCGCACCAGCCCCAGAATGAAGACGGTCAACTCGACCCCGCCGGCCGGGAAGCGGGCCAGAGGGGTTTGCGGGTGGGGGATGAACGGCCCGATGCCCACCATCTGCGGCCGAAGTTCCTGGAGGAACAGTAGATCCCGCGCCAGGTGCTCCGGGGTCTGCCAGGGGGAGCCGACCATGAAGCCGGCCCCCACCTGGAAGCCGATCTCCTTCAGGTCATACAGGCAGCGGCGGCGGGCGGCCAGAGTCAGTTCCGGGGGGTGCAGCCGGTGGTAATGGTCGGGGTCGGCCGTCTCGTGGCGCAGCAGAAAACGGTCGGCCCCGGCTTGGAAGAAACGGCGGTAGCCGTCCCGGCTCCGTTCCCCCACCGACAGGGTGATGGCGCAATCCGGAAACTCGCGGCGGATGGCCGAGACCAGGTTCGCCAGGCGTTCGTCGGTGTCGGCCGGGTCCTCCCCGCCCTGGAGGACGAAGGTGCGGAAACCCAAATCATACCCGACCCGGCAGCGCTCCAGGATCTCCCCAGGCGTGAGGCGGTAACGGTCGACGGCGGTGTTGTCCCGGCGCAGGCCGCAATACAGGCAGTTGTTCCGGCAGTGGTTGGTGAATTCGATCAAGCCGCGCAGGTAGACGTTCCGTCCGAAGTGGCGCTCGCGCTCGGCCAGGGCCCGGCGGGCCAGATCGGCCGCCAGTTCGGGATCGCGATGCCGCTCCAGAAGCGCGACCCACTCGGCCCGTTCGAGAGCCCGGTTCCGCTCCAGCCGGTCGAGCAGTTCCCGGGGGCCGGACGCCCCCCCGGCCCCGGCCGTCAAGCCGGGCCGCCGCTTTCAAAAACGGCCGTGGCCCGGTCCAGGTAGCCGTTCAAGTGGGCCAGGACCAGGCCGAAATTGGTCATGGGCACCCCGGCCTCCCCGGCCTTTTTCATCCGGGCCAGAAAATGGCCCCGGGTGATCATGCAGCCCCCGCAGCTGACGATCAGGTCGGCCCCGGCCGGATCCTCGGGAAAATCGTGGCCGGCCATGACCTGAAACCGGAGCCCGCCGCCGGCCCGTTCATTGAGGAGGCGCGGAATCTGTTCCCGGGCGATGTCGTTGGTCAGGGCGTGGTGGGTGCAGGCCTCGGCGATGATCACCCGGCTGCCGGGTCGGAGCCGGTCGATGCGCCGGGCGCCGTCGACCAGGGTTTCCAGGTCGCCCTTGGCCCGGGCCATGATGATGGAAAAGGCCGTGACGGCCCAATCCTCCGGAATGATCCCGGCCACCCGGCCGAACACCTGGGCGTCGGTGATGACCAGGTCCGGCCGCCGGGTCAGAGAGCGGATCTGGGCCTCGAGGTTGTCGAAGCCGGCCATGGAGACCAGGCCGCCGTGATCGAGGATGTCCCGGATGACCTGCACTTGGGGCAGGATCAGCCGCCCCTTGGGGGCCTGGGGATCCTGCGGGGCCACCAGCATGAAGAGCGAACCCCGGGGAAAGAGCCCGGCCACCAGGGACGGCTCGGCCGGGCTCTGGGCGGCCAGGGCCACCAGGGCGTCGCGGAGCAGGTCCAGCCCCGCCCCGGTGGCCGCGCTGACCCGCACCCGGGGCACGGCCACGGGCAGCCAGTTTTCGGCCCCGGCCCCGGCCGGCAGGCGGTCGATCTTGTTTTCCGCCACCAGAACGCGCCCGCCCCGCTCGGCCACGACCTTCAGCCACTCCACTTCGAAGGAGCGGTCCGGGTTGGAGGCGTCGCAGACCAGCACCGCCAGGTCGGCCTGGGCCAGGATGGTCTTGGCCCGGCGGATTTTCTGGGCCCCCAGCTCCCCCTCGTCGTCCAGCCCGGCGGTGTCGATGATCGTGACCGGGCCGAGGGGCAAAAGCTCCATGCTCTTGGCCACCGGGTCGGCCGTGGACCCCGGCACGCGGGAGATCAGCGAGACCTCCTGCCCGGTCAGGGCGTTGACCAGAGAAGACTTGCCGACGTTGCGGCGGCCGAAGAACGCGATGGCCAGACGGTTGGACCGGGGGGTGGACTGCATGGCGGGTCATCCTTGTCGATTCAAGGCGGGGAGGCGATTGAGCCTGTTCCCGGACGATCAGTTTCAGCCAGACCGCTTTTCGGCGGCGCATTGCCCCATTCGGGGCAAAGTGTATCTCACGGGGTCAAAGCGACGAACCGCCGGCCCGGCCGCCGCGAGCCGCACCAGGGACGGATCACGGCGGCCGAACCGGCGGTTCATAAAATAATCCAGCTTACTTATACGATTCCACGCCGCCCGGGTTGAGCCGGACGTAGGCATACTTGCGGACGTTGATGCCGTAATAGGGCTGTTCCTGGCCGTTGTCGAACACGGCCTTCAGATCGTACATCACATATTTGCCGTTGAAGGTCACCTTGAAGGAATCGCCCGGGGCCAGGACTTTGCCGTTTAAGACGTTGTCCTCCCAGGAGTTGGTGTCGGCGTTGGAAATATAGAGTTCGGTCAGCTTGGCGCCGGTATTGTTTTCCACCGTCACCGTCTGGGCCGCGGCCGGGGCGGCCGGGAGCAGCAGCCACAGCCCGGCCATCACCAGCGGAGCCAGAAATTTCTTCGTCATCGCGACCCTCTCCAACACTGGGTTGAAACCACGGCGACAGAACACGCCCCTCATGAATCATAAACCGCCTTTCAACCCTTGTCAACAACCCCGGATCGCGCCCGCAGGGTGAGAGCGTTATAGCGGCCGTACAACGGATAGAGGAATAAAATTTTCTCCATTCACGCCTTATTGGGGCTCAACAACTCGCATCATTGCCCTGCCGGGCAATCTC
>JAVBLB010000169.1:0-7683 GCA_031553735.1 Candidatus Adiutrix sp.
CCGCCCCCGGGCGCTCCGGGGGCCGCCGCAGAAGGTGAATATGAACCACCGGGAGCGCCGGCGCTGGCCGAAGTCGCTCCAGGCCCGGAGATGCCGGGCTGTCCCCCGTCACCGCCATTGCCGGAAGCGCCGGCCACGCCATTACCGTCGTTCCCGATTCCCTGGCCGCCGCCCTGGCCGCCGCCGCCGACGACACCGCCGTCGCCGGCCTGGGAGCCGATCGACACGTCGTCAGCCCGCACCAGCCCCGGCTGGGGGACCGCCAGCATCAGCGCCAGGAGGGCCAGGGAGGCCCACCCCGCGCGCCGGGCCGCCCGCGCGGCCGGAAAACCTTTGTTCTTCGTTGATTCGCCATTGCCCATTCTGAATCGCATGCTCAAACTCCTTGTTTCGGGGCCGCGTGTCGCTGGCCCGGTCGAATGCCGGCCGCCGGTGAAGGGGGTTTGCCTGAACGCCCTTCGGGGCCGTAGCCCAATCCTCCTGTTGTCGCTCACAATTGTCTGATAATAAATAAAGCCTTGCCAGGGCTGGATACCCATGCTTCGGGGCGGCCGCCGACTCTGCTTCCGGCCGATCTGTTGCCGCCAGTGTCTCAACTGTAGCGCATTAATTAATGATAGTCAAGCATAAATATATATAAAATTTAATAAATACAGTTAATTAAAAATAATTAATGCCGCATGTTGTATAATTATTTGAGGGCCGCCGGAGGCGGACACTACATCTTGTTGTGACCCTGGATGCCCGGCTAGCGGGTGTCAATTCCCGGCGTATTTGGTATAATGGAACGCCGATGGAAGGGCCGGACCTCACCGGAGCGCCGTCACGGCGGCAGGGAGGAGGGGGCAATCACCTTCTTCAAGTTTATGTACGCACCGGGGAGGAGCATCCCATGACCATACCTATCGGCGTCTTGTGCGCGGGTGAAGGGGCGGAACTGGCCGCCCTGGTGGCCGCCGTGGAACGCGGCCGGCTGCCGGCCCGCATCGCCGTCGTGCTGGCCGACAGCGGCGGCCCGGCCCTGGCCCTGGCCCGGGAGGCCGGCCTGTATGCGGCGCTCATCCCCCGGGCCGCTTTTCACGCCAACCGCGACGGCTTCGAGCGCCGCCTGGTGGAGATGCTCCGGCAGGCGGGCGCGGAGGCGGTGGTGCTGGCCGGTTTCACCCGTGAATTGGGCGGGGTCCTGACCGGCGCTTTTCCCGGCGCCGTCTGGGGCCGGGATCTGGGGCCGGAGGAACTGGCGGCCGATCTGGAAAAGCGGCTTTCGGCCCGCGCTTCGGAGGTTTGAAGATGGCCAAAAAGAAACGACCGGCTCCGGAACCCCGGCGGCCCGCGAAGGCTCCGGCCGAGGCGGGCTTCAACCAGCCCTTCGAGGCCCTGGCCGGGCTGAAAAAGAATCTGGCCGTCAAGGTGGAAAAAAAGGCGGAAAAGCCGAAGCCGGCTCCGCCGCCCCCGCCTCCCCCCCCGGCCGACGACACTCTGTTCCTCATGGAGATGGCCGACGTCACCCCCCTGGCCAACCCGGACAAGCGCCGCCCCAAGGACGTCCCGCCGACCGGGGCCTGGGCGGTGCCGGAATTGCCCAACGAGGATCTGGCCGTGCTGCGCAGCCTCACCGAGCTCGTCAGCGGCAAGGCCGAGTTCGACCTGACCTATACCGATGAATACATCGAGGGCCAGACCCGGGGCCTGCCCCCCCGGCTGATGGAGCAGTTGCGCGCCGGGCGCATCCCCTATCAGGATCACCTGGATCTCCACGGCCATACCCTGGCCCAGGCCGAAGCGGCGGTGACCCGTTTCATTCTCGACTCCGTGGCCCTGGGCCGCTGCTGCGTGCTCTTGATCCACGGGCGGGGGCTGGGTTCCCAGGACGGCGTCCCGGTTCTGAAGCGTTACCTGGAAACCTTTCTCCTGCGCGGCGTGGCCCGTAAATACATCCTGGCTTTCACCACCGCCCAGCCCGTCGACGGCGGCCTGGGGGCCAGCTATATCCTGCTGCGGAGCTGAGGGCGATGGCCGAGAGATCCGCGACCCTTGACCCCTCAAGTGAGGTTTCAAGCCCGCCCGGCCCGGAAAGGACGGCGCCGGAGCCCGCCTTCGGCGACGCCCTCAAGGATCGCCTTCTGGAACGGCTGGCGGGGCTGCTGCCCCCGGAGGAGATCCGACGCTGGTTCGGGCCGCTGACCTGGGATTTCGAGGCCCCGGCCGGGCCGGGCGCCGCCGGCCGGCTGCGGCTGACCACCCCCACCGTTTTTCACCAAAAGCGCCTGGCCGAGAAATACCTTGATCTTCTGAGCGAACTGGCGGCCGAGGTCGGGTACCCCCGGGTCGAGGCCCGGACGGCCCGGCCCGGCCCGGGCGCGCCCCAGGCGAACATCGTGCTCGGCGCGGCGCCCGGCGCCTCCTGGCCGGTGGACCGGACGCCGCTCGACCCCGACCATACCTTTCAGCGCTTTCTCATCGGCGGCGGCAACCGCCTGGCCGCGATGGCCCTGGCCGGCTTTGCCGACGATTTCGGGGCTCCGCCGGATCCGGAGGCCCCGGCCGGCCTGTCGCTGGAGGCCCGGGCCCTTTTCGTGGCCGCGGCCGGGCCCTGGGGCAAAACACATCTGCTGGAGGCCCTGACCCGGCGCCTGGGGCCGGATCGCCGGCCGCTCATGCTGGCCGGCGGCGCCGACCAGCACGGGCCCTCGCCCCGTCTCTGGCGGGAAGCCCGGCTGATCATCGTCGATGACGTCCACCTTCTGGCCGACCGGCCGGAGGTTCAGCAGCGCCTGGTGCAGGCCTTCGACGAAGCCGCGGCCCGCTCGCTGGGCCTGGTTTTCAGCGCCCCGGCCCTGTCGGCCGCCAAGCTTGGCGGTCTCAGCGAGTCTCTGCGGTCCCGCCTCGGCGGCTGCCTGGTTTTGCGGATCGATTCCCCCGAGTTCGACCTGATGCTGGAACTGGCCGCCCGTCAGGCCGCCGAGCAGAATCTGCCCGCCTCCCCGGAGATCCTGGCGCTCCTGGCCGGCGAGGCCCGGGGCGATCCGCGCCGTCTGGCCGGCCTCATGCGGACCCTGGCCTTCCTCTGCACTCACGGCCGCCTGTCCCCGGCCGAGGCGGTGGCGCGGCTCAACCTGAACCGCCGGGCCGCCCCCGAGGCGGCCCGGGTGGGGCTGCCGGCCATTCTCGACGGCGTCGCCGCCGCGTTCGGCCTGAAGATTTCCGACCTCACCGGCCATTCCAAGCTGCGGCAGGCGGCCTGGCCCCGGCGGGTGGCCATCTTCCTGGCCCGCGAACTGACCGACCTCACCACCACCGAAATCGGCGTGGCCCTCGGCGGGCGCGACCACTCCACCATCATTCACGCCCTGAAAAAAATCCACGAGGAATTGGAAAACCCCACCCAGCGGCAGTTGGTTGAAAACATCAAACAAACGGTGCTCGTTCCCGCCCAAGGCCAGGGCTGAGCCCCGGCCAGGGCATAGCCCTGGACCCACCGGATGCTGGCGCATCCTCCCCGAACCCGCTGCGCTGGACGGCCGAGGCCGCAACGTCTGGGCGGCCGGGACCAGCTTGGTCGTTTACAGGGGCGGGCGCTGAAGCGCCTTTCGGACGGCGCGTGACCGCCGCTGCCGCCACCCTCAGTGGGTGGCGGTCAGCGGCGGCGGTTTTTTCAGGGCGGAACGGGTCAAGATCGAAAAAACCGTTGACAAGGTCGGAGCGTTTTTGTATTGTTATTAAGAATCAATTGCAATAATGCCGCCCGCCGGCGATACACGCTTTGAGGTGCCTATGAAAATCACGATCCTGCATACCGACCCCGCTCATCAGCCCGTGGCCGCCGCCGTGGCCGAAGACTTGCACTGCGCCCTGCCGCCCGGAACGGCCGGCCTGAACTGCGCCGCCGACTCCGCGCCCGGCGATGCCGACCTGATTCTGGCCGTCTTCAGTCTGCGCCCGGGCGCCTTCGCCCCCATCGTCCCCGGTTACCGGGACCTGCGGGACCGGAAGGTGGCTTTCCTGGCCCTTTTGGTCGGCCCGGTGGATGCCTCCCGTTTGCGCAAGACGATATGGGGCATTAAAAAACAGTTTTGCGGCAACCGAGTCGTGGGCGGCTATCTGTGCCCGGCGGACGATCAGGCCGGCCGGGGTCTGGCGGATGACGAACGCGCCAAAGCCCTGGCCTTCGTCCGCCGCCTGTATGAGGAACAGGCCGACGAGCCGGTGTCTCCGCCGATCGTCGTTCCGTTGGGGCGGGGAGCTGTTCATGATGAGTTTACGCCGGCGCATCGGCCCTCCGGGGCCCGGGACGTGGCCGCGCCCGCATCCTGAAAGCATCGCGGCGGCCGGGAAGGCGCTTCCATGGCGGCTGGACCTTTTTAAAACCAGATCGAACTCCCGCTTTCGCCAGTCCAACCCTGAGAGTTCATATATAATCGCCGGTTTACCGGCAAACCGTCCCATCGTTCCGTACCTCCCCCATCAGATTCCTCCCCCCCTGGCGACTCCAAGCCGCCGCCTGTTTCGGGCGGCGGCTTTTTGTTCGCGGCTAGGCGGGCGGCCCGTTTGCCGGGGAAGCTCGTTCATGCTATGCTGAAAATAAAGCCGGCGATTGATGCGCGGCCTGGAATACGGCCGGGCTGCGGCGGCGCAGCGCCCTTTAAGGGGCGGGAGGTGGATCATGTCTGGTAAACTATTGTTGTGGCTGCTGATCGGGTTCGGCCTCCTGGCCGCTTCTTCGGCCTGGGCCGAGGAATTTTGTTATGGACAATTGACCCGGCACCCGGACGGGTCCCTCAGCAATCCCTGCTATCAGTCCAAATGCTACCGGGGGCTCGACGGCCAGGGGGGCGTCATCTCCTGGGTCAAGACCGAAAACCAGTGCCGCTGGCAGAGCACCGGCCAGAGCTGGGGCAACAGCGGCGGATATCGGAACATCTATCGTGATTATGGCGGCGCCCGGTGGCGCTGACCGGGCCGACGGCTCGCCCCGGCATTGTTCGTGAAGCGGCCGGGCCGCGATGGAAGAGCGGGCTGGCGGTCGGTTTCGGCCGCCGCCTCCGGGTGTTGATGTCGGCTTTCGGCCTGGCCCTGGTGCTTGGCCTGGGGGCCGGAGCGGACCTGTGGGCTTTCAGCGACGGCCGGAACGGGCCCCATTGCGGCCGCTGCCATCAAACGGAGGCCGGGCCGGAGATTGACGGGCCGCGTTTCGGGATGGACGCGCCGGAGCCTCCGGCCGCCGACGGGACGGATCGGCCGCCGCAACCGGAATCCGGCCCGAAAAGTCCGCCGCCGGCCCCGGAAGCGCCGGTTCCGGTTCAGTAAAAATCGGGGCATGCCCACCGCTCGGCCTTTGATTGACAAATATTGCTGTTTGATCATATAATACAAAGCCTGGATGGGACATAAAACTGGATGGAACGCGAAAGTAACGGTGGTTTTCATTACAGCTGAGCTCCCGGCTTTCGCGGGGAATGCGGATTTCGTTGCAGACTTTGAAAACCATGTTTCAGGGCGGACAGGGCGAGTCGTCATCGATCGTGAAAAAGGGGAGTGGTATGCGGGGTTTGACCATCATCGCCGTGGCGGCGGCGCTTTGTTTGTGGTGCGTTCCGGCGGCCCGGGCCACCGAGTCGGCCTTCGGGCGCTATATTCCCGGCGTGTTCGCCGGCCCGGCCAGTGAAATAATACCGCCGGTACCCGGTTTTTATTGGCAGAGCTCCAGTTTTTATTACAAGGCTTCGGCCGGCAAGAACCTCCAGGCCCCCTTCGGGCGGACTTTGCATGCCGGCCTGGAGACGAGTTTCTTCAATCAGTCCTTCACCGGTCTTTGGGTGGCGAACTGGCCCGCTGACTCGAATTTTAAGGCGGCGCTGGGCTTCACCCTGCCGATTCAGAGTCTGCGCGTCAAGGCCAGCGCCGGGTCCCGCACGGTCACCGACCACTGTGACGGCCTGGGTGACATCATGATCACGCCGGCCGTCGGCTGGAACAGCGGGCCGCATCTTTTGGCGGCCAACGTGTCCATTTACGTGCCGACCGGGCGTTACCGGGTCGGCGACCTGGCCAACATCGGCCTGAATTACTGGACGTTTACGCCCTCAGTGGCCTACGCCTACGTCAACCCCAAAGAGCACGTCGACTTCTCCATCGTCGGCGGCGTCGACATCAACACCATCAACAAGGACACCGACTACCGCAGCGGGGCTATGGCCCATCTCGATGCCACCATGCTGGGCACCTTCGACAACGGGTTTGGCATCGGGGCCTTCGGGTCGGTGCTTTATCAGATCGCCGACGACAAGGGCGAACTGGCCGACCGGTTGGACGGCTTTCGCGGCCGCTCCTTCGCCATCGGCCCGATGATCAAGTACAGCGGCTCCGGCACCCACGGGGTCACCATCAACCTCAACTGGGCCCCGGAGTTCGGGGTCAAGAACCGCCTCAAGGGCGACGCCTTCTATCTCAACGCCACAGGCCGTTTCTGAGCCCCGGAGGGGCAAAACACCGCCGCGGCTGCACCCCGGCCGGATCGCATCATCGCCTGCCGGGTGGTCCTGCATACGTATTCCTTCCCGCCGAAAAAAATCCTGACTGCCGTGACACACTGTTTTCGCTCTGTAATAGAGGATGAAGCTCTATGAGCCGCTATTCGGCTCATGGGTTGAATTCGCTTACCCAAAAACGGCCAGCCATCGGGATTACCCTCTCCCCTGGCTGGAGCTTGACTGCCGTTCATCTGTTATGATGTATCTCTCTTTCTAACATATAAAAATTTTATATTGTAACTCTGCCATAAGGAGCATGCGCGATGAAACGGATTGGTTCCTTAAAACAGTTATGCTGGGTATAGATGCCGGCTTGTTGCTGCCGTCTGCCTTTATGTGGGCCGCCCCGGTTGATTCCCCCTTGAGCGGTGGCCGGAGTTTTGAATTGTCTTTAAGAATCTATCCGTAAAGAATATTGATTGAGCCTTTGATTTTACGGAAAGCAATAATTGCGGCCGCCAAGTGATTCAGCGCCATGAAAGACCGCTCCAGCTTTTCATAGCGAACCAGCAGTTTTCGAAACCTGTTGAACCAGCTGTGAGCGACCTCGACAATCCAACGCCGGGCCTTTTTGGCAGAATTGGCTTTCAAGCTTTTGGCCTCTTCTCCCCGTCCCCTGACGTGAGGGATATACCCAGGCCTGACCATGGCCTCTTTCGCGGCCTGACCGGTATACCCGGCGTCCGGCACAGAGGTGTTTTGAGCGCCTTTGTGCCGGGCTCTCACGGGTCACCATCACCGCCTCCAGCACAGCTTCGGTTTGCGTGACGTCATGCCGGTTGGCTCCGGTGACGACGATGGAGAGCGGGACCCCACGCCCGTCCACCAACAGGTGGCGCTTGCTTCCATTTTTTTTCCCCGATCGGTCGGGTTCGGACCCACCGCTTCCTGAGCCAGAGGCGCTTTCATCATTGAGCCGTCGATGCTTTGTCAGCGCCAGGCTATACCTTCCATCTCATCATATTCCGCAAGGCCCGCTCGCCATAGTTCTGTGAAGAAACCAGCTTCTTCCCAGTCCAGGAAGTACTGGTGAACGGAACTGGAGCTCCCGAAGGGCCCCTTCGGCAATGCCTTCCACTGGCAACCCGTACGCAGCACGTAAACTATCGCTTCGAATACCAAGCGGGCCGATTTCTTCGTTCTCCCGGCTCCT
>JAVBLB010000085.1:0-18852 GCA_031553735.1 Candidatus Adiutrix sp.
GAGGATGCGCTCCACCACCGTCGGGTTGAAGCCCAGGCGCTCGGCCAGGAAGGCCGAGATGCGGCTCATGCTGATGATGTGGTTGCCGGTGTCCTCGTCTTTGTATTCGGCGGCCCGGGCCAGGCGGAAGATGGTTTCCAGGGAGGCGTCGCGCAGCTTGGAGTGGGCCTCGGCGATGGTCAGGGTCTGCTTGGCCACCTCCCGCTCCAGCTCCTGGCGGTAATTGACCATGTGGTCGTTGTAGGCCTTGACTTTCAACAGCGACCGCACCCGGGCCCGCAGTTCCATGCGGTCCACCGGCTTGGTCAGGAAGTCGTCGGCCCCCACTTCCAGGGCCTTGACCCGATCGCCGACGTCCTGAAGGGCCGTGACCATGACGATGGGGATGCGGTCCAGCCCCTCCTTGGCCTTCAAGCGGGTGACCACCTCGAAGCCGTTGAGGTTGGGCATCATGATGTCCATAAGAATCAGGTCGGGCGGGTCCTGTTCCACCTTGGCCAGGCAGTCCTCCCCGTCCACGGCGACCATGACCTCGTAGCCCTGGGGCTTGAGCATGGCCTCGATCAGTTTGCGGTTGAGGATCTCGTCGTCCACGACCATTATTTTCTGCGGCTTCTCCGAGGAGGGCGGAGCCGCGGCGATGGATATGTCTGATTTGGCAGCAGTCATGGTTTCTTTCAATCGATGACCAAATAATCCCCGAGATTTTTAAATTCGCCGGGCATTGCCTCGTCAGGGCGCCGCGGCGGCCGCCCGCTTTGGGGGCCGAACTGTGGGTATTGTAGCACGCCGGTCTCGTTCGGCCAATATTTAATACCGCAAACCGCGAATTCTTCATCCCGGCGGCGGATCAGAAAATGGACCCGGCCCCGCTCAGCAGATATTTCAGGTCGTCGTCGTTGAACTGGATGCCGATGCCGAAATAGGGCGAAGCCCGGTGCTGATCGCTGATGAAATCGTCGTAACCGACCGAGAGATAGAATATCTTCCACAGGTTGTAGCTGGCTTCGGCCCTGAGGTGCGGGTTGTGGTCGAAGTCGCCGCTGAACACTTCAAAGGTAAGGCGCAAATTGTCTTCGTCAAGGTAGTAATCCACGCCCAGGCCGGCGCCGGATTCGATCAGGCCGCCGCGCAGCACCACGTCATAAAAGCGCCGGGCGATCTGGGCGTTGAATTTCAGCTTGTTGCGCTGCCATTCCTCGCGCATGTAGTCTTCCTCGTGGCCGCTGCCGTCGACGGAGTGGTAATCGGTACGTTTGTATTTGCCGAAATAGTCGCCGGTGACGCCCAGGAGGTAGTAGCGGTCCGGGGCCGGCTGGAGGCGGAGGTTGACCGTGCTCTTCAGGAAGTCGTGGCGGGTGAGGTAGTCGGCCCGGTATTCCACGAAGACCTTGAATTTCTCTTCTTTTTCAAGATACTGGTTGACGTTGGTGAGCGCCTGGTCGATTTTGTCGATCGTGGCGTCGTCGTTGACCAGGCGGCCGAGGGTGCCCTCGCCGGCTTCGATCTTGGCGGTGATGTGTCGGATGGAGGCCAGCGATTCGTTGAGCTCCCGGACGGTGGAATCGCTGTTGACCAGCATGCCCAGGGAGCCCTGGCCGGAGTTGATCTTGTCGGTGATCTCCTGAAGATTGGTCATGGAGGCGTGGAGCGACTTGAGGGTTTCCGACAGGCCCGCCTCGTTGGTGCTGACCAGGCCGTTGAGCCGCTCGGACATCTCCTTGAGGTTGCCGACCATTTCCTTGAGGTCCCCGCCGGTGTTGCCCTCGGCCAGGGGGCCGGTGATCTTCTTGAGGTCGGAGGCGATGTCGCCGAGCTGCTGCATGACGTCGGAAACGTCGGAGGCGGCCCTGGCCGTGGCGATCTGGTCGCCCGGCTGCATCTTGTCGGCGCTGGCGCCCGGCACCAGTTCCACGTATTTGTCCCCCAGGATGCCCGAGGACTTGATGAAGGCCGCGGTATCCATCGGCAGGAGGATGCCCTCCTGGATGGCCATGGTCACCCGGGCCTGGTTGTTGTCATACAGGTCGATCCGGGCGACCTTGCCCACCTGGATGCCGGCCACCTCCACGCCCGTGTTCGGCTTGAGGCCCACGGCCGAGGGGAAGACGGTGGAGATGTTGTAGGTGTCGGGCTGGCCCCAGTGGAAGCCGCCGAGGCGGACCACCATCCAGACGAACATGCCCAGCGCCGCCAGGACGAAGAGACCGACCTTGATTTCCGTTGAGGACTTATACATAGTGCATCACCATTCAATGTTTCTCCGGGGCCGGGCCGCTCAATCCAAAAAGCCCATGGGGCCTTCGGCCTCGCCGGCCAGAAACTGGCGCACCACCGGATCCGGGCTCCGGCGGAACTCATCGGGCGGGCCGCTTAAGATGATCCGCCCGTCATAGATCATGACCACGTGGTCGGCCAGGTGCAGCGTGGCCGGGATGTCGTGGCTGACCACCACCAGGGTGGCCCCGGTCCGCCTGAGGGTCAGTTGGATCAATTCATCCACCTGGCCGCTCAAAAGGGGGTCAAGCCCGGTGGTGGGCTCGTCGAAAAACAGGATCTCCGGCTCCATGATCAGGGCCCGGGCCAGGGCCACCCGTTTTTTCTCCCCGGCCGAAAGATCGCTAGGCCGGTGGTCGAAGGCCGATTCCAGATCCAGTTCCCGCAGCCGCTCCCGGGCCTTCCGGGCCGCCTCGGTGACTCCGGCCCGGCGGTGGACCCACAGGGGAAAGGCCACGTTCTCGCCCACGCTCATGGAATCGAACAGGGCGCCGTCCTGAAACAACAGGGCCATCCGCAGCCGCAGCCGGCTCCACTCCCGGCGGCCGCGTCCGGCCATCTGCTGTTGATCGTACCAGATCTCCCCCTGGTCCGGATCCAGAAGCCCCACCAGGTGCTTCAGCAGAACGCTCTTGCCCCCGCCGCTCTGGCCGATGATGAAGTTGATCCGCGACGGCTGGAGCACCAGGTCCACTCCCGCCAGCACCGGGGCCCGGCCGAAGGTCTTGTGGAGATTCTTCACCGTGACCGTGGGCGCGCTCATGGGGGCCGCTCAGAACATGATCGCGGTCATCAGGAAATCGCTGACCAAAATGGCCACGTAACTGATGACCACCGCGCTGGTGGTGGACCGGCCGACCCCCTCGGCCCCGCCCCGGGTGTAAAAACCCTTGTAGCAGCCCACCGAGGACAGGATGACTCCGAAAACGGCGCTTTTGATCAGGCCGTTGATCACATCGGCCACGACCACGTGTTCCTGGATGCGGGCGATGAACTGGCCGGCATCGACCCCCTTGGCCACGGCCACCATGTAGCCGCCCAGAATGCCGGTGAAATCGGCCACCGCGGCCAAAAGGGGCAGCATGATGAAGCCGGCCACCAGGCGGGGGCTGACGAGATATTTGACCGGGTCGGCGGCCATGACCGTCAGGGCGTCGATCTGCTCGGTGACCCGCATGGCCCCCAGTTCGGCGGCCATGGCGCTGCCCACCCGGCCGGTGACCATCAGGGCGGTCAGAACCGGCCCCAGTTCCCGGCACATGCCCAGGGCCACGGTGGGGCCCACCAGGCTTTCGGCCTGGAACATCCGGAAGCCGTAGATCACCTGGAGCGTGAAGACGCCCCCGGTGAAAAGCCCGGTCAGAATGACCACAAAGATCGAATCGGCCCCCACCACCTCCATCTGCCGCAGAATGCCCCGCACGCGCCAGGGGGGAACCACCGCCGCCGCCAGCGCCCGCGACAGCAGCAGGCTGTAGTTGCCCAGGTGGTACAGCCCGTCCATGGTCAGCGAACCGAGCAGGGCGATGGGCTTGAGGATGATCGAGAAACCGGAGGCCATTATGGATTCGCTTTGAACTCCATGGATTGAATTGCGGCTGGCGCCGGCGCGACGGACCGACGCCGAAAGGGATTCATGCCGATTGGTATTCCAGGCCCGCTCATGACGGCCGAAATGCGGCCGGGTCGCCGCCGGTCCGGATGGGGCTTATAACTATATCTTAATTATAATACCACAATATCTGATACATGGCAACCGATGACCGCCCACCGGCGGTGGGGCGGGCGCCCTGTCCGCCGCCGACGGAGTGGTTGCGGCGCGCGGCGTTCCGAAAGCAGGTCTGGCGGCATAATTATATACCAAAAAGAACCAATAGGGTATTATTTTATATCATATTGGGGCTCTGTCCGTGATAGCCGCCACATCTTGGGTCGCCCGGGTATGCGGGCCGGAAAGGCGGGGCGGAGTCAAGGGCGAGGACGGGGGAGGGCTCAACAACTATCGCGAAGTTTTACATGTGATAATGATTAGCCGATTATTTATTTAAATAAAATACTGAATTTATTTGTTTTGATATTTTTATAGGGTCGATTAAAAATGTTTACATGTGAAATTAGATGTGATATATTGAACCCAACATCAAGGAGCGACGCCCCGGACCATGATTCAAAAAAAATCCGCCCACTACCAGCGCCTCTACCGGCAGCGGCTGCGCGACCAGGGCCTGGTGAAAAAAGAAATATGGATCCTGCCCGAACGGGCGGCCGAACTCAACTACCTGGAGCGCGAACTCCGCCAGCCGTCGGCCCGCCGGGCCGGCCCGGCCGCGCCCCCGACACCAAGGGAGGTCGATTCCATGAAATCAGCCCAGCTCTGGACCACCCCGGACCTCTATGAAGCCCTGGCCGCCGCCGACCTCTTCGTCGACGGCCGGGCCGGCCTGGAAATGCTCAACGCGGCCGAGCCGTGCCTGCACATCGTCATGCGCGAATACGGCGACCTGCCCCTGTTTCTGACCGTCTCCCGCCAGCACATCCTGGTGGAGGCCCTGTTGTGGCCGGTGGAACTGGTCCGCGACCCGGAGTCCTTCAACCGCGAAGTGCTCCGCACCCACAAATACTTTTCCCTGTCCACCGTGGGGCTGGACCGGGGGCCCGACGGCGGGGAGAACTACATCATGTTCGGCTCCCTGAGCGCGACCTCCATCCTGGCCAACGTCCTGTTTGAAATCGAAACCCTGGCCGACAACGTCATCCGGGCCACCGAGGCCTATGAGGACTTTCTGAAGGACGGCGGCGATGAGGCCCCCGTCCCGCCCGCCGCCGTCTAATCATTATTATTGCAAAAATTAGGCATCTAATTTTTGTAATCAGACGCCGGCCGCGGAAGCGGCCGGCGGCGGGCGCCCTTCATCATCGGCCGCCGAAATTCGGTCGGAGCATCGTTTCGGCGGCCCGTCGCCCCACCCGGGGCCGGGAGGACTGATCATGAACGTCTGGAGTAAACTTTTGACCGCCGTGCGCGGCGGGGTCAATGATTTCGGCGAGGGGCTGGTGGAAAGCCAGGCCCTCCGCATTCTGGACCAGGAAATACGCGAGGCCGACGAGGAACTGAAAAAATCCCGCGAGGCCCTGGCCTCCATGATGGCCCGCCAGAAGATCGCCGAGGAGTCGGTCAAGCGGCTCGAAACCAAGATCACCGAATACGAGGGCTATGCCCTGAAGGCCCTGGATAAAGGCGACGAGATCCTGGGCCTGGAAGTGGCCGAAAAAATCGCCGATCTGGAGATGGAGCGCAACCGCGAGGCCGACCGGGCCGCCGAGGTCGCCGAGAGCGTGGCCGGCCTGCGCAAGACCGTCACCCAGGCCGAAAACAACATCAAGCGTCTCAAGCAGCAGGTGGACACGGTCCGGGCCACCGAGAGCGTTCAGAAAGCCCAGATGACCGTGGCCCGGCGTCAGGGCGGCTCCGACGCCAAGCTCCAGACCGCCCTGGAATCGTTGGAGCGCATCAAGGCCCGTCAGGAGCGGACGGCCGCCGAAATCGAGGCCTATCAGGCCCTGGACCGCGAGCAGGTCACCGACGATCTGGAGAAAAAACTCAAGGCCGCCGGCATCATCGTCGAAGAAGTCAGCGCCGAAACAGTTCTAGCCCGCCTCCGCTCCCAAGGCCAGGGCTGACCCTTGGCCAGGGCATAGCCCTGGACCCACCGGATGCTGGCGCATCCTCCCCGCACCCGCTTCGCTGGGCGGCTGAGGCCGCAACGTCTGGTCGGCCGAGACCATCGGGGTCGTCCACAGGGGGCGGCGGGCGCTGAAGCGCCCTTAAAAGGCACGGCTTTGCGGTTGTAGGGGGCTCGCATTTGGTCGTTCGATACCATTTGGGGTGCCCACGGGGGGCGGTGGGCGCTGAAGCGTCCTGAGGAACATTGCCGGGGGCACAAAAAGATCGCCCGTATCAGCGCCGCTCGTGCCAGCCGCCCCTGCCACATCGCGCAGCGGCCGTGGCCGCAGCGCCACTTGTTCGAGCCGTTCAGGCGAGTTGTGGCGCTGCCTATGGGTCATCGCGGCTTCACCTTTGACTCCAAGGGGGTCCAGGGGGCGGAGCCCCCGGCGCGGGTGGGTCCAGGGTAGGGTGCGCGCAGCACCCTCCCCTGGCGGGGCTTGGGGCGGAGCCCCATACTTCAAATCGTTCGCCCCTTCGGGGCGCACCACGATCAAGGATTGACCGCATCTCAAGTTGAGCGCATAGAAGAAGTCGAGACCGCCTGAAAAGAGGTGAGCCATGATGGAATTTCTGGAGACCTGCCTGTCCTTTCCCGTCAATCTTTTCAGCGGGCTCCTGATCATGGCCGCCCTCTACTGGGTGGTGGCCGCCTTCGGCCTGATCGACATCGACAGCCTGGATTTGGACATGGATGTCGGCGGCGGCCCCGATATCGGCGGCGACATCGGTGACGTCGGCGGGGATATCGGCGACGTGGGCGACGCCGGCGACCTGGGCGACGCCTCCCCGGACGCGCCCGGCGTCTCAGGGGCCTCCGGCCTGGGCGTCCTGGCCACGCTCATGTTCCACCTGGGGCTTTACGGGGTGCCCCTGACCCTCATCCTGACCCTCATCTTCCTGGTGGGCTGGTTCATCACCTATTACGCTTTCCACTGGGGCCTGGGCGTGCTCTTCAACCCGGGGCCGCTGCGTTACGCCTTGGGGGCCGGGTTGTTTCTCCTGGCCCTGGCGGTCGGGGCGCTGGTCACCTCGCTGGCCATCCGGCCTCTGCGGCCGCTGTTCAAGAAAGAAGAACAGGTCACCGGGGCTTCGCTGCGGGGCCGGGTGGTGGTCATCCGTTCCACCAAGGTCACCCCGACTTACGGCGAGGCCGTCTGCGAAGACGGCGGGGCCAGCCTGCTGCTGGACGTGCGCCCGGCCAACGCCGAGGCGGTTTTCAAGCGCGGCGACAAAGCGGTCATCCTGGATTTCGACGCCGAGCGTCACCTGTATACCATCATCAGCGAAGACGAATTCCGGGGGCGTTGAGAGCCGCCTCCCGGTGCCCGCTTGACGGCTTTCAAATCGTTTGGATTTGACGGCCGACCGACCGGGGTCCGCCTACGGGGCCTTCATAAAAGCGATATCGCACTGATTTGGTGTGGACCAAGGTCCGCCAGTGATAAACTTCATCGAGACGGTTCGAATATTTCACGCAACAAGGGGGGTATCATGCTTAGCAGTCTCATTCCATTTGTGGTCACTCTGGGCCTGGCCATGGTGGTGGTGGTCGGGATGATCGGGCTCTTCAAGTCCTTCTATGTCAAGGTGCCGCAGGGAACGGCCCTCATCATCAACGATACCGGCAAAACTCCCCGGGTCAGCTTCACCGGGGCCCTGGTGCTGCCAGTCATCCACAAAAAAGAATTCATGAAGATTTCGCTCCTGACCCTGGAAATAGACCGCCGGGGCAAGGACGGCCTGATCTGCAAGGACAACGTGCGGGCCGACATCGTCGTGGCCTTCTTTTTGCGGGTCAACGAAACCGCCGACGACGTGCTGAAGGTGGCCAAGAGCATCGGGGTCGACCGGGCCTCGGACCACACCGCCGTCAGCACCCTCTTTAACGCCAAGTTCTCGGAGGCCCTGAAGACCGCCGGCAAGCAGTTCGATCTGGCCGAACTCTTCGAAGAACGCCTGAGTTTCCGCGAGCGCATCCGCGAGGTCATCGGCCAGGATCTGAACGGCTACATCCTGGAGGACGTGGCCATCGACTATCTCGAGCAGACGCCCAAAAATTCGCTGGACCCCAACAACATCTTCGACGCCGAGGGCATCCGCAAGATCACCGAGAAGACGGCCCGGGAAAACGTGGTCACCAACCAGATCGAGCGGGACCAGGAACTGGCCATCCAAAAAAAGAACGTGGAAACCCGCGAGGCCAGCCTGGCCCTGGAACGCCAGCAGGCCGACGCCGAGGCCCGCCAGGTGCGGGAGATCGAAACCATCCGGGCCCGCGAGAAGGCCGAAACCTTGAAGGTGCAGGAGGAAGAGCGCCTCACGGCCGAAAACGCCCGCATCCAGACCCAGCAGGAAGTGCAGGTGCGCGAGGAAAACCGCCAGCGCGAAGTCGAGGTGGCCCAGCAGAACCGGGCCCGGGCCGTGCAGATCGAAATGGAACGGGTCACCCGGGCCAGGGAACTGGAAGTGGTGGCCCGCGAGCGGGAAGTGGAACTGACCCGCATCGATAAGGAAAAGGCCCTGGAAGAGGAACGCAAGAGCATCGCCAACGTCATCCGCGAGCGGGTGGCCGTGGACAAGACCGTGGCCATCGAAGAGGAACGCATCAAGGAAGTGCGCCTGGTGGCCGAGGCCGAGCGCAACAAACAGGTCATCATCATCGACGCCCAGGCCCAGGCCGAGGAAAAGCTGGTCTTCCAGGTCAAGGCCGCCGAAGCCGACAAGGAGAGCTCGCTCCACAAGGCCGCTGAGATCAGCACCATGGCCCAGGCCGAACTCGACGCCGCCACCCGCCAGTCCGACGCCAAAAAACGCCTGGCCGAAGGCGTCGAGGCCGAAGCCGCCGCCCTGGGCCTGGCCGAGGCCCGGGTGCGCCAGGCCCAGGCCCAGGCCCTGGAAAAAGAGGGGCTGGTCGAGGCCGGCGTGAGCGCCGAAAAAATGCTGGCCCAGGCCCGCGGCCAGGAAGAGCAGGGGCTGGCCCAGGCCCGGGTGCTGGAAGCTACGGCCCAGGCCGAGGAAAAGGAAGGCCTGGTCCAGGCCCGCATTTTGGAAGAAAAACTGGCCGCCCAGGCCCGTGGCGACGCCCAGATGGCCCAGTCCATCGAACGCCAGGGCCTGGCCGAAGCCAAGGTGCTGGAGGAAAACTCCTGGCCCAGGCTCGCGGCGACGAACAGGTCGGCCTGGTCAAGGCCCGCACCACCAAGGAATATGGCCTGGCCGAGGCCGACATCATCCGCGAACGCCTGAAGGGCGAGGCCGACGGCCTGGCCGAGAAATTCGCGGCCATCAACAGCCTCACCGACGAGGCCCGGGCCCACGAGGAGTTCCGCATCCAACTGGAAAAACACCTCGAAGCCGCCCTGGCCTCCATGGACGCCAACCGCGACATCGCCAAGGAGCAGGCCGACGTCCTGGGCGCGGCCCTGGCCAAAACCAATATCGACATCGTCGGCGGCGACGGCGAATTCTTCAACACCTTCTCCAAATCCCTGCGCGTGGGGAAGGCCATCAACGGCCTCCTGGGCAAAAGCCCGGCCGTCAACACCCTGATGGAAGCCGTCCTCAGCCGCGTCGGCACCGCCGACCCCGACACCCCCGCCGACGCGTGAAGATTGGGGGCGCCGCCCCCAAACCCCCGCCTGGGTACTCCCGGCCCCGGGCCCCCTCCCCCAACCCGCCCTGGGGGGGGGTTTGCGGAGCGGCTCAAGGGGATGGGTTCCCTTGGCCGGGGCTTTTGGGAGCTGACGCTCTCAAGCTTCAAGCGCCGGCCTGCGGCCGACGGGGCTGGCACAATATCAATTGCGTGGATGCTTTCTGCACCCCCTTCCGTTTCGTCAGCCAGAAAGCCAGGGGGCGCGGGCCGGGACTACTTCGGAGGGCGGCCGCGTGGGCCCCGACCGCGTCGCCGACGTGAAATATCGAATGCCGAGGCCGCCGCCGGCGGCGCGGTTGGGCAGCGGCCAACCGGAGAAGTTTTACCGGCCCGCGCCCCCGTACGGACGCCACTTAATGTATTGACTAACAATCGGTTGCATTCCAATTCCCGGGGCGGGACATCCCGCCTTCTCAGGAGGTTCAACCATGGATAAAGAGCAGTTACTCCAGGAACAGCTTAAGGCGCAGATGGAAGCCCAGGCTTCCCAGCCCCGGCCGGTCGAGGAATCGTCCAATTCCTTTCTGGAGACCATTGTCGATGCCGGCTTCGATGTGCTCAATATCAGCCCGGACGGGGTGCTCGACCTGGTGACCGAAGGGGCCAAGACCGTGGCCAACGGAGTCGGCCGGGCGAAAGACGCGATTTCGGAAACCGCCGGCGCGGCGGTGGACGCCGTCGGTTCCGCCGCCGGCGCGGTCGCGGAAACCGCCGGCAACGTGCTGGACGCGGCGGGCGCGGCGGCGGGGGCGGTGGCCGACGCGGCCGGGACCGTGACGGATGCGGCCGGCAGCGCCCTGGAAGCCATCGGGTCCATTATCGGCGGTCTTCTGGATTGACGAAGTCGTGATCGATCAAGGTGATGACGGAGGGAGGGCGCGGTGATGGCTGAAGTCATGGACGAAAAACAGGCCGTGGTGGAAGCGGCGGTGGCCGAGGGCGGGGCCTATGAGATTCTGCGCCGCCGCCTGGAGGAACTGGGCGGGCAGCTGCGCGGGGCCGCGGGCCGGCTCAACGAGCGGCGCCTGGCCGAATTCGGGCGCGGCGAACTGGACATTGTCGGCCGGGTCCGCATCCGCACCGAAAACAGCTGTCTGGCCCGGGACATCGTCCAGGTGGGCGGCTACCTGCTGTTCGGCTACAACGTCTTTCTTGGCCTTAAAAAAGAAACCCGGGTCGACGACGTCTTCTCCCTCTATACCCTGGTCGAGGAGGAAGACGGCTACGAGGCCGCGCCGGTGGAACTGGCCGGCACTTTCCTCGACGACCCGGCCTTCATCCGCGATTTCACCGAGCTCTACACCTATTACAAAGACACCAAGCTGCTCCAGCTTTCCGTCTGGGACGGCAAGCTCCTGGCCAGCTTCAAGATCGGCCTGAAAATTTCCGACGTCCGGGTCT
The DNA here is from genome assembly GCA_031553735.1 of Candidatus Adiutrix sp. Classification (GTDB taxonomy): domain Bacteria; phylum Desulfobacterota; class Desulfarculia; order Adiutricales; family Adiutricaceae; genus Adiutrix. The sequence goes on from JAVBLB010000085.1 coordinate 11,058, forward strand.
TCCGCTGGGCCGTCTCCCCCGACTGCCGAACCATAACCTATATCGACAATCGCGGCGAGCGGGACATCAAACTGCCTCCCGCCCATGATTTCGAATGGGTCCGCACCGGCCGCGAAAACGCGGTCAACGGCCGCCACCCCCACATCAACATCCTCGATACCGTCTTCGTGGAGACCGTGGGCGGCGACCTGACCGTCAAGATGGAAAACAACACCGAGGACGGCCTGGGCATCTACCGCGAGGAAGTGCTCGACAAAAACCAGTCCTTAGACGACGGCCAGATCGAATACGCCCGGGTCGGCAGTCTCATCCTGCTGAAAATTCTGCCCTACCGGGAAACCGCCTGGCGCTACCTGGTCTACAACACCCTGACCCACGACGTCCGGCGCATCGACGCCCTGGGCCAGGCCTGCCTCGGGTTGCCGGAGGACCACGGCCTGATCTTCCCCGGCGGCTACTATCTCCAGAACGGCGAATGTCAGACCTTCGACCTGCCCATGGCCGGCATGCTTTTCCGGCGGATGCGCCGCTCGCCCAACGGCGAGGACGTGCTCTACATCTTCTACGATCCCGAGGTCGGCCGCCTGGCCCTCTTCAACTACAACCTCATCGACCGCAAGCTGGCCACACCCATTCTGGGAAACGGCTACACCCTCCTGGAAGACGGCCGGATGATCATCTTCGAGGACGAGGCCGCCGAGGCCACCCGGGTCCATCCCATGCAGATCTGGCGCACGCCCTTCCAGACCGAGGAGTTCGCCGCCCGGACCAAGAGCCGCAACACCCCCCTGGCCCGGGTCGGCAACGCCGACCTGGTGCGGGGCATCTCCGACCTTTACAACGTGGTCCGGGAGATTGAAACGCCCCGGACTTCCTCGGCGCTTTACGCCAAGCTGAGCCAGGACACCCGTCGCCTCTTCGACGCCTATTTCTGGATGAAGGACGAGGAGACCTTCGGGGTGGCCTCGACCCTCAAAGAGGTGGCCCGCACCGGCGAACTGGTCATCGACGAATACGAGAAGGTGGAGAGCATCCGCAACCAGTCGGCCAAGGCCCTGCGCGAGGCGGCCACCGCCCAGCGGGACCTGTTGGTCGGCCTGATCCCGGACAGTTGGGACAACATCCGCGACTTCGCCGACGCCCTCGAACGGGTCCGGCTGCATCAGGGCCGGCTGGTCACCCTCGGCGGCCTGCGCTACATGGATCTGGACCGCCTGAAGGAACTGGAGGCCGAACTCAAGGAGCGCGAGGAGGCCGTGGCCCGGGGCGCGGCCGCCTTCCTGGCCGGGGACAAGGCCCTGGCCCCCTATCTGGCCGCCCTGGCCGCCCTGGAGGAACAGGCCGGCCGGGCGGCCAAGGCCGCCGACCTGGTCGAGCCGGCCGCCGGGCTCGACAAGATCGGCGCCGACCTGGACATGCTCTCGGCCCTGATGGCCGCCATCCCCTTCGACGACGCCACGGTCCAGACCCGGATCATCGAAAACATATCCGGGGTTTTCGGCCGGGTCAACCAGGCCCGGGCCCGCCTGGCCGCTCGCCGCCGGGATATCGGCGGGGCCGAAGAGACGGCACGTTTCGGGGCCCGCTTCGCCCTGTTCGGCCAGAGCATCGCCGCGGCGTTGTCGCTGGCCGCCGACCCGGAGCGCTGCGACGACGAACTGGCCCGCCTGTTGTTGCAGTTGGAGGAAATGGAGGGCCAGTTCGGCGGGCGGGAGGATTTTTTAAACGACCTTTTGCAAAAGCGGGCCGAATTGCTGGAAACCTTCGAGGCCCATAAACAGGCCCTCTTGGAAACCCGCCAGCGCCGGGCCCAGGGCCTGGCCGACAGCGCCCGGCGCCTGTTGGAAACGCTGCCCCGGCGCGCGGCCCGCTTCACCGGCCTCGATGAGATCAACGCCTTCTTCGCCGCCGACCCCATGGTCCGCAAGATCCGGGAGATCGCCGACCAACTGCGCGAACTCAAGGACAGCGTCAAGGCCGACGACCTGGAGGCCCGCTTCAAGGCCGCCCGCGACCTGGCCCTGCGGGGCCTTCGGGACAAAACCGAGCTGTTCGAAGAGGGCGGGGCCGTGGTCCGGCTCGGCCCCCGCCACCGCTTCACCGTCAACACCCAGGAACTGGACCTGGCCTTGCTCCCCGGCGAGGACCAGTTGCGGCTGACCCTCACCGGCACCGATTTTCAGGAGCCGGTGCGGAACGGGGAACTGGCGGAATTCGCGGAATACTGGAATCTCTGGCTCGAATCGGAATCTCCGGCCGTCAGCCGGGCCGAATATCTGGCCTATCAAATCCTCGCGGCCGCCAACCATAACCGCGAGGGGCTGTCTTTTGAAACGCTGCGGCCCCTTCTGGCCCAGCCGGAGGAACTGGCCGGGCTGGTGCGGGCCTTCGCCGCGCCGCGCTATCGCGAGGGTTTCGAAAAAGGGCTGCACGACCACGACGCCTTTCTGATCCTGCAAAAGATCCTGCCCCTTTTGGAAAGCGCGGGCCTCTTGCGTTTTTCGCCCTCGGCCCGAGCCCTGGCCATGCTCTTCTGGCAGCGGGCCCGCTCCGAGCCGTTGGCCCTGGCCTGGGTGGAGAGCGCCCGGGCCAGCCAGGGCGTGGCCCAGCTGTACAACCACCCGGACGGCTTCACCAGCCTGCGGGCGGAACTGGAAAAAGGGCTGGCCGGCTTTCTGGAAGGCACTCCTCTCGAAGTCGGGCCGGAGGAAATCGGCCAGGCGGCTGAGTTTCTCTGCCTGACTCTGGCCGGCCAGCCGGAGGAGTTCGTCTGCAGCGCCTACGCCCGGACCCTGTGCCGGGAACTGCTCGGCCGGCTGGAGGAACGGCACCTCTGGAGCGGTTACGCCAACGCCCAGCGCGAGCGCGGCGAACGGCTGGCCTGGCGCTGGCGGATGATGGCCGACTGGCTGGCGGCCCTGACCGCCCAGCCGGATTTCCAGCGTCTGGCCCCCTATGTGCCCGAGGCGGCGGCCCTGGCCGTGGTGGAGAACTCGGGGCTCCTGCCCCTGCGTTTCAGCGAGGTCGACCTGGCGGTGACGGCGAGTGGCCTGATGAGTTCCCATCCCCGGATCCAGGACGGTCGGCTGGAACTGTATCTCGATGATTTCATCACCCGACTTCGCCACCACCAGAATTCGGTGGTGCCCGGCTACCGCCGCTATCAGGAGCGCCGCCAGGCCTTCCTGGCCCGGGAGCGGGACCGCCTGCGGCTGGACGAATTCAAGCCCCGGCCGCTGACTTCCTTCGTCCGCAACCGGCTCATCGACCAGGTCTACCTGCCCGTGGTCGGCGACAACCTGGCCAAGCAGATGGGCGCGGCCGGCGAGGCCCGGCGCAGCGACCTGATGGGTCTTCTGATGCTCATCTCCCCGCCGGGCTACGGCAAGACCACCCTGATGGAATACGTGGCCCACACCCTGGGGCTGATCTTCATGAAGATCAACGGTCCCTCCCTGGGCCACTCCGTCGTTTCCCTGGATCCGGAGCAGGCCCCGGACGGGACCTCCCGGCAGGAGCTCCAGAAGCTGAACCTGGCCTTGGAAATGGGCAACAACGTCATGCTCTACATCGACGACATCCAGCACACCAACCCGGAGTTTCTGCAGAAATTCATTTCCCTGTGCGACGCCACCCGCCGCATCGAAGGCGTCTGGAACGGCCGCTCCAAGACCTATGACCTGCGCGGCAAGAAGTTCTGCGTGGTCATGGCCGGCAACCCCTACACCGAATCCGGCGAAGTTTTCAAGATCCCCGACATGCTGGCCAACCGGGCCGACGTCTACAATCTCGGCGAGGTGGTCGGCGGCCTGGCCGAAGCCTTCGCCCTGAGCTACATCGAAAACAGCCTGACCTCCAACCCGGCCCTGGCCCCCCTGGCCCAGCGCGACCCGGCCGATCTGCAATATTTCCTCGACCTGGCCCAGGGCCGTCCGGCCGGGGCCGGCCAGTTGAGCTACGAGTACAGCGAGGCCGAGCGTTCCGAGATCGCGGCCGTTCTGAGCCGGCTTCTGATTCTGCGGGAGACGGTGATGAAGGTCAACCAGCATTACATCGCCAGCGCCGCCCAGTCCGACAAATACCGCACCGAGCCGCCCTTCAAGCTCCAGGGCAGCTACCGCAACATGAACAAGCTGGCCGGCCAGGTTTCGGCGGTGATGAACGAAAGGGAACTGGACCGGCTGCTGGAGGACATGTATGTCGGGGAGGCCCAGTTGCTCACCGGCTTCGCAGAGGAAAACCTCCTGAAACTGGCCGAAATCCGGGGCCGGTTGACGCCCGAACAGGCCGCCCGCTGGGGCGAGATCAAGCGCCGCTTCAACCGCGACCAGACTTTCGGCGGCGAGGAGGCCGAGACCGGCGACCGGCTGGTGGCCCAACTGGCCGACCTGGCCCACTACCTCAAGGCGCTGGGAGAGACGCGCGACGAATCCACCGACAAGCTGGCCTGGCAGTTGGCCCAGTTGGTCCAGGAGATCCGGTCTTTCGGCCAGGACGGTTCCGGGCGGAGCGCCGGTCTGGAAGGGCAGGTGGCCCGGTTGGTGGAGGCCGTTCAGGTCATCGGCCAGGGGCGGCAGGTGGTCAAGGTTTCCGACCTGGTGGAGAACGTCACCAACGCCCGGCGTCCCGGCGGCCCGCCGCCGAGCCCCGGCCGGCCCGCTCCGGGGGCCCCGCCGCAGGGCCCGGCGGCCCCGAAGAGCGCCCCCGAGCCTCAGCGCCCGGCGGCCGCCCCGGCCGGCACGCCCAAGAACCCCGCCTGAGTTTTGAAGGCAAAAAAACATGGATCCCGGCGAAAGTCGGGATCCATGTTTTTGATTGATTACTGGTCTGGCTTCAGCTCACGTTGCCCAGGTGGACGTGCCGCAGCCTGGCCTTGGCCAGTTCCTGGAAGCGGCGCAGAAGGACCAGATCGGTGGGCGGCGCGGTATACTGGTGGGCTGGGAAATAGCGGGAAATGTGTAGGGGAATGTCGGGGGAGACCGAGGCCACCCAGTCGGCCAGGGCGATGAATTCGTCCGGGTCGTCGCTGATGCCGGGCACCACCAGGGTGGTCAGTTCCACGTGAATGCCGGCCTTGCAGAGGTGGGCCACCGTGCTTTTGACCGCCTCCAGCGAGCCGCCCAGCTTGGCGTACATCAGGGGATTGAAGGTCTTGAGGTCCACGTTGGCCGCGTCGATGACCGGAATCAGGTCGGCGAGGGCTTCAGGTGAAAACATCCCGTTGGTCACCAGAACGGTGGCGATGCCCAGCTCCTTCAGCCCCGGCGCGGCCGCCAGGATGTATTCCGCCTGCAGGATCGGCTCGTTGTAGGTGTAGGCCACCGACAAGAGCCCCATCCGCCCGACCTTGGCGCGCAGGTCTTCCGGCGACAGCCAGATCATCTCCGGCCGGCTGTTTTCGTCGGGCCGGGCTATGCCGTGGTTCTGGCAGAACGGGCAGTGCATGGTGCAGCCGAGGCTGCCCAGCGAAAAAATGCGGGTGCCCGGCCGCCAGTGGAACAGCGGCTTCTTTTCGATGGGATCCACCGCGCAGGAACTGAAATGGCCCAGGCAGGGCGAAATGAAGCCGCTTTCATCCACGCCCCGCGCGCCGCAGTAGCCCCACCCGCCCGCCGGAATCCGGCATTGGTGAAAGCACAGCCCGCAGTGATACACGGTGCCCTGGTCATGATCTTTCGGTGCGGCTTCCGCCTGCCACCATCGGGGACTGAGATCCGTCATGAGGTTTCCTCCTGTTCCGGATAGCGGGTCACGCTGAAACGCTCCAGGCTCACTCCCTCCAGGCTCCGAAGACCCGCTTTCTGCGCGGCGATGCTTAGTTGCCGCTCCACCGTGTCCACCCCTTCGAGATCGGGCAGCAGCAGTCCCCTCTGCCCGCCCCGGCTGACGATGACCCCCCAGCGGGCGGGATCCAACTGGTCCGGGCCGGTGATCTTCTCCGGCGGGCTGAGCACATCCACCGAGAACGACACCCCGGCCAGCTCGGCTTTCGACAGGGGCGGGAAGCGGGGGTCCCGGGTGGCCGCCGAAATGGCGTTGGCCATTATTTCCCGGGCCAGGCTGGTTTGAACCGGCAGGATGGTGCCGATGCAGCCGCGCAAAGCCCCATCGTCGTTTTTGATGGTAACGAAACAGGCCTGGCGGGGCGACCACAGGGCCGCGTCGGCCGCGATTTCGGCGGCCAGAGAATCCGTCAGTTCGAAGCCGGCCAGATGTTTTTCCACCGCCAGCCGGGCCAGCGCTGGATACGGATGAGAAGTCATGGTGGAAATCCTTTGTAAGAAAGTTTGTGCGCCCCAAAGGGGCGGGCATTAAAAGTATGGGGCTCCGCCCCAAGCCCCGCCAGGGGAGGGCCCTGCGCGGGCCCTGCCCTGGACCCACCCGCGCCGGGGGCTTCGCCCCCTGGACCCCCTTTTGGAGTCGGTGGTGGAGCCGTGATGACCCATAGGCAGCGCCACAACTCGCCTGAACGGCTCAAACAGGTGGCGCTGCGGCCACCGTTTGTGCTGGATGCGGCCTGGGGTGACATAGCGGGTGGCGCCGATACGGGCGGCTTTTTTTAAGCGTTCGCAACTGCCTTTTAAAGGGCGCTTCAGCGCCCGCTCCACTCTGCAAACGACCCGGATGGTCTCGGCCGCCCAAACGTTGCGGCCACCGAAGCCCAGCGCAGCGGGTGCGGGGAGGATGCGTCAGCATCCGGTGGGTCCAGGGCTATGCCCTGGTGGGTCCAGGGCTCAGCCCTGGGTGAGCGCGAGAGAGTAGCCGACGCCGAAGGGGCCTTCGTAGGAGAGGACTTCGACGGGGCCGTTGGCCAGACCCAGGAGGACCAGGACGGAGCGGAAGCCGCATTCGCCGGCGGCCTCCAGACGGTGGGGCGGCCAGCGGTCGATCAGGGACTGGGCGTCGCCGGAACGCAGGGCGGCCACCACATCGTCGTCGAAGAGCCGGCCTTCCGGGTTGAAGCCGGCCGGAGCCTCGCGGGTCAGGCGGTGGGAGAGGTCGCCGCTGGCGAGTAAGGCCCAGGTCTGCTCGCCGGTGTCCAGGTCGGCCAGGGCCCGGCCCAGGGCCAGCGCCTTGGCCGGGGTCAGGCCGATGGGGCTGCCCAGGATGACCGGGGGCATATCTTCGAAGGCCTGGGCCAGGTAATACAACGGCACGGTGGCGCCGTGGTCCGGGGTCAGGTTGCCCACTTCCCCCGAAGCCAGTTGGAAACCGGACTCTTCCAGATGATGGACCAGGTCCGGCCAGGCCTGGGAGGTTCGCAGGCTGAACCGAACTTCGGGAGCGCCGAAGCGTTCCAGCCCGCCCTTGATTTCGGGGGCGCTGTTGAGGAACAGGGCTCCGTTGGCATAGGGCTGATGCGGCGACAGGAGCACCAGGACATCCGGCCGGCCGCGCCGGGGCAGGGCGGAGAGCCGCTCCACCAGGGTCCGGGCTCCGGCCAGGGTGGCGGCGGCTTCTGTCTCCCGGCCTCGGCCGACTTCGGGGACGATGATGGGGGGGTGCGGCATCAGGGCCGCCCAGATCCAGGGCATCGGTGTTCTCCCTTCAGTAAAAATATCAGGCTGGCAGGCCAAGGCACTCGTTTCGGCTTGGCGTCCATCGGTCGGCAATCGCGCGGAAGCGCGGGCCGGCGGCTAACGGGAACAATGAGCGGCCCGATTGTTGGCCAGTAATCGCACGGGTGCGCGGGCCGGAAAAACTTCTCCGGGCGGCCGCTGCCCAACCGCGCCGCCGGTGACCGCCTTGGAGTTCGAGACTTCACGTCGGCGACGCGGTCGGGGCCCACGCGGCC
>JAVBLB010000059.1:0-4597 GCA_031553735.1 Candidatus Adiutrix sp.
ACCGAGAGGCGCGCCGGTCAAACGACTGCGGGCGGCCGCTGCCCAACCCCGCCCCCCACAACTCCCTCCGCACACGACCCTCCTCCGAGCGGACGCGGCCGGGGCCCACGCGGCCGTCCTCCGAAGTATTACCGGCCCGCCTCACCTGGTTGATTTGGCTGACGCGAGTGGAAGCAATCGTGATGGAAAATCGGTCAAGCACAAAGGGAAAGCCGGCAAAGCCGGCTTTCCCTTTCCCTATAACGGGTCGATGGTCCCGGCCCCCCAAACGTGGCGGCCGCGGCCGCCCAGCGACGCGGGTGCGGGGAGGATGCGTCAGCATCCGGTGGGTCCAGGGCTATGCCCTGGTTACCAGGAGTATTTGAAGGTGGCCTGGGCGGCGTGGTTGTCGTAGTTGCTCTGGAAGCTGCCTTGGTAATCCAGAGCGAAGGCCGCGTTTTCCGAGACCTTGGCCTCCACGCCGGCGCCCACCAGGAAGCGGGTGTTGCCGATGTCGGGGCTTTCGTTGCGCCAGCGCGGGAAGGTCGGGGCGCTGACGAAGGTGGTGGTCAGGGCGGTGTTGGTGTCCATGAACTCCTGGGCCACGCCGACGTTGGCCCGCAGCTTGACGTGGCCGCTGGAGGTGGGGATGATCTTTTTCACTTCCAGGTTGGCGATGGCCTCGAAGCTGTCCATGTCCTGATTGTTGAGGCGCAGGTTGTGGATGCCGCCGCCCTTTTCGGTGGCGTCGTCCGGGTTGGTCGAGAGGTACGACAGGGTCAGCGACGGGGTCAGGATGATGCCGTTGTCGAAGCGGAAGTCATAGCCGCCGGTGAGCGCGGCGTTGAAGTAATCGACGTCATAGCTGGCTTTGGCCGTGGCGTTGAACGGCGTGCGCCGGCGGGTATCGACCGAGGACTGGCCATAACCCAGGCGGCCATACAGGAAGAAGTCGCTGGCGGTGGCCGGGCGATACTGCCCGTAGACGGCCAGGGCCAGGTCGTCGCTCTCGCTCTTGGCCCCGTATTTGTCGAACTTGACTTCCGAGGTGCCGGCGCCGAAGCCGATGCCCAGGATCACTTCCTCGTTGATGGCGTTTTCCACCGAGATCAGGCCGGCCACGCTGTCGGTGTCGGCGCCGAAATAGCGACCATCCTGATCCAGACGGCCCCAGTTGCCGAAGACGCTGGCCCGGGCCGTCCAGGTGTTGTAGTAGCCGCCGGCCGAGGGCGCGGATTCGTCACCATAGGCCGGGTAGAGAGTCCAACTCTCGGGCAGGTTCGGGGACTGGACCTGGAACTGGTTGAAGAACGATTTGAAATACTGTTGCAGGCTCAGCACGGTGGTGGCGTGCATTTCGCCGTGGGCCCGGTTGAGCTGGTCGGCGAAGTAGGCGGCATCGGTTTCGGTGTTTTCCAAGTTGGCCAGTCTGGTGATCCAGCGGTCGAACTCGCTGTTGTAGGCATAGGGGCTGGCGTCGGTGCCGTCGGTGCCGGTGATGCGGTAGGCGGCCATGGCGTTGGCCAGGCGGTCGGCGTTGGGCGAGGCCCCGAAGTAACGGGTCACCGAGGACAGGGCCGTGTCGTTGCGGTCGATGTCCAGGAAGAGGACATGGCCATCGGCATCGCCTCCGCCGGTGCCGATCCGGTAATTGTAATCGTAGAAAAGCTTTGAGCCTGAGTGGTCGCCCCGCAGAGAAATATCGTTGCTACCGTCATGGGCGACGGCCAGCACCTTGATGGTCTTGTCCGGCGTGGTAACCGTGCTTGGGGCCATGGCCTGCACGTTGATGATTTCGCCCACGGTCAGGTCGGCCTCGATGGCATTGATGGTTGAGAGCGAGTCAACGGCATGGGTGACACGGAACATGGCCTCGGAAGTGGCGACGTCAGCGTTGTTACCCGAGTCCCAGGCCGCCTTACGGCCGTCGGTTTCTTTCAACTGAGAGAACTTCAGGGTGCTGCCCGCCTCGGTGTTCAGGTTCAGGGTGTAGTCATCGCCCAGCCGGAAGCCCGCTACACCACCGGCTTTAGTGGAAAAGAGATCCTGATGGGCGCCATCGGCCTGGGTGAGATCGTGTTTGATCATCCCGGCGATGTGCAGGGTGGCGCCGTCATGCACGTTGACGTCGGTGGCGAGGCCAGGGGTAGAGGGCGAAAGGACGACGCCATAGTTAGCCAGATCGTGGTCGAACGCTTTCTGGTTGATGAAATAGCTGCCGCCGAACAGTTTCAACTCGGGCGTGACGTCAAGGCCGTCGCCGATGTTGACCACTTCCGCGCCGAAGATGCGCAGGGCCTTTTCATTGTTGTCCATCAGCCCGTCAAAATGGAAATTGACGGTGTCGGGGCTGCCGCTGGTGGTCGTCAGGCCGAGAAATTCGGCTTCAGCCACGGGCATGGGCATATAGGGCACGGTCGTGCCCAGGAGGTTTTCGATGTTGGCGGCCCAGTTGGTGAGACTTGGGTTGTTGAAAGGGTTGTAGTTGTTGACCAACGAATCGGCCTTGGCCCGCAAAACCGCCCCTGGAACGAGGATATTCGTCTCCAGGCCGGTGGCGCTCTGGTTCGGCGTGGAGGCGATGGCGAAAGCATAGGTGCTGCCTTCGACGTTGATCTTCGGCTTCACGTTTATGTTTATACCCTGACCCCCCACAAAGACTTGGTCCCGGGCGGTGATGCCCACCGCCTGGCCAAAGTTCACCCGGGTATCGCTGTTGCCGCCGGAGGCCGAGGTGATCGCCTTCACGGAGATGTCGCCGGCAATCCCGGCTTTATTAAGGGCCTGCACCCCGTAAGCCGAGAGAATCGCGGCCGAAACGCCGGTGCCGCTGTCGACCGTGCTGGTGGCCTTGGCTTCGATGGTCACCGGCCCCAACGCTCCCGCATAACCGTTGAGCGCGGAGACGCCGGTGACCAGGCCGCCGCTGAAAGCGCCGTAGCCGTTGCCGAAGCCATCAATGGCCTTTTTCGTGGTAGCCGAGAATTCCACGCCGGTGATGGAAACCGCCCCGCTGGCCCAAGCGTCCTTACCACTGCCCAAGGTGCCCACGCCGGCAATGATGCCCGTGGCGAAGCTGGAGCCGTAGGTGGTGGTGTTGTTGCTCTCCGCCGTGTGCTTCACGTTGGAAATGGTGATGCTGTCGGCTTCCGCATCGCCGGTGACGCTCAGCACCCCGGCCATGAAGTCGAAGACGGCGGCCGGGTTTTCCGTGGCGGTGGCGGCGGAAAAAGAAATACTGTCGATGGTCACGCTCCGGGCTTCGGCGTCTTCACCAAGGCCCCCGATGGAGCCGAAGATGAGACCCGGGGCCACGACAAAAGCGTTTTCGGTGCTGTTGCTGCCGCCGGCCGCATAGTTGATGTTTTTAATGGTGACGGCCTGACCCGCCGTATCCGCCGCCTTGAAGCCGACAAAGCCGCCTTCAGTCGCGCCGGTGCCGTCATAGGGGGTTGGGTTGGCGATCAGGTGAGTCGCCATCGCTTCGATCACCGAGGTGCCGCTGGCGAATTTGTTGGCAATGTAGTCGCCGAGCTTATTGGGGCCGGTGGCGATGGTGTTGGTGCCGTACCCGGTGGTGATGGTGCTGGGATTGGTCTGGTTGTAAACCGAGTCGGGGTTGGCGGTGCCGTCGATGGTAGGGTTGACGGGAGCCTGGGCCAACAGCCCGCCGGGCAGGGCCAGGCCGGAGAAGGCCAGGCCGGCCAGGATGGGCGCGACCGCCCGCGAACGTTTGGATTGGGAATGCCGTTTATGAGCCATGATAATCCTCCTTGTTCTGAAAGCGCGAAAGGGGGCGAGAGATCGGGTCGCCCCCGGGACCGGGCCGATCGGCGATGCCTGGGCCGCCGGTCCGGAGCACAAGGGTGTGCTTGAACCAGTATACTCGATTACCATGCCAATGTCGAGGCCTGGCGACGAAGTTTTTATTGCAATGCGAAGTGGTTTATATTTTTGAGAAAGTCGTAAGTATTTATGTTGGTTGTTGGTGGTTTTATTTTTGGCTAAAATATTGCATTATGCTTGACCGCGACATATAAATTTGCCTCAATGATGTTGCGATCTCAAGTGGTTAGCTAAAAAGCTAGATGTGTATTTCATTAGCTGGATTTGCGCCGATCCTCACGGGTCGGCGGCCGGAGGTGGTTGAATCATCAAAATGATAAATTTGGCGTTCGCATGGTGAGGCTGGGCAGTAGAACTTCTATTGTTTTGTCGTGGCCGTACGGTGAGGCGGGCCGGTAAAACTTCTCCAGGCGACCGCTGCCCAACCGCGTCGCCAGTGATGATCTTAGCATCAGAAAGGTCACGTCGGCGACGCGGTCGGGGCCCACGCGGCCGCCTTCCGAAGTATTCCCGGCCCGCCTCACCTGGTTGTCTTGGCGGACGCGAATGAAGGCAATCGTGATGGGGAATTAGAATAAGGTGGTATTGTCGGTGGCCGTACGGTGAGGCGGGCCGGTAAAACTTCTGCGGGCGGCCGCTGCCCAACCGCGTCGCCAGTGGGATTCGTGGTAATCGCGGCTTCACGTCGGCGACGCGGTCGGGGCCCACGCGGCCGCCTTCCGAAGTATTCCCGGCCCGCCTCACCTGGTTGTCTTGGCGGACGCGAATGAAG
>JAVBLB010000077.1:0-13148 GCA_031553735.1 Candidatus Adiutrix sp.
GTCTGTTAACGCAAATTATTGAAAAAAGTCAAATGGTCTTCTATAATAGAAGACATGAAGCTAACAGAAGATCAATACGCAAAAATAGCAGACTGTTTTCCTCGTCACCGTGGCAACGTTGGATTGGACAACCTTTCTGTGCTCAATGCCTTGTTGTACGTTCTGGAGAATGGCTGCAAGTGGCGCCGCCTTCCAAAGGAATTTGGCAATTGGCATACGATTTACACTCGAATGAGCCGCTGGGCCAAGGCCGGTGTTATTGATCGCGTATTCCAGGCCCTGCAGGAAGAAGGCTTTCTGCAAATAAGAATAGAGGCAATCTCCTTGGATAGCACTCACGCCAAAGTGCACCCAGATGGCACAGGCGCTTTAAAAAAAACGGCCCACAAAGTATCGGCAAATCCAAGGGAGGATGGACCTGTAAAATTCATATGGTTGCCGCAAATGCTGAACAGGCTGTAGCTTTTTCGCTGACCCCGGGCAATGCCGGAGATGGACCAGAGGGCAGAGTGCTGCTGGAAAGAATCAAAAATATTTTGCACATACAGTATTGCGATGTGCTGATGGACAAAGCCTATGAAGGCGATGCCACCAGAGAAAAAGCGTTTGAATGCAATTTTAATCCTGTTGTGCCGCCAAAATCTAACCGGGTTGAGCCGTGGAAATACGATGAGGTTGCATACAAGCAACGCAATCAGGTCGAACGACTGTTTCGGCGTATCAAGCGGTTTCGCAGAGCTTTTACTCGATACGATAAAACCGACACAATGTATGCCGCCTTCATCGCTTTCGCATTAATTTTTGATATGCTTAAATTGTGTTAACAGGATCTAAATATTTCAGATTATTGTCTTGATTGATTCTGAGCTGGCATCAAACTTGCCATAATAGTTTCCGTCCGACTCCGTTGTTAACAGCTAAAACCACGACTGGTCACAAATTTTCCCGGCTTTACGGAATACAACGATCCGGTGATGGCGGTCGCCCACGGCGCTCTGGATATGGGGTCGGAACTATCGGCCTGGCCGCCAATTTCGGGCTGATGCCGGCCATAAGCCTTATAACCCAACATGAACCCGAGGACTCGAAAGAATTCCGCCGGCTCTGGAAAAGGTCTCTTGCAATGAAAATGAGAAAAATCGTCACCAACATCGAGGATATTTACGCCGAAGGCCTGGCCGAGGTGGCCAAGCCCATCCGCCGGGTCACGGTGGCCGCGGTCATCAAAAACCCCCTGGCCGGCCAGTACGTGGAGGACTTGAGCCCGCTTTTCGAGATCGGGGCCGAACTGGGGACCAGGCTGACGGAAATCGGCCTGAAGGCCTTGGGCGGCCCGGTGGAAAACTACGGCAAGGCTTGTCTCGTCGGGCATGACGGCGAGTTGGAACACGGCGGGGCCATCCTCCACCCCAAACTGGGCTACAGCATGCGCGAAGTCATTGGCGGGCAGTGCCGGGCCCTGATTCCGGGCAATAAGAAAATCGGTTCGCCCGGGGCCGTGATCGACATCCCCTTGGGCTTCCGGGATGAAGCGGCCATTCGCAGCCACTACGACACCATCCCGGAAGTGGGCCTCTTCGACGCGCCGAAGTCCGACGAAATGGTGGTCATCATCGCCCTGACCGACGGCGGCCGCCCGCACCCCCGCATCGGCGGCCTGTCCCTGAAGGATTACCGGGAAAAGCAGGAACGGCAGTAAAAGAAATGAAACCCGGCCGCCGGGCCGGCGTTGGCCGGCGGCCGCCAACTCCTAAGGATTTGCTAGATGGATTCAACACTATTGAAAAACATCGGCCTGATTTTTTCCGGTGATATTGATCAACCGGTCCTGCAGGCGGATTCCCTGATAATACAAGAGGGGCGCATCGCCGAAATAGGCCGAGGCCTGACCCCGCCGGCCGGGGCCAAAATCATTGACGCCCAAGGGGCCGCGCTTATGCCCGGCCTGATCGACAGTCACTGCCACCCGGTCATCGGCGACTGGTCGCCCCGGCAGTCGACCCTGGGCTGGATCGACAACTATGTCCGGGCCGGGGTGACCGGGCTGATCTCGGCCGGGGAAACCCACATCCCCGGCAAACCCAGGGACGCCGAAGGCTGCCTGGCCCTGGCCGTGTTGTCCTACAAAACTTTCAACAACGCCCGGCCGGCCGGCATGAAGGTCTATGGCGGGGCCTACATCATGCAGCCCGACGCCAAGGAGGAGGATTTCGCCAAACTGGCCGCCCTGGGGGCCGGACACTCCGGCGAAATCGGCCTGGGCGGGGCCAACCGCGTCGAATCGGCCGGGCCGATGATTGAATGGGGCCGGAAACACGGCTTCAAATTTCTGTGCCATCGCGGGGCCTCCTATTTGTTCGGCTCAACGGTCATGGAGCCCGACACGGTGGTGGGCCTGAACCCGGACGTCATCTGCCACGTGACCTACGGCGATATTTCGGCCGAAGACATCGACCGCTTCTTCAGCCTGACCGACGCCCATATCGAGTTCTGCCGCACCCAGCATTCCAACATCACCAACACCATCGCCGTTCTGGACAAAGCCCGGGAGCGCGGCGAAATGCGCCGCATCATTCTCGGCAACGATGCGCCGTCCGGCTTCGGCATTTACGCCCACGGCCTCTGGGAGATGATCTGTCTCCTGACCGCCTGCGGCGGGGTGGAGCCGGCAGCGGCCGTGGCCTGCGCCACCGGCAACACCGCCGCCCTGCACGGCCTGGAAACGGGCCGGATAAAAAAGGGCTATTGGGCCGACCTGTTGGTCTGCGACGCGCCGGCGGGCTCGCGGGCCAACAACGCTTACGAGGCCCTGGCCGAAGGCACCATCCCCGGGGTCAGTCTGGTTTTGCTGGACGGCCGGGTGATGGCCCAGAATGAAACCGTGAACACCGCCCCGGCCAAAAGGCCGGTGGTCGTGAAGGCCCAGGGGGTGGCCGCCAATGTCTGAAGTTCTGATAAAAAACTGCGGTCCGATCATCACCGGCGACGTGGCTTCGCCCCTGAGGGCGGCTGAAACCGCCTGGCTGGAAGACGGCCTCATCCGCTATCTGGGCCCGGCGCGGGAAAACGACGAAAACCGGGCCGACGAAGTGCTTGACGCCAAAGGCCTGACCCTGGCCCCGGGCCTGATCGACGCCCACGCCCACCCCCCGCTGAACGATTACCTCTCGTCCTACAAAGCCGTGGACTGGGCGGAAAATTATATGGCCGGCGGCATCACCTCGGTCATTTCCACCGGCCCCTACCGGACCCCGGGGCTGCCCGAATCGGTCGAAGGGGCCAAGGCCCTGGCCGTGACCGCCCGGGAAATCTGGCGCAACTATCGGCCCAAAGGCATCAAGGTCTATGGCGGGGCCCTGCTGCCGGTGCCGGGCCTGACCGAGGCCGACATCGCGGACCTGGCCCGGGCCGGGATCAAGGTGCTGGGCGAAGTGGGCATGAGCCGGCTGCAAGACCTCGATGAGGCGGCGGCCACGGTGGCCCTGGCCAAAAAGCACGGGATGGTGGCCACGGCCCACTCCGGCGGGGCCTCCAGCCCGGACTGCGCTTCCTACGGCGCCCGGGAGCTGAAAGCCATCAAGCCCGACGTCATCTGCCACCTCAACGGCGCCCCGACCCCCATGGCCGATGAAGACGTCGAAGACCTGCTGGCCAACGGCGATTATTACTATGACCTCATCACCCACGGCAATGTCCGGGTCCTCCTGGCCGTCGTCAAACTGGCCGCTGAACAAGGCAAGCTGAACAAACTCATGCTGGGCACCAACACCCCGTCCATGGCCGGGTATTCGCCGATGGGCCTGTGGACCAGCATCGCCGCCATCGCCAACATGAACCCCCAAATCCATCCGGCCGCCATCATGGCCCTGGCCACCGGCAACGTGGCCGACTGCTATGGCCTGAAGCACGGCCGGATCAAGGAAGGGCATCAGGCCGACCTGCTGTTCCTGGACGCGGCCTATCCGGACGACGATGTCTTCCGGACCCTTCGGGCCGGCAACATGCCCAGCGTGGCCAGCATCATGGTCGACGGCCGGATAACCCTGACCGCCTGCAAAAACACCCCCGGCCCGTCCCGGCGGCCGGAGTATGTCCGGCCCTGACCGGCCCGGGCAAGACGGAGGTAGGTCAGAAGACATGAGCGGGATTTATCGTATTTTGGAAAAATGTGTGGGCTGCGGCCTCTGCGTTAAAAACTGCCCGACCGGCGTTATAGATCTGAATGACGACCAAAAGGCGGTCATTGGCGCGGGCTGTGTGGGCTGCGGCGTTTGTTTCCGGGTCTGCAAAAGCGAAGCGGTGGAAGCGGCGGTCGCCGCTCCGGAGGCGGCGGTCTGCAATTGCTGCCCGATCCATTGCTCGGTGCCCGAAGGCCGGGCCGGGGCCTGCCTCCGCTACGAAAACCAGGGCGGGACCCTGGTGCGGAAAACGCCGCTGCACCTGGTGGACCCCAGCGGCCTGGTTCTGGAAAAATCCACGGGTCTCCCTTCCGCGCCGCTGATTCTCGGGCTCGGGGCCGGCACGAACCTTTATTCGGCCGACGTGCCCTCCCGGGTGGTCGGCCGGGCCGAGGTCGAAGGGGTGCCGGTGATAACCTGCACCACGGAATCGGTGCTGTCCTTTGCCGGGGTCCGGGTGAAAATAGACACCGACGAGGAAATCGGCCCGGCTGGCTCGCCGGTGCGGCGGGAGGGCCGGGTGGTCGGCTACATCACCCCGGCCGAATACGGTTCCCGCATTATCTATATCGGCGGCGCGGAACTGATGACCGGCAGGGACGGCTTCACCGTGGCCCGGACCATGGTTGACCTCCTGAACAAAAAAGAGGTCATCCTGAAAACCGAAGCCGTCAGGGAGTTGGCCCTGCGGGAAGGCTGTCCCCCGGTGGTCGACGGCCGGGAAGCCCGCAAAATGCGGGTGGGCTGCGGCTCGATGATCGTGGAAAGTTTCGCCAAAAAATGGATTGGTTTAGTTGATGAGGTCATTGCCGTGGATTACGACGTGACCGCCTGCCTCTCGACCCACACCGTGGCCGGCGTCCGTTACGGCATGAAGCCCTCGGGCCTCCGGCCGGCGGGCGTATACAGTTCGCCGGGCCGCTATTTCGGCACCCCCGGCCCGGGCTGGGGCGGCTCAAACATCACCGCCGGCCGGGACGCGGTTCAGGCCATCGACCCCGATCTGGCCTGGCCCGGCCTGCGGCTGGTGGTGACCGAACCGACCGCCGAGCGGGCGGCCTATTTCGAGCTGGACGAAAACCTGGATCCGGTGGAAAAACCGATTCCCGCCGCCATCCAGGACGTCCTCGAATTCATCCGGGCCAACTGCGAAGACTGCCGCACCAACGTCTCGGTGGTGGCCGGCCTCGGCGGCGGGGTGCGCAACGTCATCACCCAGGCCGGGCCGCTGAATTTGAACCGGGCCCTGCGCCAGGGAAAAGTGAAAATCACCGTCTGCGGCGAGCCCGCCCGGGTCATGCCCGGCGGCGGGATCACGGTGGAGGCCGACACCGCCGGCATGCCGGACAACGCCTTTGCCTGGGTGCCGACCCCGGCCGCGGTGGTGCCCATCGAACTGACCATGACCGAGGCCACTTACCGCGATATCGGCGGCTATGTCGAGGCCATAAAATCAGTGGAAGAATTGAAGGGCGAATTCCGGACCACCGTCCGCCCGGCTCCCGGCCGGAAAAAATAAGCCGGGCCCTACCCTGGCCTCTTTGAATTGTTCCTCAAAATTTTGGTGTTTATTATGAATGATCATACCCGATCCCCCCAAAACATGATCGGCCCCGTGGTCGCCCCGGCCGCCGCGCCCGTGCCGGTGACCCTGCACATCAACGGCGACGACCGGACGATGCTGATCGAGCCCCACTGGACCCTGCTTTATGTCCTCAGGGAAAAGCTGGGCCTCACCGGAGCCAAGGAAGCCTGCGGCCAGGGGGCCTGCGGGGCCTGCACCGTGCTGGTCGACGACCGGCCGGTGTTGTCCTGCCTGAGGCTGGCCATCGAGCAGACCGGCAAAAAGATAGAAACCATTGAAAGCCTGGCCTCGGGGGATGAGCTGCATCCGCTCCAGGAAGCCTGGCTGGAGGAATACGGGGCCCAGTGCGGCTTCTGCTCGCCGGGCATGATCATGAGCGCCGCGGGTTATCTGCGGCGGCACCTGGAGGCCGATGTGGAATCCATCAAACAAGCCATGGGCGGCAACGTCTGCATCTGCGGCAATTATGAGCATATTCTGCAAGCCATCCTCAAGGGCCGGCAAAGAATGCTGGAGGCCGAACATGGCCGATCATGACCTGAAAATCAAGGGCACGCTGGGCCGGGCGGTCCGCCAGAAAGACGGGCGGCCCCGGGTGACCGGCGAGGCCAGATATTACGCCGATTATAATTTTCCGAATCTTTTGCACACCTATATCCTCCGCTGCCCTCACCCCAAAGCCGAGGTCACGGGCCTGGATGTTGTTGAAGCCGAAAAGCTCCGGGGTGTGCATCTGGTGATGACCCATGAAAATTATCCCACCATTTTCCGGCCGGTCAAATATTATGCCGGCGACCTGGTGGCGGCGGTGGTGGCCGAATCCCTGGAAATCGCGGCCGAGGCGGCGGATTTGATCAAGGTCGAATATAAAACCGGCCCCTTTGTCCTGGACCCGGGTCTGGCCATGCGCCCGGATGCGCCGGAGGTCTTTGACGGTGAAGCCAATTTACGGCCCTGGCCCCACCACGCCCGCCTCGGTGACCGCGACCCGGAGACCGGGCTCCACCGGACCAAAACCCCGCACTCCGTCAACGAATTCGGCGAAGTTGAAAAAGGTTTCGCCGAGGCCGAGGTCATCGTCGAGCAGCGCGACATCCATTACGCCTTCTGTAAAAGCCCGGCCATGGAAACGCGCGGCTGCACCATGGATTTCGACGGCGCCCGGCTCCAGGTTCACACTCATTCCCAGGGCCTGCACGATGAAAAAATGCGGCTGGCCCAGGCCCTGGATATTCCCGCGGCCATGATCAACTACGTTTCGCCGTTCACCGGCTCCAGTTTCGGCGGCAAGACTCCGGTGGTCATGGACATCAACAATCCCTCCCACTACCTGAAGATCGCCGGCCTGGCCTGCCTGAAGCTGAAAAGGCCGGTGCGCTGCCTGTATTCCCGGGAGGAGGAAATGCTCTGCGCCTGGTCGCGGGGCAGCCTCAGCCACGTGAAAATGGGCTTTAAGAAAGACGGCACCCTGACCACCATGGAACTGGACCACACCCAGGAAATCGGGGCCGGGGGCGACATCCATACGGCCAAGAACGCCATGCTGGCCACCGGCGCGGTCCTCTACGCCCACAACTGCCGCCACAATCGGGGCCGCATCGCCAGCGTGTGCACCAACCGCTTCACCGGCGTCGGCTGGCAGGGTTACGGCGCGCCGGAAGGCACCTTCACCGTGGAAACCACCATGGACATCGCGGCCGAGAAACTGGGGCTGGACCCGCTGGAGATCAGGCGCCTGAACTGCATGCGCACGGGCGACGTCGACAACGGCTGGGACCCGCTGGATTACATCTCCTGTTATATTTCCCAAAGCGGCATCCGGCGCTGCCTGGAGGTGGGCGCGGAAAAAGTGGGCTGGAAGGAGCGCTGGCGGCACCCTTCGGAAAAAACCGGCCGTTTCCGCTCCGGCCTGGGGGTGGCCATCTTCGCCATGGGGGCCGGCCGGCCCGGCCCCGGCAACTCTTCCGAAGCCATGGTCAAGATTTTTCCGGACGGCTCGGCCGCCCTGGTCAGTGCCATCGCCGATTCCGGCCAGGGCCAGCACACGGTGCAGTGCCAGATCGTGGCCGAAGCCCTGGGCCTGCCTTACGCCAAGGTCGGCCTGGTCTGCCGGGACACGGATTCGACGCCCTTCTCCACTCTGGCCGCCAACAGTTCCGGCACCTGGATTCAGGGCTGGGCCACCTATGAAGCCGCCCTGGACGCCAAACGCCAACTGCTGGCCCTGGCCGCGCCCCTGATGAATCTGCTGCCCGAGAATTTGGAGATGGGCGACGGCCATGTTTTTGAAAAGGCCGAGCCGGCCAACCGCAAAACCGTGCGGGAGATCTTCGGCCCCATCGGCCACTATGGCGGCCGGCACGAGATTATCGGCTTTTACGTCAACGACTCCCCTCACCCCAACTGCCTGAAGGACGGCGACCCCAAACAGCTTTTCATCCCCAAGGAAAAGGGGGCCCAGTTCGTCTCCCTGGAAGTGGACACGGCCACCGGCCTGGTGGGCAAGGTGGTCATCACCCTGGCCCAGAACGTGGGCCGGGCCCTGAACATTAAAGTGGTGGAAGGCCAGCTGTCGACCTCCCGGCACGGTTACGACAACGCCCTCCTGGGCAACGACTGCCTGGCCGACCCGCGCAGCGGCCGGCTGCTGACGCCGAACCTGATCGATTACAAACACGCCACCATCCTCGACTCCACAGTCGAGCCCCAGGTGGTGGAAATACCGGGGGACCCGACCCATCCCTTCGGGGCCACGGCCTGCGGCGAAGGCGGGGCCTGCGCCTCCCTGGCCGCCTTCGCCAACGCCCTGTACAACGCCCTCGGGGTTCGTTTCAAGCGAACCCCTTTTACGCCGGAAGTCATCCTGACGGCGCTGGGAAAGGTCAAGCGCTCATGAAACCATTTACCCATATCACCGTCCACTCGCCGGAACAGGCGGTCCAGGGCCTCCGGGAATACGAGGGCCGGGCGGTCCTGATGGCCGGCGGCACCGATCTCCTGGGCTGCCTCAAAGACCGGCTCTGGCTGACCGCGCCGGAGGCGGTGATTGATTTGAAAGCCATCCCCGGTTTGGCCGGCCTCACCGCCTCGCCCGCCGGCATCTCCATCGGCGCCCTGACCACCCTGACCGACCTCGCCGAGAGTCCCCTTATCATCAGCCGCTATCCGGCCCTGGCCCAGGCGGCCGCCCGCACGGCCTCGCCCCTGTTGCGCAACATGGGCACCCTCAGCGGCAACCTCTGCCAGGAAAACCGCTGCTGGTATTATCGCTACCCGCACCAGCTGGGGGGCATTATTCCCTGCGTGCGCAAAGGCGGGGCCAAGTGCCTGGCCGTGCCGGGCGACAGCCGCTACCACTCCATCTTCGGGGCCGTCAACAAGTGCCTGGCCGTCAACCCCGGCGACACGGCCCCGGCCCTGATCGCCCTGAAGGCCACGGCCGTGACCAACAAAAGAACAGTGCCTCTGGACGAGTTTTTCGCGGCCGACCGGGGCCGGCAGTCCACCGTTCTCGAGGCCGACGAAATGGTGCTGGCCATTGACCTGCCGGAGAGCGCGGCGGCCGGCGAAAAACTGGATTGCCGCAGCTCTTTCCGGAAACTGGCTTTCCGGCGGAGCATCGACTTCGCCATCGTCAACTGCGCCGCCTGGCTGCGGCTGGCCGACGGCTTGGTGGCCGAGGCCCGCATCTGCCTGAACGGGGTTTACAACAATCCGGTTCGGGCCAAGGCTTCGGAACAATCCCTGCTCGGCGCGCCCCTGACCGCCGAGGCCGCCGCCCGGGCCGGGCTCCTGGCCGCCGAAGGCAGCCGGCCGCTGCCGTCCAACGCTTACAAAGTCCCCATGGTTCAGGCGATTGTGGAAGACTGCCTGACCGATTGCCTGTCGGCTCATAACTGATCAACCCCAACCGGTTCAACCGCTCGCGACCCCGGGACAGGTCCCTCCCGAAACCCTCCGGTCGCCGTGTATTTTAGAAAGGCGTGATTCCATGAGTTCTGAATTCAAAGATTATGACGGCCTGATTCCCGTTCCGGCCGAAGACCGGCACTACAAGTTTATGAACATGACCGCCACCTGGATTTGCGCCAACGCCAATCCCAGTTCCTGGTATGTCGGCTGCGTGGTCGGGGCCCTGGGCATGGCCGGCGCCTTCTGGGCCGCCCTGATCGGCAACCCCCTCAGCTATCTGTTCCTGGCCCTGGTCGGCTTGATCGGCTTTATGATCGGCACCTCCACCACCGCCCTGACCCGGGTTTCCTTCGGCGTCCACGGGGCCAAGCTGCCGTCGCTGTTCAACACCATGGCCTTTTTCGGCTGGAGCGGGGTCAACACCTACATCGCCGCCGGGAGCCTGGTCTATCTGCTCAACTCCGGCCTGGGCATTCCCCTGGGCAACTTTTCCATGGCCCTGTCGGCGGTCATCATCATGATGATCAGCGGCTTCATCGCCATTTTCGGCGGTTCGCGGGCCATCCGGGTGTCGGAAAACGTGGCCTCCATCGGCCTGATGTCCCTCAGTATCTGGATCGCCGTGGTGGTCATCGGCAGCTTTTCCTTCAGCGACATCATGGCCTGGCGGCCGGATGAAAGCTATGCCATCTCCTTCGGCGGGGCCATCGACGTCATTGCCGCCCTCGGCATATCCTGGGTCATCTGCGTGGCCGACTACACCCGCTACACCAATTCCCGCCAGGCGGCCACCCTCGCCCCCCTGATCGGGGCCACGGTGGGCATGTTCTGGTTCTGCCTCATCGGCAGTCTCAGCGTCATCGGCATGGCCGTCAAAACCGGCACCTTCGACCCCAACTTCGCCGATCCGGCCACCATCTGCGAATCCCTGGGCATGGGCCTGGTGGCCCATGTGTTGATCGTTTTTTCCACCATTGCCGTGAACCTCATCAACATCTATTCCAGCGGCTTCGCCGCCTCCAACGTCAGCGATGCCCTCAAACCCCGCACCTCGATGATCCTGGTCGCCATCCTGTCTCTCCTGGTGGCCTTGAGCCCCTTGGTCCTGGGCAGTTTCCTGGATATGTTCCAGGTCTTCCTCGGCTACCTCGGGGTGGTCTTCCCGCCGTCCATCGCCATTATTGTGGTGGATTTCTACCTGCTGCGCGGCCGCAAATACCGGCCGGAATATCTGGCCAAGGTCAACGGACCGTATTGGTATACCTGCGGCATCAACTGGTATTGCATAGTTTGCTGGCTGATCGGGGCGGGCTCGTATTTCCTGGCCCTGCGCCTGCCGGCCATTGCCAACACCATGGGGGCGGTCTTCTTCTGCCTGCTGGTCACCGCCGTGTGCTACTATTTCTGCGGCCTGCTCTTCGGGCGCCGGTTCATCAAGGAGGCTTGAAATGTGTTTCGCCATCATCGCCGGCCGCGGCACCACCGCCAGCGGCAACGTTCTTCTGGGGGCCAACGACGACTGGCCCGGCTATCCCGGCCATGTCCGCTACCGGCCCAGGGTCAAGCACGGGCCCGGGGACACCCACGTTCTGGCCAGCGGGGTGAAAATCCCCCAGGAAGCGGAGTCGGCCGCTTATTACACCGCCACCTGCGCCTATGCCACCGGCGCCCTGCCGGAATCGTGGGCTTTTGGCATCAACGAGCATCAGGTTTCGGTGGCCATGACCGGGGTCTATGCCTTCCGGTTCCTTAAATCCGGCGGGGCCCTGGAGGCCGACGACCTCAGCGTGCTGGTGCTGGAGCGCGGCCGCACGGCCCGAGGCACGGTGCGGATGATCGGCGATCTGATCGCCCGCCACGGGCTGGGCCTTTCATGTGTCGACGAGGCTTACGGGGCGGTGGTCATGGCCATAGCCGATCCGGATGAGGGCTGGTGGCTGGAAGCCACCCCCGGCGGACTGTGGGCCGCCCAAAGGGTGCCGGACGACCAGGTTTCCTGGCGGCCCAACTGTTTCGGCCTGGGGGAAATAGATTTCAACGATACCGCCAATGTCATGTGCTCGCCGGACCTGGTGGCCCGGGCCCGGGAACAGGGCTGGTACGGTGGGTCCGGGCCGTTCGACTTCGCCCGGGTCCTGGGGTCTGACGGGCCGACCGAGGTGGTCTACGGCAACGAGGACGGCCCCATCAACAGTTATCGCCGCTGGCACGCCCAAAGGCTGGTCAGCGGCCGGGAACAAAACCTGGCCGACAAGGAGTATTACGGCCGGCCCAATCACCGGCTTTCGGCCCGCGACCTCATGGACATCCTGCGCGATTCGTCCGAGGGCAGCCGCTACGATTTATCCCTGGAGCCGGAGGCCGGGCCTCATCGCAACCCCTTCTGGAAGCCTTACAGCACCAGCATCGGCCAGTCGGGCACGGTGCTCAGTTTCGTTTTCGAGGCCAGGCGGGAGTTGCCACCGGAAATAGGCGGACTGATGTGGCTGGCCCTGGCCAACGCTCACCTCAGTTCGTTCGTCCCCTGTTATATCGGCGGTGAAGGAATTTTGGCCGATCTGGCCCGGGGCGAATACGGGCGTTTCGAGCCGGATGTACCCTGGTGGATTTTTCAGGAGCTGGGCCAGGTTTGTTACCGCCATTACGATGAGGCGGCCCGCAAAATGGTCATCCCGGCCATGCGGCGGCTGGAGGATGGTTTTCTGACCGCCCAGCCGATCGTCGAAGGCTGTTTCGCCGAACTGCTGAAGACCAATCCGGAACTGGCCCGCCAGGCCATGAACGCCTACAACCAGGCCGGTATGAACCAGGCCCTGGCCTTGGCCGGCGATTTGACCAGACGGGTCAAGGGGCGCTGCTTGGCCAACATCGTCATTGAAGATCAGGCGGGTGGTTGAACGTCCGCGGCCGGTCCGCCCAGGGGACTGGCGGGGCGGTGTGTGAGGAAACAGCGACTATCAGTCGACGGCTTCAGCCGGAACCGCGAACAGGGCCGGGGCTCCGCCGGAATGGAGGAAGACGATGTTTTCATCCGACTGAAAATAGCCCTGGTCGCAGAGGTCCAAAAGCCCGGCCAGGCTCTTGCCGGTGTAGACGGGGTTCAGGAAGATGCCTTCCTGGAAGGCCAGGCGTTTGATGGCCGCCAGGCCCACCCGGGACATCCGGGCATAGCCCGGGCCGGTGTAAACTTTGAGAACCATCTTCTCCAGATTCGGACAATCATCCCGCCCCAACAGCTCGGCCGTGGCTCGGGTCAGCTCGAAAATCGTCCGCTGAAAGTCTTTTTCCGGCGAAACCATGATGCCAGTCACCTTGGGGGCCGGCGTCAGGAGACTAGTGCCTAATTGCGTAAATTGCTAACAAATGATAGAATGGCGGCATTGTGGAGGATGCCGATGTCACGCGCAGGTCAAAAGGTTCAATGCACAGACCAAGAGAAGGAAACGTTGAAGGCGTGGAGCGCCAGTGGGCGC
>JAVBLB010000053.1:0-12869 GCA_031553735.1 Candidatus Adiutrix sp.
ACGGAGGAGTGGCTGATGTCGCGCTCGTGCCACAGGGGAATGATTTCCATGGCCGCCACGGCGTTGGCCCGGATCACCCGGGCCAGGCCGCTGATGTTCTCGGCCCCGATGGGGTTTTTTTTGTGGGGCATGGCCGAGGAACCCTTCTGGGATTTTCCGAAGGGCTCCTCCACCTCCCCCACTTCGGTGCGGGCCAGATGGCGGATTTCCACGGACAGCTTTTCCATGGACGAGGCCAACAGGGCCAGGGCGCAGAAGTATTCCCCGTGGCGGTCGCGCTGGATGATCTGGCTGGAGACCGGGGCCGGCGACAGGCCCAGCCGGGCCAGGGCCCGGGTCTCCACTTCCGGGGACAGCCCGGGGGCGGAAAAATTGCCCACCGGGCCGGAGCACTGGCCGACGGCCATGGTGCGGCGGGCCGCCAGAAGCCGGGTCCGGTGCCGCCGGAACTCGTCGTAAAAGAGGGCCAGCTTCAGGCCGAAGGTGGTGGGCTCGGCGTGAATGCCGTGGCTGCGGCCGATGATCAGGGTGGTCTTGAACTCCAGGGCCCGGGTCTCAAGGGCCTTGAGGAGGTCGTCGAGATCGCCCAGGATGATGTCCAGGGCCCGCAGGAGCCTTAAGGCCAGGGCCGTGTCCAGAACGTCCGAGGAAGTCAGACCGTAATGGAAGTAGCGGGCCGGCGGCCCGACCCGTTCCTCGACGGAGGTGACGAAGGCGATGACGTCGTGGCGCACCTCGCTTTCAATGGCCGCAATGCGGTCCACGTCGATGACCGCCCGGGCCCTGACGGCGGCCGGGGTATCGGCGGGGATCAGGCCCAGTTCGGCCTGGGCTTCGGCGACCGCCAGTTCCACCTCCAGCCAGGAGGCGTACTGGCTTTCCAGGGACCACAAATCGGCCATGACCGGGCGCTGATAACGGGAAATCATTCACTGTCCTCCGGCCCCGAAGGGCATTGGTCCACCGCGACCGGGTCATCGTCTCGGCCATCAAAACAACGGTTCAAAATCGTTTCCCAAGAACGATCATATCACCGTCAGGGTAAGGTCGCCCATTCGGGGCGTTGACGGATCGCAGCCGGGCTCCTGACGGAGATGAGCCCCACAAATGGCTTGGAAAACGTAACGGGTTATACTATCATAAAGTCGGTCTTAAAACCAGCCCGAGAGGGGAAAGCGGCTCTTGGAATTAAAACATAAAACAATCCCGGGGCTTTGGCTGACCGACTTCGACGGCACCATCAAGCCCGAAGGGGGCGCCCCCGTGCTCCCGGCCGATCTGGAAGCCTTAAGGGAACTGGGCCGCCGGGGCTGGTTCCGGGTGGTGGCCACCGGGCGCAGCCTTTTCAGTTTCGTCACCGCCTGGGAACCGGGGCTGGAGTTCGACGCCCTGATTTTCTCTTCGGGGGCCGGGCTGTGCGCCTGGGGGGCCATGGGTCCGGGGCCGCTGTTGACGGCCAGGGTCTTCGAGCCCGACCAGGCCCGGGCCGCCCTCACGGCCGCCCTGAGCCTGGGCTTCGGCTTCTTCGCCTACCACGCGCCGCCGGACAACCACCATTTCTATTATCACCGGCCGCTGCGGGAGCCGAAAGGCTTCGCCCGCCGCCTGGAGATCTACGCCGTCCAGGCCCGGCCCTGGCGCCAGGCCTATCTCGACCATCCGGTCGAGCGCCTGAGCCAGGTGCTGCTGATGGTTCCGGCCGAACGGGCCGATGAGGTCCAGGCCGGCTTTCTCCATTTGGCTCCCGGTCTGTCGGTGGTCCAGGCCTCCTCGCCTTTCGGCGACGGGCACCTGTGGCTGGAAATATTTCCGCCCGGCGTCTCCAAGGGGCGGGCGGCGGCCGACCTGGCCACGCGCCTGGGCCTTTCGGCGGGTCGGGCCGTGGCTCTGGGCAACGACTACAACGACCGCGACCTGTTGCAGTGGGCCGGCCGCCCTTTCGTCACCGCCGACGCCCCACCGGAACTGCGGGCCCTTTACCCGGCCATGCTTCCGGCCGGCCTCGGCGGGCTGGCCCGGGTCGCCGAAGGCATCCTGGCCGAGGACGACTCCCGTGAGTGAGCCGGACAAATCGACGGAGGCCCCGGCGACGCCTCCCCCGGCCGAGCATCGGCGCCGGGCCGGAGTGCGGGGCCTGATGTCGGCGGTGGTGCTCTCGGCCGCCCTGGCTGGCCTGACCGGACCCGCCGCCGAAAACCCCGGGCCGCCCGACCTGACCTTCGAGTCCGCCCGCTACCGGGCGGACGGCGGCCAGGCCCTGGGGCCGGGCCGGGATCTGGCCGTGAACGCCCTGACCCGGCTGAACCTGGGCTGGAAAATCGACCCGGCCGAGGCCGCCCCCAGGCATCTGGCCGCCCTCCCCGGCCTGGGCCCGGCCAGCGCCGCCAAACTGCGGGAGGAGGGCCGCCTCACGGCCCGCCAGCGAAAATACGTAAACGGCCTGGTGATGGAAAAATGCGACCCGAACAACCCCTGACCATCTATGAAATCCGCGCCCGGGACCAAGAAGCCCTGGGCCTGTTCGACCAGGGGGACAACCTCGGGCGGCTCGGCCCCGCCCTGGCCGGGCTCCACTGGGAGGCGGATTTCGCCTTCCTTTTTTTCACCGGGGAGGCCGGCCCGGAAGTGGACGAGTTCCTCCGGGAACATCCCCAACTGGAGCCGCGCCACATCCACCACCTGACCTACGCCCAGTGGCAGGACGGCGCCGGGGCGGCCCCCTTCACCGTGGCCGGCCTGACCATCGCCGGGCCGGATGACGGCTCCGTCGCCGCCGGCCCGCGCCTGGTCATCGATCCCGGCCTGGCCTTCGGTTTCGGCGGGCACCCGACCACCCGGTGCTGCCTGGAATTCCTGGCCCGGGCCTGCCAGGTCCCGAAGGGGCCTTTCGCCGCCGTGGCTTCATCCCGGCCGGGCCGCCGCGGCCGAGACGAGGTTTCGACCGCCTCCCCCCCTCCCCGCTCCGGTCCGCCGGCCTCGGCCCTGGATCTGGGCGCCGGCACCGGCATCCTGTCCCTGGCCGCCGCCCGCTGGGGGGTGGAACGGGTGGTGGGGGTCGATTACAGCCACCTGGCCGTGGAGGCGGCCCGGAACAACCTGCGCCTCAACGGGCTCGAAGACCAGGTCCGCTTCTTCCGCGCCCCGGCCCAGGACTTCGCCGCCCACCCGGCGGAAATCCTTTTGGCCAACCTCCATCTGGCCCTTCAGGAGGAGCTCCTGGAGCTCGGAGCCTTTGCCCATCGCCGCCGGGTCATCGTCTCGGGCCTTTTGCCCAGCGAGGGCGACCGGCTCCTGGAGCGGCTGCGGGCCGTCGGCCTCAAGCTCCTCGACCAGGAGCGCACCGACCGCTGGATCACCATGTTCCTGGGCCGCGAAGACGAAGGCGGACTATAACGCGGCCAGCTCGAAGAGTAACAAACGAACGTTTGTTTCTACCTCCTGACTCCTTTCATCCATCTTCCCCTTCCATTCGCGAAACACTCGACAGAAACATACTATTCACTCACGAACACCGAAACGGCCAGAGAGCACGGGCCGGTAACGCTTCGGAGGACGGCCGCGTGGGCCCCGACCGCGTCGCCGACGGGCCTCCGGATGACGAAATGATGGTCCCGGCCACCCAAACGTTGTGGCCACCGTCGTCCAGCGAAGCGGGTGCGGGGAGGATGCGATCTTTGCCCTGGCGGGCAATCTCAGGCTATTACAATTCTATCGAATTGTAATTTGCATCCGGTGGGTCCAGGGCTCAGCCCTGGCGGCGGCCGCAACAGAATCACTCCAGGCCGTACTTCTTCAGCTTGGCCGCCAGGGTCTTGCGGGTCACCCCCAGAATCAGGGCGGCCTGACTTTTGTTGCCGCCGGTGTGGCGCAAGGCGTTTTCCACGGCGATCTTTTCCATGTCGTCGAGGTTCAGGGGCAGTTCGGCGGCGGCCGCGGCCCCGATGACCCCGGCCGGGACCAGGTTCGGCAGGTCCTTTTCGGTCAGGTAGTCGCCGCGCATGATGATGACCGCCCGCTCGATGGCGTTCTGGAGTTCGCGGATGTTGCCGGGCCAGTGGTGGCGGGCGATGAGCCGCAGGGCGCCGGGGGTGAGGCCCTTGACCTCCTTGTGGTTTTTCAGGGCGTAACGCCGGGTGAAGTGGTGGGCCAGGGCCGGCAGGTCCTCCACCCGCTCCCTGAGCGGCGGCACGTGAATGTTGACCACGTTGAGGCGCCAGTAGAGGTCCTCCCGAAAGCGGCCGGCGGCCACCTGGGCGGCCAGGTCCCGGTTGGTGGCGGCCAAAAAGCGCACGTCCACCGTTTCCGTGTCGTCCGAGCCCAGGGGCTGGATCTCGCCCTCCTGGATGGCCCGCAGCAGCTTGGCCTGGAGGGCCGGGCTGGTTTCGCCGATTTCATCGAGAAACAGCGTGCCCCCGTCGGCGGCCTTCAGGCGGCCCTCCCGCCGGCGTTCGGCTCCGGTGAAAGCCCCCTTTTCATGACCGAAGAGCTCGGCCTCGAGCAGCGTTTCGGCCAGGGCGGCACAGTTGATGGTGATGAAAGGTTTGTCGGCCCGAGTGCTCCGGCGCTGGATGGCCCGGGCCACCACCTCCTTGCCCACGCCGCTTTCGCCGGTGATGAGCACCGTGGCCTCGGCCCCGGCCACCAGGTCGATCAGGTCCAGCACCTGGCGGAAGGCCGGGCTGGAGCCCACCAGCCCCTGCTCCTCGGCCGAGCCCCACAGGCCGGCCTCCTTCTCTTCCTTCAGGTTCTGGTGCTCCAGAGCCCGCTTGAGGGCGATGCGGACCAGGTCCAGGTCCAGCGGCTTGGTCAGGTAGTCATAAGCCCCGGCCTTCAGGGCCCGCACCGCGTCCTCCACTTTGGAATAGGCGGTCATGATGATGACCGGGGTGGCGCGGTTGCGGCCGTCGCGCTTGAATTCCTCCAGGGCCGACAGGCCGTCGACCTCCCGCATCCGCACGTCCATGAGGATCAGGCCGAAGGTCTGGACCCGGCCCATCTCCAAGGCCTCCCGGCCGCTCTTGGCCACCAGCGTGGGGTGGCCCCAGTCGGCCAGCACGGTCTTGAGCATGAACAGGTGTTCCGGGTCGTCGTCAACTATCAGAATCGGGGGTTTGGGGGCTTGACTCATCGGTTTTGCTTTCTCTGGCCAAGGGGAAGGAAACGGTGACCAGACCGCCGCCGGAAGGCGGGGTGGCCAGGCTGATGTCGGCACCGGCATGGGCCCGGACGGTCTTTTCCACCAGGGCCAGCCCCAGGCCGGTGCCCTCGGCCTTGGTGGTGAAATAAGGCACGAAAGGCTGGGCCAGTTGTTCGGGGTTAAAGCCGGGCCCGTTGTCATGGAACGTCAGGACCGCCCGCCCGGTTTCGGCGGCCGGCGAAGCCGGGGCTTCGCCCCGGCGGGAGGTGGTCAGGGTCACGGCCAGGCGGCCGCCGCCCTCCTCCCGGTCCCCGGCGGATTCGATGGCGTTTAGGTAAAGATTTAAAAAAGCCTGGGACAACAGGGCCTCGTCGCCTTCGATCGGGACCGGGCCGTCGGGGAGATCCAGGCTGATCTCCACGGCCTGGCTCCGGGCGTCGTGCCCGGCCAGGGTGGCCAGCTTCCGCACCAGCTCGGCCAGGTCCAGCCGGTCGGCCTTGATTTCCGTCGGGCGGGCGTAATCCAGGAAGTCGGTGATGGTGGCGTTGAGCCGGTCCACGCTGGCCAAAAGGACTTCCAGGGCTTCGCGGTCGCGGGGATCGGCCGGCCCCTTGTTCAGAAGATGCTGGCTCAGCCCCCGGATGGCCCCCAAGGGGTTGCGGATCTCGTGGGCCAGGCCGGCGGCCAGGCCGCCCAGGGCGGCCAGGCGCTCGCTCTTGCTCAGTTCGGCCTCCAGGCGGCCCAGTTCCCCCAGATCCTCCATCAAAATGACCCGCCCCAGCGGATGCCCGTCGTCGCTGACCACCGGCCCGCTGGTCAGGGCCACCCGAACGCTGTGCCCGCCCTTGAAATCCAGGTTCATCTCCCGGCCGCTCAGGGTTTCTTCCGTGGGGAAACGGCCGTAGGTCAATTCCTCCAGGGTGCGGCCCAGGAAATCGCTCTCCGCCAGGCCGCTGATGGTCCGGGTGGCCTGGTTGATCAGGGTGACCCGCCCCCGTTCGTTTTTCAGGATGACCCCGATGGGAAGGCGGCCGATGAGCTCGGCGGCCAGGGCGTTGGTATCCTGATACAGGCGGCGGGCCAGGCGGGAATTGTGCCCCCAGATCAGGGCCAGCACCCCGGCCAGCCCGGCCAGGCACAACAGGCCTATGAAGACGGCCGCGGTGCGCGTCCGCTGGTGGCCGAGCTTTTCAAAAGGCGTCAGGTCGAAACCCACCCAGAGGTAGCGGAACTCCCGCCGTTCCGGCCGCCGGCCCATCGGCGGCCGCTCCCGGGGGATATGGCGCGACCGGTCGCCATCGTGGCTGAACATCGGCCGGGGCATGGGCCAGAACGGGCGATAGACCAGAAAAACCCGGCGGCCGTCGATCGTTTCCTGCCGAAAATTCGGGGCGATGGGTCCCGGCCCGGCGGTCGGGGTCGGCGGAGTCGGCTGGCTGAAGATCTCCGGCCCGGGCGTCAGCGAGCCCACCTGGGCCAGAGGCTGGCCGGCCTCATCGGTCAGGGCCAGGAACAGGACGTTGTCCCCGGGCTCCAGATTGTTCCAGAAGGCCTTCAGGTGGGGCTCCTCCCACTGTTCGCCGAAGCGGATCCGCCCCACCATCTCCAGGGAGTGGATCAGCACCTCGCCCCGCTGCAGAAACATTTCCTTCAGGTGGCCCTGTTCCCGGCGATAGTCGCGGCTGAACATGATCCCGGCCAGGACCACGGCGCCCAGCACCGCGACCAGAATGGTCCAGGGCGGTACCTTGGGCCAGGGGGGGGTTTGACGTTGTTCCATAAATTCCCTCATGAGTAAAGAGTATACAGCAAGTTGGGGTAAATTTTAAGCAAAAAGAAACGGCCGACATCCAGTCATTTTATTTTAACAATCTAAATCAAATAGTTGCCGAATGAAGCCGCCTTTGGCACAAGCCTTGTATTGCACAAAGAGCACCAAGGCTCTCGACGAGGGCCTGAAACACCAACGGCACCGGCCCCGTCATCAGCCGGCCCTCAACCCGCCCCCAGCGGGCCTGATCCCCAGGAGGATTGCCATGAATATGAAAAAGACGCTGCCCATTTTGGCCCTGGCCATGATCACCATGTTCGCCGTCACCGCCGTGCGGGCCCAGTCGGCTGAAACCACCACGCCCCCCAAAGCGATGCCGAAAATGGGCCAAATGATGAGCCCCGAAAATCAAGCCGCCCGGATGGAGCTCTGGCAGGCCCACCAGAAGAAAGTCGGCCCGATCCGCGACCAGTTGTGGGCCAAGAAGATGGAATATGAATTCCTGGTCTCCCGCCCCGAAGCCAAGCTGGCCGACGTCAAGCCGATCATCGAGGAAATGGTCAAGCTGAAGGGCCAACTAAGAACGGAACGGGAAAGCTTCGCCGCCGAGGCCCGGGCCAAGGGGTTCGGCCCGATGGGCATGCATCCGATGGGTTTTGACCGGGACGGGCGCGGCCATGGTTTCGACCGCGGCGACTGCATGAAAATGATGGGCCGCGGCAAGCATAAAGACGGCCGGGGCCACGGCGGCCCGGGCATGGGCCGTCCCCAGGCCGACGACGGTTCGGCCGCCCATATGGACATGGATATGTAAATAACGGCCGCCGGCCTCCCCTGCCGCCTCATTCCTCCACGGGCGGCCCACCGGCCCCCGAAACGCCGAAAGCCTCCCCCGATCACTCGGAGGAGGCTTTCGCGTTGGCCCGCGCGCGCCGGAGAGGCTGGCGCGTCGAGGCCAATTTTGCCAAGGAACTTATTTCCCGCCCGGCACCAGGATGAAGTTGTAATGGAATTCGCCGCCCAGGTTCACCGTGCCCATCCGGCGGAGCCGCCGCCCGGGCCGGCCTCCCAGCTGAAATCCTTCAAGGTGTTGTCGCCGTTCTCCCGAGGTTGCCCCAAAAGACTGGTGACCCCTTTGATGAGGCTGTCGGCCTCTTTCCGGCCTTCGCCGATGATGAGGACGCATTTCATACCAAGTTGCATTCAATGGGAATTGAATGCAGGACGCCAAAGTTTTTGAAAATCAGGCTCCGCCTGTTTTTCAAAAACTTGCGGGCGGCGGAAGACCGCCGCCATACCAAGTTGCAATCAAATTCAAAGCAATTTGATTGCAACTTGGTATCACGCCTTCGCCGGCGGCCTCGTTGGAGGCGAAATACACCGTGACGCCGCTGGCCGGCACCCGGAAGGTATCCACCGCCACCTTACGGCCCAGTTCGCCGGCCAGGTCGCGGGCCTTTTCCATGACGATGTCGTTGGGGGTGACCAACAGGAAATTCCGGTTGCCCTTCAGGTCGGCGCCCCAGGGCACGCCGCGGAAGGCGGAGGCGTCGATCTTCCCGGATGGCTGATAGGCGGGTTCGGCGGCCGAAGCCGACCCGACGCCGGCCAGGGCCAGCAGAGCGGCCAATAGCAGAGTCGCGGTCGTTTTCATGATCTTCTCCTGTGCGGGAAAATAGTTCCCGTAAATAGGCGGATTTCAGTTCCGAGTATCAAAGTGTTCCTGTGGAAACAGAATAGACGATCGGCGGCGACGAGTCCTTGATTTACATCAAAGACAGAACGCGTCACGTGAAAAAATCCGCCCGGGATCGACGATTGTCGGTCCCGGGCGAGCGTTTTATACTAATTCGCCATCAGGATTGCTTTTATTTCGTCGGCCAAGTCAACCAAGTAGGGCGGGCCGGTAATACTTCGGAGGGCGGCCGCGTGGGCCCCGGCCGCGTCGCCGACGCGAAGTTCCGAAGACCAGAGCCGTCGCTGGCGGCGTGGTTGAGCAGCGGCCGACCGGAGAAGTTTTACCGGCCCGCCCTACCGTACGAATACCGATAACGACATCTTGAGGCGATGCAGCCTGTTCCCGGACGGCCCAATTTCACTCAGACCGTTTTTTCAGCGGCGCTTTGCCCCATTCGGAGCCCGGATCAGGGGACGGCGCCGGGGCTGGTGTCGGCGGTGAAGACTAGGGTGTTGTCACCCTGCTTCAAATACAGGTTCGCCCCGTCCATGGACAGGTGGGCACCGCTCTCCAGCATTTGAAAAAAGCGGGGTTCCAGTTCGCCCAAGGCGGAATCGGGGCAGGCCATTTTGGTGGAGACCAAATCCCGGACGGTCAGCCGGCCGTCAGCCAGTTTGCCCGCTCCCCGAAAGGTGTTGCAAACCCGGCCGCTGACCGTGAAGCCGACCCCGAATTCCAGGGCGGGCGCCACGGACTCCGCGAAGGTGGGTACCTCGGCCTCATTGACCCGACTCAGGACAAAGCGCTGGTGGGTCAGGAATTCTTCGGTCAGCCCCGACTCCTCCCCGGCGGCGGGCGCCGGTTCCGGGGCCGCCGGTTCATCGGTCATCGCCGGGAACGCATTTTCCGCCAGCGCGGCCGTTTGGGCTGGAACCGGGGCGGTTTTGGCCGAAGTGGTTTGGGGATCGGTGGTCCCCCCCCCACACCCGGCCAAGAGCAGAATCAGAGCCAGAACCAAGAAGAGGTGCGTTCTCATGCCGACTCCTTAAAATATGACCGCCGGCCTTCAGCGAAACCTGGGGGCCGGCGGGATTCCGGGGATGGGCGGCCTCAGTTGCCTTCGGCGGCCGGCGGGGTCTCGGCCGGCGGGGCTTCAGCCGGCGGAGTTGCGGCCGGCGGATTCAAGACGTCATTGACTTTGCCGGCGGCTTCGGAAAGCTTGCTGTCGGCCTTGTCGGCGGCGCCCTTCAAAGCGTCGCCGGCCTTCGTGGCCGCATCTGAAACGGCGGCGTCGGCTTTATCGGCCGCGCCCTTGGCGGCATCCTGAACGTTCTGGGCGGCCTCGCCGGCGGCATCCTGAAGAGCCGCACCGGCTTCCTTGGCCTTGTCGCCGGCTTCGGCGGCGGCGTCCTTGACCTTGTCGGCCGCTTCGGAGGCGGCATCCTTGGCCTTGTCACCGGCCTCGGTCGCGGCGTCCTTGACCTTGTCGGCCGCTTCGGAGGCGGCCTCGCCTGCGGCCCCGGCGGCGTCTTTGACAGCTTCCTTGGCTTCGGACGCGGCGTCCTTGGCCTTGGCGGCGGCATCATCCTGGGCCGGAGCGGTGGTGGCGGCCGGGGCCGCGTCCTTCTTCTGGGCGCCGTCGTCACAGCCGACGGCCAGAACGGTGGACAGGGCCAAAGCCAGCCCCAGGGTCAAAAGCGCTTTCATCATGGGCATTTCCTTTCTTGAAGCATCCACTGAATTATAGCGGGCGGATCGACAGCGCCGCCCTCACCGGCCCCGAAGACCTGACCACCAAGTCTTCCGGGTCCTTAATAAAATAGTATACCACACTTTTGAACAACAATCCCCCGCCCGGGCCGGGCGGCCAGCCTCACCGCAGTTCCAGGCAGGACGTCCCCAGGTGAAGGCGCACGGTTTCAATCAACTCCCGGCAGGGCTTCAACGACGACTTGAGCTGGTAAACGGCCAGGCCGTCGGCCTCGGTCAGTTTCAGGAAAGCCGGGGTCTGGCCGGGATAGGTCTCCACGGTGTTTTTGAGGAAGGCCATGGTCTCCCCGCCGAGCCGGCTGCGGGGGAGTTTGAAGGCGATGGTTTCGGTCCGCTTTTCCACCGCCTCGGTCAGGGACATGATCTCCTTGGCGATGATCTTGACGTTGGCCTGGCCGCCCCGCTCGCCGGCGTCCACCAGGCCGGCCACCACCACCACCTCTTCGGGCCGCAACAGGTCGGCGCTCTTGGCGAAAGTGTCGGACCAGACCAGAACCTCGATGGAGCCGCTCAAATCCTCCAGGGTGACGTAGGCGAAGTCCTTGTCTTTTTTGTCCTTCTTGACCACCACCCGGGCCACCACCCCGCCGATGCGGACCGGGGCCTTGTCGGGCCGGGTCCGGGCCGTGTCGGCCGTGGCGCTGGAGACCACGTTCAGTTCCATTTCGAAGCGGGCCAAGGGGTGCCCGGTGATGAAGAAGCCCAAAAATTCCTTTTCGAAGGCCAGGCGCACGTTTTCCCGCCAGGGTTCGGCCTTCGGCCAACTGACCTGGCCGCCGGTTTCCGGCGCGGCCGCGGCCAGAAGGTCGAACATGCTGGATTGGCCGTCGCGGCGGTCCCGCTGGCGGCGGGCCCCGGCCTCCAGGGCCTCGTCGAGGGCCGCCAGCATGACCGCCCGGTCGGCGCCCCCGGAGCGGTCGAAGGCCCCGCACTTGATGAGCGATTCGATGACCCGCCGGTTCACCTTCTGGGTGTCGACCTTTTCGCAGAAATCATACAGGCTGGTGAAGCGGCCGTCGGTCCGGGCCTCGATGATGGCCTCTATGGCCGCCGCCCCCAGGCCCTTGACCGCGCCGAGGCCGAAACGGACAGCCCCTTCGACCACGGTGAATTTATAGCCGGATTCGTTGACGTCCGGGGGCAGCACCGACAGCCCCGCGGCCCGGCATTCGCCGATGAGCCGCACCACCTTGTCCTGATTGTCCTTTTCCGAACTCATCAGGGCGGCCATGAATTCCACCGGGTAGTGGGCCTTGAGGTAGGCGGTGTGATAGGCCACCACGGCATAGGCCGCGCTGTGGGATTTGTTGAAACCGTATTCGGCGAATTTGGCCATGGCGTCGAAGACGTCCTTGGCTTTTTTCGGGTCAATCCCGTTTTCGGCGGCCCCGGCCATGAAGCGGGCCTCCTGCTGGTCCATCTCCTCTTTTTTCTTCTTGCCCATGGCCCGGCGCAGAAGATCGGCCTCGCCCAGCGAATAGTTGGCCAGCACCTGGCTGACGCGCATGACCTGTTCCTGGTAGAGGATGACGCCGTAGGTCTCCTCCAAAAGGGGCTTCAGAAGTTCCGGAAGGCCGTAATACGAAGCGATGCCCCGGCCGTGCTTGCCGTCGACGAACTGGTCCACCATGCCGCTGCCCAAAGGGCCGGGCCGATAGAGGGCCACCATGCCCATCAGGTCGTCGATGCAGCTGGGCCGGAGCTTCACCAGAATTTCCCGCATGCCCGAACTTTCCAGTTGGAAGACGCCCGTGGTGTCGCCCCGCCCCAGGAGGCGGTAGGTGAGTTCGTCGTTGAAGTCGATCTGCTGGAGATCCAGCGTGATGCCCCGGTCTTTGAGGAACCCCAGGCAATGGTCGATGACCGTCAGGGTCTTGAGGCCCAGGAAGTCGAACTTGATGAGGCCGATGGATTCCACGCCCTTCATGTCGAACTGGGTGATGACCTGGGGCTTTTCCCCGTCCACCTCGTCGACGCGGGGGTCGCAGTACAGCGGCAGATGCTCCATCAGCGGCCGGTCGCCGATGACCACGCCGGCGGCGTGGGTGGAGGCGTGGCGGGGCAGGTTTTCCAGGAGGCGGGCGAATTCCAGCAGCTCGGCCACGGTGGGGTCGGCCTGGGCGGTCTCGGTGAGCTTGGGCTCCATCTTGAGAGCCTCGTCGAGGGTGATGTTGAGCTTGTCGGGCACCAGCTTGGCGATGCGGTCCACATCGCCGTAAGCCAGGCCCAGGGCCCGGCCCACGTCGCGGATGACCGCCTTGGCCTTCATCTGACCGAAGGTGATGATCTGGGAGACCTGCTCCTTGCCGCCGTAAGTCTCGGTGACGTAGCGGATGACCTCGTCGCGGCCGTCGGTGCAGAAGTCGACGTCGATATCGGGCATGGAGACGCGCTCGGGGTTGAGGAAGCGCTCGAAGAGCAGGTCGAAGCGGATGGGGTCCACGTCGGTGATGCTCAGGGCGTAGGCCACCAGGCTCCCGGCGGCCGAACCGCGCCCCGGCCCCACCGGGATG
>JAVBLB010000096.1:0-31979 GCA_031553735.1 Candidatus Adiutrix sp.
GGAGGCAAAGTTGGAGGTGCCCAGCCCCCCCCGGCCGCCCTTGGCCGCCAGCCAGACCGCGCCGGCTTCGGCCAGGTCGGCCAACTGTTCGCCGGTGTCGGCGTCGAACACGACCGTGCCCGGGGGCACGGGCAGCCGCACGTCGGGCCCGGCTTCGCCGCTTTTGCGGCGGCCCTGGCCGGGCCGGCCGTTACCGGCCTTGAAATGCTGGTTGAGATGGAAGCGCAGCAGCGTCTCTTTTTGGCTGACCGCCTCGATGGTGACGTCGCCGCCCCGGCCGCCGTCGCCGCCGTCCGGCCCGCCCTTGGGGATGTATTTCTCCCGCCGGAAGCTGACGCAGCCGGCCCCGCCGTGTCCGGAGCTGATGTATATTTTCGCTTGATCGACAAATTTCATGGGGTATGGATCCGTTATTGAGTGCACTGAAAAATTGGAAAAGCCGTTTTCCGTCAAAAGAGCGCTATCGCGTCCGTATGGTGAAGCGGCCGGTAAAACTTCTCCGGACAGCCGCCAGGGCTGAGCCCTGGACCCAACTCCGCACCCGCTTCGCTGGGCGGCCGAGGCCGCAACGTCTGGGTGGCCGAGGCCATCAGTTCGTCATCCGGAGGCCCGTCGGCGACGCGGCCGCCAGGGCTGAGCCCTGGCCCCAACTCCGCATCCGCTTCGCTGGGCGGCCGGGTAAAAAAGCGTTTTTGAAAAAGCGTTGCGTTTTGGCGGCAACGCGAAGGCCCTCATTCTTGATGGCCCGCGCGATCGAGGATGGCCGCCGCTTCCTCGAAAACCAGATCCGGGCCGATGACCGCCGCCGCCCGCCAGGGGCCGTCGCCGGGGTTCAGGCCGAAGCGTTTCAGGGCCCATTCATAGACCAGGAGCCGGGCGTGGGGACTCTGCGGAGGCCACTGAGCCGGGCTGGTCCAGATGAAGATACTGATAATCGGCGTCTCCGTCAAGGCCGCCAGGTGCGAGGTGCCGGTGTCGACGGTGATGAACAGGTCGCTCAGATCGGCCAGGGCGATCAGGGCCGGAAGGGTGGTCCGGCCGCAGAAGTCGGCCACCGGCGCCCCGGCGGCCCGGGCCAGGGCCCGGGCCATGGGGCTTTCGTCCGGTCCGCCGGTGACGAAGAGGCGGGCCTGGAAGCGATCCCATAATTGGCGCGCCAGGCGGGCGAATTCGGCCAGGGGCCACGATTTTTCGGGCTGGCGTCCCTGGAGGGCCAGGCCCACCAAAGGGCCGGAGCCGGAGAGGCCGGCGGCGAGTTCGCCGGCCGCCGCCAGGCTGTCCTGATCCAGCTCCGGCGGCGGCGGCCGCCGGACCGGGCCGGGGAGCAGCCCCAGGGCCGCGGCCACCGCTTTTTGGGTTCGCCGGGCCTGCGGTTCCAGCCGCCAGTGTGGTTCCCGGATCTCCACCGCCCGGGTATACAGCGGGGCGAAGCCGCCCAAAGGGTACAGCGCGGGCGCGCCGACCCGGCTTTGAAGCCGGGCCAGAGTCGCGGTGACGATGGAGCGGGTCTGGCCGTCGAAGATGAAGCCGGTCCGGTAGGCGCTGCGGCCGATGGCCCGGGCCGCCCGCCAGAGATGCCCGGCCCCGCCCCGGCGGTCGACGGTGAAGACCTCGTCCACCCAGGGGTGGCGGCGGGCCAGGTCGGCCAGGGCCGGCGGGACCACCAGCCCCACCGGGTCGGCGGGAAATTGTTGTTTCAGAAAACCCAGCGCCGGCAGGGTCATCAGGAAATCGCCGATATGCTTCAGTTGGAACCCCAGAAACGGCCCGGCCGGCGGCGTCGGTGAACTCCCACGCATAAAAATCAGCCGCGCGCGGCCTTGATGAAGGCGGAGAACAGGGCCCAGGTGTTATCCGCGGCCAACTGCCCCTCGGGGTGCCACTGGACGCCGAGGGCGAAGCGGGCTTCCCGGTGGACCAGGGCCTCGACCAGGCCGTCGGCGGCTTTGGCCGCCACGGCCAGGGACGGGGCCGGGTCTTTGACGCCCTGGTGATGGCCGCTGTTGACCATGATTTCGCTGAACTTGATGATCCGGGCCAACGGCGTGTCCGGCTCCAGAAAGACCGGGTGGGTGGCCCGGGCCCGGGGCAGTTTCTGGGCGTGTTCCACCGGCCCGGGGCGCTCTTCGGGCAGGTCGGCCCACAGGGTGCCGCCCAGGGCCGCGTTCATCAGCTGCAAGCCCCGGCAGATGCCCAGGACCGGCTTGTCCAGCGCCAGGGCCGCGTGCAGAAGGGCCGTCTCCCAGACGTCGCGGGAGTGGTCGACCCGATGATAACGCTCCGGATGTTCAGCGCCCGGGGGCGGGGCCAGGTCGCCGCCCCCGCAGAGGATCAGCCCGTCGAGGTGCTCGAGATAAATCTGGGCGTTCTCATACATATGGCCGGGGCCGTTGGAGCAGTCTTCGTCCTCCAGGCGGCCCAGGGGGGTGCGCACCAGGGGCAGCACCACCGGCAGGCCGCCGCCCAGGGCCACCGCCTCGCTGTAGAGGCGGCCCTGGCCGTCGCGGTTCAACTGCAACCCGCGTTCGCCCCAGTCGGGGGTCGGGATATTGGCGGCGGTCAGGCCGATGATCGGTTTTTGGGACATGCTAAAAAAGTTCCTGTCGCGGCGGCTCCGCCCGGGCGGCGGTTCAATGGCGGTCTTTTTTCCGCCGTTCGTTTGGATGCCAGTTGCGGGGGGCCAGTGGGCCGTCGGCCGGCCGTTGCGCCCCAATGGTTACAAGGACGTATTCTTCCAGAATATCGAGGAATTCATGGTCATAGGGGCGGCCCAGAAAATCCAGATTCCAGAGCCCGGACTTTTGAATACCCGGTTCGGGGCTGAAACGGCCCAGCCAATCGGGTGAAGGGGGATCCAGGGGCGCCTCCGTTCCCGCCAACAGGCCGATGATGTTCCGTTCCAGATAGGCCCGATCGCTGTCCGGACCGGCCGGGTCCTCGACCGCCAGATACAGGAAGGACAAGTTTCCGATATAGGCGGAGACCAGACGCTCCAGCGCCTGTTCGGCGGCCGGGTCCGTCGGTTTTTTGTCTTCCCAGGATTCCAGGCCCGCCAGGGAGTCGCGCGCGATGATCGCCCGCCCCACATGCCGCCGGAACACCGATCCCCGGTGGTTGCCCAGCCCGCCGTCGGGGCCGCGATGAGCCCGCAGGCGGCTCCACAGGGTGGCTTTCGAACCCCTGCTCACCTGTTGCGTCCCCACCCGGGTCACTCGGGGGAACTTGCCGTGGCGCCTTTTTTCGCCCGGCTCGAAGAACAGGTAGACCCCGCTCACGGGTTTGATGTGGCCCGCCTCGCACTGTTTCAGCGTCAGCTTTCCGCCCAGCCCCTCCTCCAGGCGGGCCGCCAGGGCGTAAAACCGCTCGATATCGTCCCGGGCCCGGGCGGGGCGGGACGCCGTCGCGCTCAGGGCGCGCCCGGGTCGCGGCGGTCGGGATGACGAGTCGGTCGACTCACTGCCGTCGATCCGTGGAGATTCGGCCAGCCGCTCCGTGAGCCATTGAAGCTGTTTGCCGATGCCCATTCCCCTCATCGGAACCACCGCTTCCCCGGCGATCCGTTGGTTGATCGGCGTTTCCAGATATTCCCGGTAACGGTGCCCGGCCAGGATGGTGACTTGGTCACCGGGATTCAGAATCAGCCTGAGTTCGGCCCAGACCCGCTCGGCCCATTGACGGCGCTCCGCGATGGTTTTCCGGTTGAGCGTCTCGTCATACGGGGCGATCACCGCATCGGGCCTGGCCAGCCCGTGTTTGGCCGAAAGCACGAACCAGCCGTCACAGTGTCGTTCGACATAGGCGCGCGTCTTCGTGAAGAGCGGGGAGTCATACAGGTCGCGCGCCGGGGCCGCGACCGGCCGTTTGCCGCCCACGCAGGCCACCAAACCGATATGGGCCACGCCTTCTTCCTCCCGGCTCCGCCCGACTTTACCGGACCAGCACCGAGGCATGGCCGTCCAGCACCACCTGGCCGGCCTGGTTTTCCACCCAGGTGTGGAGCCGGACTTTTTTATGCTTGTCCTCTTTTTCCACCACCTGGGCCCGGGCGGTGATGGTGTCGCCGAGGTAGACCGGCCGCTTGAATTCGATCTCCTGCCCCAGATAGATGGCCCCGGGACCCGGGAGGCGGGTGCCCAGAACGGCGCTGACCAGGCCGGCGGCCAGCATCCCGTGGGCCACCCGTTTGCGGAAAAAACTCTTGGCCGCGAATTCCTCGTCGAGGTGGACCGGGTTACAGTCGCCCACCAGGCGGGCGTATTGCTCCACCGTCTCGGCGGACACGGTCAGGCTCAGGGATTCGGCGGCCCCGATTTCAATTTGGTCGTAAGGTATTTGTCGGCAGGTCATCTTTCAGTTCCACCAGGTTCAGAGTGGCGCCGGACAGGGACAGGCCGCTGACCACCACCGCCCAGGGCCGGCCGTCCAGGGCGAAGCGGAGGCTGCCCCCGGCCGGCAGCTTTTCCATGGCCAGGCGCTCTTCGCCGAGAAAATTCAGCTGCACCGCGGCCCAGCTTTCCGCCCGGTCCACGCCCACGAGGGTCAAGACCAGCCGCCCGTCGAAGAGCAGGCGGCTTTGATTGATCCGCAGGGGAATCCGGTCCAGGGGGCCGCCCCGGTCGATGGGCCGGCCGTGGCACTCCGCCAGGGAGGCCTGCAGCCGCAGAAGCTCCCGGCGCTGCAGCTCCAGGTCCCGGGTGGCTTCCTGCCTCAGGGCTTCCAATTGCGGCCGGACCGACTGGCGGCCGTGGTCGTAGCTGAAGTAATAGACCAGCCCGCACAGCACGACCAGGGCCGCGCTCCGCCACAGTTTATCGCCCTTGATGTCTTTTTCGGCCATCGAGGCGTCCGGCCTCCCTTGGGAAAGAACGCGATTGAGCGTTGGTCCGCTTACGCGGCGGAAAAGCCGATGTGGTCCAGGACCCGGATCAGGGCGGCCCGTTCGGCCGTGCCCCAGACTTTGGCGGACCTGTTTTCCAGGCTGACTTCGACCTTCTCCACACTGGGGAGTTCCATCAACGCCCGGGTGACCGCCTGCACACACTTCTGGCAGGTCATGCCTTTGACGCTCAGTTCCAACGGTTCCATCGCGGACTCCTTTTACAGTAAAAGTCCCAGGGCCACCCGGGAGATGAAATCCACCGTGTCGCTCTGGCCGGAAGGCTTGACCAGGCAGTCGTCGACGCCGTTGCCGGGGGTCATGACTTTGGCCACCTTGTCCTGGTTGGCGGTGCAGATGATGAAATAACAGGGGATGAGCTTATGGGTGAGCTTTACCGCCTGGCAGAATTCCACGCCGGTCTGGCCTTCCAGCTCCAGGTCGCTGATGATGATCCGGGGGCGTTCGCTTAAGGCCAGATTCAGTCCGTCGGCCGGGTCGGAGGCGGTCAGGACGTGGAAATTGTGTTCGTCGAGG
Source organism: Candidatus Adiutrix sp. (assembly GCA_031553735.1). GTDB lineage: Bacteria > Desulfobacterota > Desulfarculia > Adiutricales > Adiutricaceae > Adiutrix. The sequence continues at coordinate 5,414 of JAVBLB010000096.1, forward strand.
ATTTTTTTCAACAGTTCCAGCTGATAGGGCGAATCGGAAACCACCAGCGCCTTGCGGGCCTGGCTCCCGACCGGGGTGGACAGCAGAAAGGAAATGAGCCGCTGAAAGCTGGCGGCCCGAATCCGCAGGCTGCCCAGAAGCTCTTCCAGCCCGTGAAGGGCCGTTTCCGAGCCGCTGTTCGCCAGAACCCGGCGCCGCAGCCGGCCGGGCCCGGAGACGGCCCGTTCCACGTAGTTGCGCAAGGCCGCCGCCTGAAAATCTTTCGGCAGAAAGGCCCGGGCCCCTTCGTTGACGGCCATGAGCACCTGGGCCCGTTCGGCGGGCTCGCCGGTTTCGATGAAGATGAATTCCGGCCGTTCAGCCAGATCGTTGACGGTCTGCATCAGTTTGACGCTGGCCGCGTCTTCGGAGATATAGTCCAGGATGACCAGGTCCGGCCGGCGTTCGGAAATCAGGGCGGCCAGGGCCGCCGGACCGGCCATCGGGTCCAGGGCCGGGATCCGGGCGGCCTGGTGCCGGGTGCCGGACAGGGCTTGCTCAACGGTTTCCAAAACCGTCTGGTCATTCAGGCTCAACAGTATCTGGGCCATAGCCTCTCCCCGGTCCCATATAAGACGGAACGCCGCCGCGACTCCGCCGCGGCCGACTCTATTCTATCAAGAGGTTTTCAAACTCGGTCACGTTGTAATACCGGACCAGTTGTTTTTCAAAAAAGCGGTTGACCTCGGCCAGGGTGCGGCTGGAGGAGAACATGATCTTGAGCCGGCCGACGGCCAGGCCGCGCTCGATCTTGTCGAGGGGCGGCACGGTGTCCATCAGGTCGCCGATCTGGGCCAGGCGTTTGAGGATCAGGTAGATCACCAGGGAAGGGTCCTGGAAGGAGGGCCCGATTTTGATGAAGGACTGGAAGATGTTCACTCCTTCAGTGGTCAGCTTGGCGTAATAGAGGATGTTGGCCAACGGCGAGAGATGGAAGGTCTCGCTTTCGGCGGCCTCCGGCGCCTCGTCGGCCCGGGTTTCCTGGCGGCGGTAGCGGGCCAGGGCGGCCAGGAGGTCGGCGTCGGCGATTTCGTAACTCTGGCCGGCCCGGATCCGGCTCAGGCCGGTTTCCAGATTTTTGACCGCGTCGAGCAGCAGATCGATGATCTCCTGGGTGACGGTCAGTTCCTTTTCCCGCACCCGGTCCAGCACGGTTTCCACTTCATGGACGAAAGCCCCGACGTTGGTGAAGCCGGTCATGATGAAGTTGCCCTTGATGGAGTGAAAGTGGCGGAAGATGGTGTTGACGCGGCGGATGTTCTCCGGGTCCTTTTCCAGTTGGAAGATGTCCTCGTTGAGTTCGTTGAGGATGTTGTGGATCTCGATGAAGAACTCCTCGGCCACCGATTCGTCGAGTTCCAGGGGGCGGGCGGCTTCGGCGGGCGCGCCGGGGCGGGCGCCGTCCTCGGGCGCCGCGCCGGGCTCGCCGCCCTCTGAAGCTTCGGCCGGGCGGCCGTCGTCGCCCATGGCGTCCAGGAGGGACGCTCCCGGGCCGAAGCGCTCCTCGCCGCCCTCCAGGGTCCGGCCGGTGGCCAGGGCGATGAGCTCGAAGGGGTCCAGCACCATGCCCAACTGGTTTCCGCCTAAAATGGTGGTGCCGGAGACGCCCCGCACGGAGAATATCTCCGGCAGGGGAATGAGCACCAGCTTCTGGGGGCGGATGAATTCCGAGACCTTCAGGGCGATGCGCCCGTTTTTGGCGTCGATGATGATGACCGGAAGGGGGTCCGGTTTTTCGTTCAAGGGCGTACCGCTCAAAAGCCCGCGCAGGTCGTGGAGGGGGATGATGGAGCCGAGATACTGGATGCTCTCGGTGGTTTCCATGGTGGTGACGACGTCTTTGGGGTCGAAGGCCTGGGTGGCCACCACGTTGCCGATGGGCACCGCGCAGTAGCTTTCGCCGGTGCGGATGATGAGGGCGTCGGTGATGTTGACCGCCGACAGCTGGGGGATCTTGTAAGTGAACACCGAACCCCGGCCGGCGGCGGTTTCGATGAGTACCTCGCCCCCCAGGGTCTCCACGGTGTTCTTGACCACGTCCATGCCCACCCCGCGGCCGGAGATTTCCGTGGCCTCGGTGTTGGTGGAAAAACCGGGCTGCATGATGAGGTTCCAACACTCGGCCGGGCTGACGGCCGCGGCCGCGGCCGGGGACAACAGGCCCTTTTCCACCGCCACCTGGCGGATGCGGGGTTCGTTGAGCCCCCGGCCGTCGTCGGAGACGGAGACGAAGGTGAAGCCCTCTTTCTTGTAGGCGGTCAGAATCAACAGGCCGGTCGGGTCCTTGCCGCCGTGCTTGCGCTCCAGGGGGTCTTCCAGGCCGTGGTCGATGGCGTTGCGGATCTGGTGGGCCAGCGGTTCATAGAGCTTTTCGGCCACGGTCTTGTCCACCAGGGTGTCTTCGCCGACGATCTCGAAATTGACCTGGCGGCCCTTTTTTTTGGCCAGGTCCCGCACCAGGCGGCGGAAGCGCAGAAAGGTGTCGCGGATGGGCACCATGCGGATGTCCATGACCAGGTGGTGCAGATCCGAGGAGATGCGGTTGGCGGTCAGGGCCGCGTTTTTGACCATCTCCATGGAGCTTTTGTCGATGTTGACCGAGGCCGTGGACAGGTGCCGCTGCAGGATGGAGATGTTGGAGGCGGTGATGATGATTTCCCCGGTCAGGCCCAGGAGCCGGTCCAGGTGGGAGATCTTCACCGCCATGCGGTCCAGTTCCGGCGGGGCGCCGGCTTCCTTGGGTTCCGCCGGAAGTTGAACGTCGCGCGGATTACCAGTCATGGTCGAAGATCCTCGTCAGGACGCTGTTGACCATCTCGGCGGTGGGAGGCTTGGTCAGGTAGTCGTCGGCCCCCAGCCGCAGGGCCCTGAATATATACTTGGAATCCGCGTGGGTGGAGATGATGACCACCGGAATCTTGCGCCAGACCGGGTCGTTCTTGATGGCCTCGGTCAGCTCGAACCCGTCCATCTCCGGCATGACCAGGTCGGTGATGACCAGGTCCACCGGTTTGCTTTTCAATATTTCCTGGGCTTTCAGGCCGTTTTCCGCTTCGATGGGCGCCATGCCCAGGCTTTGGACCAGTTCCTTGATCGTCTTGCGCACGGCCAGGTAGTCGTCGACCACGAGAACCGATTTACCCTGCCAGGGGGCTTTGGTTTGCGCCATGTCTCTCTCCAGGCCCCGAAGGGGCGGTGCGCCGCCGCGACTCCGTGGTGGCCGGACAGCGGCATCCGGGAGGAAGGCGCAACCGCCTTCCTCCCAACTATGGGCGTCCGGAACAGGTACTCGCCACCGTGTTGGTCGAGAACTCGCCGACTTGCTGGCCAAGAATTCGTCGACTTGTGGGCGAGTTGGACCGTCTCCCCGTCGAAAAGGGCCGGACGGCTTATCTATCGGCTAACAGTATCATTTTTTTCCGAATGATTCAACTTCAATCACCGCGCCCGACAGGGGCGGAGCGCCGCCGCGGCCCGGCTGCCGTCTGACCGCGGCGGCCGGGGCTTATTCCTGATCGTCGCCGAAGTCCGGCGGGGTTTCGCCGCCCTTGCGGGCTTTGCCGGTTTTATCGCCCCGGTGGGAGCGGTCGCCGCCGCCCGGGAGGCCCACCTTGCGGCCGTTGGCATCCGGCTTCCAGGCGGGGTTGTATTTCTTGTAGAGCAACAGACCTTCCAGGTCGATCTCGGCCAGTTTCTGTTGAGCGGTCATCAGGTCGGCATAGCGGGCGCGCACTTCCTTTTCGTCGTAGTTGTCGGTTTTGGCCAGGGCCCGGGCCAGGGCCGTATTCTTGTCCCGCAGGTCCTTGCGGATGGTCCGGATCTGATCGGACAGCCTGCCCTGGGCCTCGCGATAGGCGGCCACCGCGGCGACGTCGGAAGCGGAGACCTCGGCGCCGGCGGGCTGGGTTTTGGTTTTGGCCGCCTCGGTCTGGGCCAGGGCCAGGGTCGGAACGCACCACAGGCCGGCGGCCATCAGGAAAGTCAACAGTTTGGACATGGAACCTCCTTCTTAGGTTCAGGTTGGAAATGCCGCCGGACGTCGGCGGTGCACGGCCCCCTTTGGGGCATCGAAATTGACGGCCTCTATTGCCGGGGATCCAGGGCGTCGCGCAGACCCTCGCCCATGAGGTTATAGCTCAGGACGGTCAGCAGAATGGCCAGGCCGGGGTAGAGACTGAGCCACCAGGCCCGGCTCAGGTAGTCCTTGCCATCGGCCAGCATGGCCCCCCAGGTGGCCATGGGCGGCTGCACCCCCAGGCCGAGAAAGGAGAGGGCGCTTTCGGTCAAGATGGCCCCGGCCACGCCCAGGGTGGCGGCCACCAGCACCGGGGCCAGGGCGTTGGGCAGCAGGTGGCGGCGGATGATGCGCCAGTCGGAGGCGCCCAGGGCTCGGGCGGCCAGGGTGAAATCCCGGTTTTTCAGGCTGATGAACTCGGCCCGCACCAGCCGGGCCACCCCCATCCAGCCGGTGAGGCCGATGACCGCCATGACGTTCCAGACCGAGGGCTCCAACAGGGCGATGACCGCGAGGATCAGGAACATGCTGGGAAAGCACAGCATCAGGTCGCAGAAACGCATGATCAGGCTGTCCACCCAGCCGCCGTAATAACCGGCCAGGCTGCCCAGAAGTAATCCGATGGCCGTGGCCAGGCCGATGGCCACGAAGCCCACCTTGAGGCTGACCCGCCCGCCCCAGATCAGGCGGGACAGAACGTCGCGGCCCAGGGAGTCGGTGCCCAGCAGGTGTTCGGTGCTGGGGGGCTTCAAGCGGTTGCGGGGGTCGGGGCGGTCGGGGTCGTGGGGCGACAGCCAGGCCGCGGCCCCGGAGACGATGAACAGGGTGAGCACCAAAACGGCCCCGGCCACGGCCAGGCGGTTGCGAGTGAAGCGTTTGAGGAATATCGCGCAGTTCATGGGGCACCGCCTCTTATTTGAAAGCCGCGTCGCGGACCCGGGGGTCGACCCAGGCATAGCCCAGGTCGGCCAGGAGGTTCCCCAACAGGGTCAGCACCGCCCCGATGACCAGGCCGCCCATGACCAGGGGATAGTCCCGGCTCATGACCGCCCCGTAAAAAAGCTGGCCCAGCCCGGGGATGGCGAAGATGGATTCCATGATGACCGAGCCGCCGATGAGCCCCGGCACCGACAGGCCCAGGATGGTGATGACCGGAATCAGGGCGTTGCGCAGGGCGTGCCGGGTGATGACCACCCGTTCCGGCAGGCCCTTGGCCCGGGCCGTGGTCAGGTAGTCCTGCCGGATGACCTCCAGCATGTTGGAGCGCATGTAGCGGGACAGGCCGGCCAGGCCGCCGATGGTGGAAATGGTCAGGGGCAGGATCAGGTGGCGGGCCAGGTCGACGGTTTTTCCCCAGACGCTTAATTGATCGTAATTCAGGGAGGTCAGGCCGGAGATCGGCAGCCAGCCCAGGTCCACCCCGAACCAGCGCATGCCCAGAAGGGCCAGCCAGAAGGAAGGCGCGGCGAAGCCGATGAAGAGCAGCACCGTGCTGACCCGGTCGAAAACTCCACCGGCCCGCACCGCCGCCACAATGCCCACCGGCAGCGATATCATCAGGATGATGACCATGGAGGCCACGTTCAGGGCCAGGGTGACCGGCAGCCGCTCGACGATCTTGTCCAGCACCGGCCGGCGATCCGGGGAAAAGGAACGGCCGAAATCGAGCTTCCCGAGCCGGGCCAGCCAGTCGAGGTACTGGATGTGCAAAGGCCGGTCCAGCCCGTAGAGTTCGATCAAGCGTTGCTTGGCCTCCAGGGTCACCTGGGGGTTGAGGTCGGTCATCATGTCGGTGGGCCGCCCCGGGGCCAGATGCATGACCGCGAAACTGACCACGGTGATGCCCAGGAGGGCGGGGATCATCATCAGCAGACGTTTGATGGTGTATTTCAGCATTGGTGACTCCGCCGGCCGCCCCGGCGGGCGCGCCTTGACAAGCCGGGAGTGGTGGTTATTTTATTATCATCCTCTTTCGACCGGGCCTCTCCGTGAGAGGCTCACCTTTTCGAGGCTCTGAGAAAACCAGATTTCAGGAGGTGAACCATGATCAAATTTTACCCCAAGGGCGGCCGCTGGGGGCTTCCGTTCTGGGAGCTGGAAAAGATGCGCGACCATATGGAAAACATCTATAGCGCCCTGGCCGGCGGCGTCTCTCAGATCCGGAAAAATTATACCGGAGTTTTTCCGCTCGTCAACCTGGCCGAGGATGACGAAAACCTGTATCTCAGCGCGGAACTGCCCGGCGTGGCCGCCGAGGCGCTGGAAGTGTCGGTCAAGGGCGACACCCTGAATCTGCGCGGTGAGATCCGCCCGGCCGAGGCCGGCGAGGAGGTCAACTATCATCGCCGGGAACGGGAGAGCGGCAGTTTTCGCCGGACCGTGACGCTCCCGGTCAAAGTGGATGTGGACCGGATCGGCGCCGCCTTCAAAAATGGCGTCCTGGCCGTGACCATGCCCAAGGCCGCCGAGGCCAAGGCCCACCACATCTCCATCAAAACCGAATAGGAGGTCTCCCATGAGCCCTGAATTGAATGTCCGTGAAAAGCAGGAAGTCACCATGGGGGCGGCCGAAACCACCAGCGACAAGCCCATGTTCAGCCCGGTGGTGGACATCTGGGAAACGGAAACCGGCCTGATGCTGGTGGCCGACATGCCCGGGGTGGGCCCCGAGGACCTGTCCCTGGACCTCCAGGACAGCACCCTGACCATCAGCGGCCGGGTGGCGCCCCCGCCCGAGGGGCGCAAGATGCTCGCCAAGGAATATGACGTGGGCAGTTTCTATCGCCAGTTCAGCCTGGCCGACAATATCGATCAGGCGGCCATCACCGCTTCCCTCAAGGACGGCGTCCTGCGGCTGGCCCTGCCCCGCGTGGCCCCGGCCCAGCCGCGCAAGATCGAAATCAAGACCGAGGAGACGGCCGGCTGACGACCGAACCGGAGTCTCCAGCTTTCAAGCATCAAGCCCCCGTCCGGAACGCCAACCGGACGGGGGCTTTTTTTCGTGCGAAACAAGGCCGGTTGGGGAGCCGGGCCTGTCGGCCTCATCCCGGCGGTCCCGATTTCACCGGATTCCCAACGGAGCGCGCGATCAGTTGACCTCTTTGGGGGGCACCACCAGGGTCTGCCCCAGTTTCAACATGGCCACCTTCTTGCCGTCGAGGTTGTTGGCCTTGGCCAGGGCATCGGTGGTGACGCCGTATTTGCGGGCCAGGTCATACAGCGTATCGCCGGAAGCGACCTTGTGCTGCTGCGTTTTCTTGCCGGCGGATTTCTTGGCTTGGGCGGTCTTGGCGGCGGCCTGATCGGGCTTCTTGGCTTGGGCGGTCTTGGCGGCGGCCTGATCGGGCTTCTTGGCCTCGGCGGTCTTGGCGGCGGCCTGCTCGGGCTTCTTGGCCTCGGCGGTCTTGGCGGCGGCCGGGGCGGTTTTCTTGTCGCCGGTCAGCTGGATGGTGGTTTTGCCGGGTTTCTTGGCCTCGGCGAGCTGGATGGTGGTCTTGCCGGATTTTTTGGTTTCGGCGACCACGGCGGCGACCTGGTCGGACGGTTCGGCCTCGGCGAACAGGACCGGCTGGTCGGTCTGATCAGACATCTCGATGGCGCCCATCAGAGTCGGCTGCTGGTCGAGCGAGTCGGCCTCGACGACCGTAACCGCCGGTTCAGGCAACTCGGCCGGTTTCACTTCGACCGGAGTTTCGATGGTCAGGGGGGCGGTGGCCTTGGCCATGGCCATCTGCCGGCCGGCTTCTTCCGTCCAGGAACTCCCGGGCTTCAGGACGCGGCGGGCGCCGGCATAGTATTCGCCCCGGGCCCGATCGTCCAGGCTGCTTTCCTGGATGCGCTTGCCGGTGCTGGGGCTGTGGATGTATTTATTGTCGCCGGTGTAGATGCCGACGTGGGTGATGCGCTGCTTCCGGCCGAAGAAGACCAGGTCGCCGGGCTTCAGTTCCTTGCGGGCCACCGAGGTGCCGGTGCCCATCATGTCGCCGCTGCTCCGGGGCAGGCCGATGCCGTACTGGCCGTAAACCCATTTGACGAAACCGCTGCAGTCGAAACCGGTTTCCGGTTTGCTGCCGCCGCGCCGATAGGGGTTGCCGACCTGGGAAAATGCGGTATTCAGGACGTTTTTAACGGAGGCTTTACTTTTGGCCGGGGATGGGGCGGCGGTCGGGGCGGATTCGGTGGTCGCCAGGGGGTCGACCACGAATTCGTCGGTCGCTGATTCGCCGGTATGGGCTTCGGCCGCTTCCCGGGCCGGGGCGGCTTTGGGAGAGGGATTCTTAAGGCCGAGCTTGAGGTTGTTCGAGGTGCCGCCGCAGCCGGCGACGGCGAAAATCAACAGGCAAGATAGAAACAACAGGGGGGTGGTCCGATGGGCCGCGGCCCTGAGTGCGTCACTCATCCGGTTCTCCTTCAAGGTCGCGACCGCCGGAAAACGGGCCCCGCCCCTGCCGGGCAAAATTGGGCACACAAAATACCGGTCGGGCCGCTGGTTTATTGGAGCCTGGAATATCTTCATCCCCCGTCGGAAGGCCGCCGCCATTTGAACCGGAAGCCGTCTGGTGGATGATTATTGTCAGCCTCAAAATATACCGGGGGAACCCCGAAGCCCGCGAAGGGCGTGGCCGTCGAAGTGTTTCGGTCAAAAACCTTCAGCGGCCTAAGATACGAGCGCGATAGCCACTGACCTGAATCATGGCAGTAACTATATCATGCTGTCGTTTCTCAAGTCAAGCCAATATGGAGTATTTGTGGAGGTTCCATGGAGCGGACCGGCGAAAAAGCCTGAAGCGCTTGGGGCGCCCAGGGGTCGATATATCGGGGGCTCGCTGTTGCGCGTCCCCCGGGAGGTCCGGTCGGCCGGAGGGACGCGCGGCCTCATAGATCTTGTGGGGTTGCCCGGATGGCCCCCCGAATATGATCCAGAGCGGTCAGGACTTCGGTCAGGGGCAGACCCACCACGTTGGTGTGCGAGCCTTCGATGGATTCCACCAGGAAGCCCCCCCAGCCTTGGAGGCCATAGGCTCCGGCCTTGTCCAGGCCTTCGCCGGTGGCCACGTAGTTTTCGATCATGGCCGGAGTCAGGCGGCGGAAGGTCACCCGGCTGACGACCGCCTGGGCATGGCGCACCTCGCGCCCTTCGGCCAGGGCGAAGGCGGTGACCACCTGGTGGGTTCGGCCGCTCAATACGGCCAGGTGGGCCCCGGCCTCGGCCCGGTCGGCCGGTTTTTCGAAGATGCGCTCGCCGATGAACACGGTGGTGTCGGCGCCCAGGGCCAGGCGGCCGGAGCGGCTTTTGGTCAGGGCCTTGGTCTGGGCCAGGCGCCGGGCGTGGTCCACCGGGGCTTCGCCGGGCCGCCGGCTTTCGTCGATGTTCGCCGGATCGATCTCCAGGGCCAGGCCGGCCCAGCGCAGAAGATCGGCCCGGCGGGGCGAAGCGGAGGCTAGAATGAGGGGTTCGCGGGTCGGGGCTTGGTTCATCATTAAAGGCACTGTCTTGGAATGCGGTTCACGGGCGGCGCGGTCGTTTCGGCCCTCACGGCAGGCGGAACAGGCGGCGGGCGTTGGCGGTGGTCAGGGCGGCGGCTTCGGCCAGGGTGATATGCCGTATTTCGGCCAGGGTCCGGAGGTGATACACCAGGAATTCGGGCTCGTTGCGCCGGCCGCGGAAGGGGGCCGGCGCCAGGTAGGGGGCGTCGGTTTCCACCAGCAGCCGCTCGGCCGGGATTTCAGCCGCCGCCTCGCGCAGTTCCGGGTTTTTGGGAAAGGTGATCACGCCGGGCAGGGACAGGTGCCAGCCCAGGTCCAGCCAGGCCCGGGCTTCATCCCGGCCCCGGGCGAAGCAGTGGATGACCCCGCCCCGTTTCAGGCGCGGGTTGTATTTCTTGATGAGGTCATATGTCTCCCGGAACGCGTCCCGGCTGTGGACCACCACCGGCAGGTCCAGGTCGGTGGCCGCTTCCAGAAGACTTTCGAAGACGCGCAGTTGCTGGTCCCGGCCGGAGTGCATCAGGGCGAAATCGAGCCCGATCTCCCCGAAGGCCTTGACCCGGGGATCCCGGGCCAGGGCCAGCAGTTCCTGGAGACCGCCGGGGCTGAAGTCGTCGGCCTCGTGGGGGTGCCAGCCCACCACCGGGTGGGTCTGCGGGAATTGTTCGGCCATTTCCAGCACCCGGCGGGCGTTTTCAGGCCCCAGGCCCACGTTGAGCAGGGCCGTGACCCCCACCGCGCGGGCCCGTTCCAGCGCGGCGTCCAGGTCCGGGGCGAAGTCGTCCATCGACAGGTGGCAATGGCTGTCGACGATTTCAAGCCTGGTTTCCGGAATGAAGCCCCGGCGGCGGAGTTCGGCCAGGATGCGGTCGCGGATTTCCTCCGGGGCGGCCCGGCCGTCCAGGCGCAGAATTTCGGGAAAATTCTGGCGGTCGAAGGCGGCCTTGACCTTTTGCAGATACTCGGCCGCCTCGAAGGCCGCGTCGGGGCCTTCCGACCGGCCGGCGGCGATGCGGGCCAGGCCGGTTTCCACCGGAACTTCCAAAATGACGATGAGGTCGGGCCAGGGGAAGGGCTGGTTGCGCCTCAGGATGAAGCCCTCATCCAGGCCCAGGGCCGACTGGTAGGCCACGTTGCTCAGAATATAGCGGTCGGCCACCACCGGCCGGCCGGTCAGAAGGGCCGGGCCGATGTTGTCGGCCACGTCCTCGGCCCGGTCGCGGACGAAAAAATCCAGCTCGTCCTCCGAGCTCAGGCCCTGGCGGCCCTGCCGGGCCAGGTCGCGGATCCGGCGGCCCCAGGGACCTTCGGTGGGCTCCCGCACCGCCTTCGGGTCGAGCCCCAGCCGGCGCAGGGCTTCGGCCAACAGGGGGCCCTGGGTGGTCTTGCCCGCCCCGTCCAGCCCTTCGAGGGTGATGAAAAAGCCCCGGTTGACCCCCGGGGCTCTCAATCCGATTTCTTTCTTGAAATTCATCTATTCAACGACGTTGAAGGGCTTGTCCAACTGGACCGATTTGGTTCGGTCGAGGTTGTCGGTGAGGGTGATCCTCATGGTGTAGCTGCCCACCGGAAGGCCGTGGATGCCGATGGTCATCACCAGCATGGTCTCGGTGTTGAAAGTGCGGTAGTTGCTCTGCTCATAGGGGCCCAGGTTCCGCTGGCCGCCCAGCACCTGTCCGTTGATGTTGAGGATGTCGAAGGCCCCGATCATGGAATAGCGGTAGGTGTCCCCCTCTTTGAGCTGGGTGAAGCCGATGGGCTCGCAATACAGGATCAGCGGTTCGGAGCTCTTGAAATTTTCACCTATCTTGGGCAGATAGGTGCCGAAGTTCTCCGGCTGCTCGGTGACGAAGGCCACGTTGCGCACGCCTAAGGGAGCCATGCGCCACATCATTTCCTGGGCCGCCCACAGAGCGTCGAGGGCGCCGATGTAGTCGCCCTGGCGATAGGCGGTGTCGGCCTTGACCAGTTCCTGGGTAATGGCCGGCTGGTCGTCCGGCCGGGCCGGTTGCGGGGCTGGGGCCGGTTCGACATCGGCCGGCGGGGCGGCCGGAGGCACGGCGGCCGGAGCCGGCGGGGCCGCGGTCTGGCCGGTGGCGGTGGCCAGGGCGCCTTCACCGCCCGACTGGGCCTGGAGCCAGGCGGGGGCCGCCAGGACCAAAGCCAGGATCAAGGCCCCGAACGGGGCTATGCGTCGCCGAAAAGCGGTTCGGCCGCATTCGGTCGTCCGGGGACGGGTTGAATCGCCTCCCCACCTGAGGGGTTTCGGAGCGGCCGGGAGGAAAATATTTTTCAACATCTGCGGAAACACCTTCCTTAAAACGCATGATTTTGCTATTATACACCAAACTGTAAAGACTGACAACGTCTTTGTCCGGAGGTTTAGGATATGTTCCGCAACAGACTGAAGCTCGCCCGCCTGACCGCGGCCCTTCTGTTTTCCCTGACTTTGGCCGCCTGCGCGTCTTCCATGCTGACGGGCAAGGTCAACGTGCGCACGAATTTCGAGGCGAGCCGCCTTCAGCGCGGCCAAGGCGCGGTGCTGCTGCACGCCGTCAACCAGGGCGGCCTCATCGCCACCCGCTGGTTCAAGATCGACCAGCCCGACCGGCGCTACAGCTTCACCGTGTACCGCACCGACCGCCATCGGGGCCTGGATCAGATGGATCTGTATGACGTGGTCATGGTCGAGCCCGGCACATATGTCCTCTACTCCGTTTTCAGCAACTGCGAGGAGGGGCTGCGCCCCGGCTCCACCGACTGGGACGAACCCTGGCGGGAGGAAGTGGCCACGCCCCTGGGCATGGTCTCCTGGCTCCGGAGCTGGAAGCCGGGCACCGACGCCGCGGGCGGGGTGGGCATCTGGGGCGGCACCGGCGCGAACGTGGGCGCGGGCGTGGGCTTCTCCATGAGCAGCCTCGGGGTGGCCACCGGCCCCGGCGACCCGGTCGCCATCTGCAACCTCCAGAGCAAGGGCATGAGCAACGGCCGGCCCAGCCTGGCCACCGTCACCGTCAAGGCCGGTGAAGTGGTCTACGCCGGGGAGCTCAACATCAGCTACGGCGCCAACTCCCGCTGCGAGAAGATCGGCAACTGGCTGACCGACAACGAATCCCGCCAGTACTGCGGGGCCGACTGGGTATCGCTGTCGGTGACCGACGCCTTCAGCACCCGAGCCCGGCCTTTCATCGAAAAGGCTCTGGGCTCCGAGGCCGTCAACCGGGCCGTGGTCCGCCTGGCCGAGCCCGGCTCGATGGTTTCGGCCAAATAAGGGCCGGCGACACAGAGTTTATTCCTAATCTGTCGCTCTCCGGTCGGCCGCCTCGCCTGGCCGGGGAGCGATTACTTTTTTGGCCGGCGGCGCCCGGCCTCGAGGGACAGCCATCATGAAAAAAAATTACCGGCCGGGCACCCTGGCCCTCCACGCCGGCTACGACTGCGGACAGAACCTCCAGTCCCGGGCCGTGCCCATCTACGCCACCACCAGCTACGTCTTCCGCGACGCCCAGGAGGGCGCCGATCTTTACGCCCTGAAAAAGCCGGGCTTCCTCTACAGCCGCCTGGCCAGCCCCACCGTGCAGGTGCTTGAGGACCGCCTGGCCGCCTATCACGGGGCCGCGGCCGGCCTGGCCCTGGCCAGCGGGTCGGCGGCCAATTCCTTCCTGCTCCTGGCCCTGGCCAGCCCGGGGAGGAACATCGTGGCCAGCCCCCACCTCTACGGCGGCACCGCCACCCTTTTGGAGCACACCTTCCGGCGCTTCGGCATCACCACCACCTTCGTGGATCTCAACGACACCGCCGCCCTCACGGCCGCCGTCGACGACCGGACCGTGGCCGTCTTCGGCGAGGGCATCGCCAACCCCAGCGGCTATATCGTGGATATTGAAAAGGTGGCCGCGGCCGCCCACGGCTGCGGGCTGCCCCTGATCATCGACAACTCGGCCGCGCCGCCGCCCCTTTTGAACCCCTTCGATTACGGGGCCGACCTGGTCACCTATTCCCTGACCAAGCTCATCGGCGGGCACGGCACCCACCTCGGCGGGGTGGTGCTGGAGAAGGGCGACTTCGACTGGGGCCGGACCGACCGTTACGCCGACTACCTCAACGCTCCCGACCCCACCTACGACGGCCTCAATTTCTGGGAGACCTTCGGCCGGCCCCATTATGTGGAGGGCCGCAGCCAGGTGGTCACCACCAAGATCCGCCTGGATCTCCTGCGCAACTTCGGCCCGACCCTGTCGCCTTTCGGAGCCCACGAATTCTTGCTGGGGCTGGAGACCCTGCCCCTGCGGGCCCGCCGGCAGGCCGGGAACGCCCAGGTCCTGGCCCGGTATCTGGCCGATCACCCCAAGGTGGCCTGGGTCAACTATGCCGGGCTCCCCGACAGCCCGCACTACCATCTGGCCCAGAAATATTTCGGCGGCCGGCCGGGCGCGGTTTTCGGCATGGGGCTGAAGGGGGGCTTCGCGGCCGCGGTGCGCTTCATCGACCACCTGGAACTCTGGTCCCACCTGGCCAACATCCTCGACGCCCGCAGCCTGGTCATCCACGCCGCCTCCACCACCCATCAGCAACTGAGCCCCGAAGAGCGCCTCAAGGCCGGCGTGCCCGACGACCTGATCCGCCTTTCGGTGGGCCTGGAAGAGGTCGAGGACCTGATCGAGGCCCTGGACCGGGCCCTGGAGACGGTGTAAGACCATTTCTCCATCAAGATTGCTTTTATTTCGTCGGCCAAGTCAGTCAGGCGGGGCGGGCCGGTAATACTTCGGAGGGCGGCCGCGTGGGCCCCGACCGCGTCGCCGACGCGAAGTTTCTGAGGGTAGGTCCGTCACTGGCGGCGCGGTTGGGCAGCGGCCAACCTCGGAAGTATTACCGGCCCGCCCCGCCGTGCGAATGCCGATAACGCCATCTTGAGGGAGAATCGGTGTAACACTCGGTCGCTCAATCCCCCGGGGTAGGGGGCTCGGGATGAAGCCCGTGGAATTGCGGGGTGGTCATGGGAAGCTTGATGTTGACCCTGCTGTGCTTGATTCCCGCGGGTATAGCGACCTATATCGCGGGTGCGAAAAACAGAAACAGATCCGGCTGGTTTCTCTTCGGCTTGTTCGTGCCGGTCATCGCGCTGATCATGATCATATGCCTGCCCCCCCTCTGTCCGGAGTGCGAGCGTCCGGTATATTTATGCCTCTGTCGCCGAAAAGCCTGATGGGTGGGGTGGGGGAGGCGAAGACCTGATTGAGGCCCCCCGGCCGGGCCTGGAGGTGGTATAATAGGTTCAGACCCCGGAGGGGTGGGGCGTTGTCGCGGCCTGGCCGTGGCCGCGCCGAAAGTTTCATCGCTTTTCGCTTTCGATTGGGCATCGGGCCGCCGGCCGATCGGCGGCCCGAACGCCGGAGGTATCAGGCCATGGCGCTCCACGATGCCGTCTACATGTTCATCTCTTCTTTCGTCGCCCTGTTCCCCGTGCTCAACCCCATCGGCAACGGCTTCATCGTCAACGGCTTTCTGGAAGGCCTCGATGACGCGCAGCGCCGCGTGGTCATCAAACAAATCACCCGCAACTGCCTGTTGATCGGTCTGTGCAGCCTGGCGGTGGGGAAGCTTATCCTTCTGATTTTCAACCTGGCGGTGCCGGTCATCCAACTGGGCGGCGGGATTTTGATCTGCAAGATGGGTTTCGACTGGCTGTACGGCCCGGTGAGCGCCGTCCCCAGCGAAGGGCAGCGGGCCATCGATGAAATCGAGTTGGAGGAGATAGAAAAAAAGGCCTTTTACCCCATCGCCTTTCCCGTCTGTTTCGGGCCCGGCAGCATCTCGGTGATTTTCACCCTGATGGCCGGGGCCTCGGTCCAGGGGAACTTCCTGGCCACCGGCCTCAACTATCTGATCATCGCCGCCGTCATCGTGATTCAGTGCGTCATCCTCTATCTTCTCTTCGCCCAGGGGGCCAGGATAATCACCAGGGTCGGCCCCTCGGGCAGCCTGATCATCAACAAGCTGGTGGCCTTCTTCACGTTCTGCATTGGCATCCAGATCATCGTCACCGGCCTGTCCGCGATCTTCCACCTCAACATCTCCGTCGGCCAGGGCTGACCAGGGCTGAGCCCTGGACCCAACGGATGCTATTAACCCGGCAACTGACGAAGTCGATTCTCGGACGGCCAAGTCCAGCGATTTCGGGCTTTGGCGAAATCGCGAGTGTGACTTATTTAGTTGCCGGAGTAATAATTACAATTCGATAGAATTGTAATAGACTGAGATCGCCCGGTAGGGCGATTAGCTGGGCGGCCGAGGCCGCAAGGTCTGGGTGGCCGGGACCGTCGACCCAATTATCAGGGAAAAAGAGAAGCCGGCGACGCCGGCTTCTGATGACGCGTTTGACGGTTCGATGGCCGGGCGATCACCGTTTGGCGTTGTCCAGCTTGTCCAATTTCGTTTCCCGGCCCTGGATCTGCACGTTTTGCGCTTTTTCATAGCTTTCCGTGAGGGCGCGGTAGGGCGGCACGATGTGGTCGATCATGATCGCCGCGAATTCCATGGCGTCGGGCCGGTTCCAGGTGCTCATGATTTCCGCCAGCACCGCGTAGGTGTCTATGGGCATCACCCCGGCCTGGCAAATGCGGGCGATGGTCAGCTCCGTCGCCATCCTGCTCCAGTTGCCGGAGGCGTCCACCACGCAAAATACCCGATACCCGGCCTCCACCGCGCTCAGGGCCGGAAAGGCCATGCACACGCTGGTCAGGGTGCCGGCGATGATCAGGGTTTTGCGGCCGGTTTTCGCGATGGCTTCCACCCAGGGCGGGTTGTCCCAGGCGTTGATCTGGCCGGTGCGCGGGATATAGACGGCTTGCGGGTTCACCTGGTGAATTTCGGGAATCAGCGGCCCGTTGGGGCCGTCCGGTACCGAGGCGGTGGTGAAGGTGGGTATTTTGGCCAGATGCGCCACCTTGGCCAGAGCGGTGACGTTGGAGCGCAACACCGGCTGTTCGAGGTCGCGAACAAGCTGAAACAGCCCGCTCTGGTGGTCGATAAGCAGCATGACCGCGTCGTCCGGGTCGATCATCCACCGGTTCTTTTCCACACTTTTTTTGTCGAACATGTCGTCCTCCCTCAGGCATCCGTGTTTGGCGGCGCTTGGCCCGCGCCCGATCGTTTGGCGCGCGCTTCGTTCCGCATGTTAACGAAGGCGGTGGTCAGCTCTTTCGGGCTGTTTTGGAAAAAGGGATCCCCCAGACGGATTGGCCTTTGGCTGGGGCTTTGTTGACAGTGCATGAAGAGAGGGTTTGGAATCCCGGCCGGCCGGCGCCGCGGGCGTTGAAAATTGAAATCGCGCTGTCCTCCAGCGCCCCGGATGGGGCAATGCGCCGCCGAAGAGCGGTCTGGCTGACATTTTGTCGTCCGGGAACAGGCTGAATCGCTTCCCCGTCTTGAGACGACGGGATGATTTCAGAAATCAAAATGGGATGGGCAAAAAGTCCCGGAACCGGTTTGGCATTTGGAGTCACGCCCGAACGGGATGAGGAACGCCCTCACATATCAGTATTTGACGTCATTTCGCATGAGAAGTCAAGCGGTGATTGCCCGGCCATCGAGCCGTCAAAGAGCCAACCTCCGGCTCCTTTGACGGAACGCGCCATCGAAGCCGGCGTAGCCAGCCCGCGCGTCCGCCGCCCGGTACGTTCTCCGCTCGAACCGCCGCCGCCCGGTATATGATTTTGTATTTAAATCTTCAAATCTGGATTATTCGAGGCGCCCTAAAGTGAAGGCCAAATCTCTGGTTTCGTTACCTTCATAGGCTCTGTCCATCGGCACTTCGAACCATTGCGGTTGAGGCATCTTGGCAATGGTTTTCAACAGTTCGCATCCTTCAGGAGCATCGCCGGAGCTTCCGGGCGAAAGCGACCAGGTTACCGCAAATTCAGCACTTGCGGCAACCAAATGAATTTTGCCGGTTCGTCCTCCCCTGGATCGGCCGATGCACTGAGGACCGTTTTTTTTAAAGCGCCGCAAGCGTCAGGGTGAACTTTTACATAGCTGCTGTCCAGTGATACCGCCTCAATTCGGACACGTATCAGCTGCTCTTGCTGGAGGCGGGTAAATACTCGGTTAAGCACGCCAGACTTGGCCCATCGACTCATTCGGGTATAAATGGTGTGCCAGTTGCCGAACTCTTTAGGTAATCGGCGCCATTTGCCGCCGTTTCCCAAGACGTACAGTATGGCGTTAAGGACAGAGAGATTGTCAATGCCCACATTGCCCCTGTGGCGAGGAAAACAGTCCGCGATTTTGGAGTATTGTTCTTCTGTTATTGTCATTCACATATTATAACACAAATGACGCCATTTGTGGATAATTTGCGTTAACATGGCCTGGGTGGGTCTCGTTCCACTTTTGGTATCAACGGTTCCAGCCTCAACCAAAAATCATCCGATACTTCCCAGGATTCCACTTTCATAACCCCCCCCATGTGTGGCGTTTCAGTGGGGGGAATCTACAATTATTTACGGATAAATTCTTAATAATCAGAGTTGAGCGTCATCGCGGGCAGGCCTGGCCCCGGCAACGGCCGTCGTCGAGGAAAAACAGCCGGCACAGCTCCAGCCGGCCCTGAGGGGCCCGAAGACCCGCCGGCAAAAATAAGGTGATCAATTCGGGCAACCCTTCCGGGCAGTAAAATTTTTGGTCGTCGACAATGACAAAAGCGTTGTCGGCGTTCAGCCCGGCCAGGCCATAGTCGTCGGCCGGCGGCGGCGGCTCGGGCAGCCCTTCGACCCGGGCCACGGTGCGGCGCAGGCTGGTTCTTATTACCCGCCAGCGGTTCATTTCCGTGGCGGTGGCCGGGCGGATCAGCCCGGCCCGGAGCGAAGCCTCCAGGGCCGCCCGACCGGTCAGGCCGGCGCCGGGTAGCTCGAAGTCCTCCCGGACCAGGGCCTGGGCCACAAATGCTTTCTGTCCGGCGGCCAGGGGCCGGCCGGCCACCACGTATTCGACATCCGCCGATTTAAGATATTCGTCGGGTCGGCGCTGAAAAGCCTTGAGGGCCAGTTCGTCGGCCTGTTGTCTCTGTTCCGGCTTGGCGGAGATGAAAAAGGAGGGGCAGGGACCGCGGTCGGCGACACTTGACACCAGGGTCGGGATGTGCGGCGGCAGCCCGGACAGGCCCTGGGTTTCGTAGCCGGAGACCAGCACGGCCAGGATGACCGTGCCCTCGGTCCAGCCGACTTCCCAGATCGTGGGGTCATAGGCGCCGAGCATGAGAACGACCGGCTCGTCCGGTGAATTGACCACCACCTTGCTCAGGGAGGCTGTCTGATGGCTGTGCCCGATCTTCCAACCCAGGTTTCGGCCGCCGCGATAGCCGCCCACCGCATAGATTTTGGCTTCCGGCGGAATGGCCAGATCGGGAAAGCCGCAGACCGGGATCATTCGCACCGGGGTGGAGCGGTCGAAATCCATTTCCGATAAAACGGCGCTTTCCTGCCCGGCGGACGGGGCGGCGGCCAGCCAGATTGTGGCGAGCAGAGTTGCGAAAAGGCGACGGCTCATGGTTTTTCACCTGTATAATCCTCGCGGCTCAGAATGCGCCCGTCCTTCATCAGCAGCAGCCGAACCTTGTCGTCCGGCGGGCTGGCGGGTATTGGAAAATTGGCCGGCAGGATAAACTTCACCGGCCGTCCGGTTAGTTTTTCCGGCAGGGTAAAATCTGGCTTGAGCTGCACATACGTTCGGAGCGTGTAAGACCAGCCGCAGGTCCCCTTGGGCCGGCCGCTTCGGCAAGGGGGGGTGAGGCGATCCAGCAGTTCCTGGTCGTCCGCATATTTATAAGGGGGAATAAGATGCTCGGGTAATTCTTCGGCCTCGGCCGTCCTTTGGCGAATCAGCTCGGCTCTTTTCAGCAGCCAGCCGTCCATATCCTTCTTGCCCGCTTCCCGAATGTATTTCAACTGCAGGCCCCGGCGGATCGCGGCTTCGCCTTTGGGGTCGGGGGCCTGCTCGACTTCAAATGTCTCTCGGAGAGCAACGGCCACGGTCAGCAGCCGCTCTTCCGGCCCGAGGGGGCGGCCCACCACCACCTGCTGAAAGCCCTCACGAACCTGGGCGGACACCGGGCGGCCGAAAAATTTTCTGGACAGCTCGTTCTGGCGTTCGTCGGGTGCGGGCAGTTCCAGATCGCTTTCCATGGCCCATTGGCCGCTCCGCCAGAGCCAGCCGCCCTCCTCGTCGTTGCCCATCACCGGCACCTCCGGCGGCAGGCCGGTCACTATCTGGCTGGCGGCGCCGTCGGCCAGAACGGCCAGGATGCGGGTGCCCTCGGTCCAGCCGACCTGCCAGAGGGTGGGGCGGCCGCCCAGCAGCAACAGAAGAACCGGGGCGTCGGGTGAATTGACCGCGACCTTGATGGTGCCGGATTCTTCCCAGCTTTGGTCTATGGGCCAGCCCAGGAGCCGCGCGCTGACGCCGCTGACCAGGTAGACTTTGGCCTCCGGCGGCAGGGCGGCCATATCCAGGGCCGGGCTGAAGCGGGCCGGATACTCAGGCGGGTCTTGGGCTCCGGCCGGAAGCGCCGGGCTCAGGCCCATCAGGATGATCAGGGCGGCTAGCACGAACGGGCCGGACGAATCGCATTTCACGCCGCACCTCCCTTATTTTCGGCCCGCCCGGCCGGGAGAGCCTGTGAGTTCCGTGCCGTCGGCCATAAAAAGGATTCTGGTTTGTTTGCCCAGCGGGCCGGCCGGGCGGTCCAGCCCGGGGGGCACGAAAAAATTGTACAGTATATTGCCGGATAGCTTCAGGCGGTCGGGGATGACAAAGTCGGGGCTGACCACCAGGAAGCCTTTTCTCAGGTATCCGACTCCGTCGCCGCTGTCAAAACGCACCGGCAGGTTCCGTCCCTCGGCTTCGGCCTCCATTTTTTCCCGTTCAAAGGCGGCCCGCCGCCATTGGCGCAGTTCGATCCAGGTGGCGGGCTTGATCAAGCCCCGCCGCAAGGCTTCGGCCAACCCGGCCTCGCCTTCGGGAAAGGCGGCCGGAGTTTTGAAGTCTCCGAAGGCCAGGTTGCGGCTGGTCAGGATTGCGACATTTTCGTTCAGAGGCTGGCCGACCGTGGCCCGTCCATTCCAAGGTTGGATCAAGCCCCGGAACTCCAGGCCGAACAGGCGGCGGGACAATTCGTCCAGCCGAGGCCGATTATTCGGCTGGCTGGGGACGAAAAAAAAGGGGCCGCAAAAGGCGTTCCGGCCGGGTTCCCCGCTCCAGCCGCCCATGGCCACCGGCACCTCCGGCGGCAAACCCGAGACGGCCTGACGGTATTGGCCGCCCACGGCCACGGCCAGGATTCTGGTGCCCTCAGTCCAACCGATCTGCCAGACGTTGGGTTCGTAAGCGCCCAGAATCAGGGCCACCGGAGCCTGGGGCGAGTTGACCGCCACCTTGATCAGGGTCGGGTCCCGGTCCTGATCGTGGTCTATGTTCCAGCCCAAGGGCCGCCCGCCCTCGGCGCTCACGGCATAGACCTCGGTCTCCGGCGGCAGAGACAGGCCGGGGAAGAGGCAGGTTTCCGGCTGAGGCGCCGCTTTGGCCGGGACTGGGCCGGCTTTTGTTTCCGCGCTCAGAAATTCGGGGTCGGCCAATCCGCCGCAGACCAGCAAGAGAATTACGGCCGCCCAGGCAGGTGTCGGCCAAGCGGCCCGAACCTCGCTGCCGCTGCGGCGGGACATGGTCTCTCCATGGTATCGTGATGAGGTCATCGGGTCACCATTCGTCCGGGTGCGGCCCCATGGACCGCCCGTCTTCCATGAATCTGAACTGGTTGTGGCCCAGGTCGCCGCGGGGCAGGGGCACTCCGGGCGGCAGCAGGAAAAAGGCCGAATTGCCCCCGTACAGTCCATTGGGCAAAACAAAATCAGGGCTGAGCACCACATAGGTCCGGTAGAGGGGTTGATCGCCGGAGCCCCGCATTTCCGGCGGCGGGGGGATCAGCTTCTCCGGCAGGCCCTCGGCCAGGGCGGCCGCTCTTTCCCGCCCGGCTTTGGCCAGCCGCCATTGGTGGTGGTCCCGGGCCAGGGCCGGGCGGATGAGCCCGGCGGCCACGGCTTGGTTTAAACCGAATTTCCCCGGCAGCGGGCCGCTTAATTGGAAGTCTTCAGGGCGCCAGGGCATGGCGCTGACCAGGGGCTGGTCGTCCCAAGGCCAGGGGCCGATGTGGACCAGCCCTTTTTCCGCCG
Source organism: Candidatus Adiutrix sp. (assembly GCA_031553735.1). GTDB lineage: Bacteria > Desulfobacterota > Desulfarculia > Adiutricales > Adiutricaceae > Adiutrix. The sequence continues at coordinate 27,179 of JAVBLB010000096.1, forward strand.
GCACCACCGCCTCCGGCGCCCGGCCGAACAGGGTGCGGGACAGAGCGGCGAAATCAGTCGGGGTTTCCTTGGCGCGGGCATTGACGTAAAAAGAGCGGCAGGGTTGTTTCTGGTCATGACTGCTGATCAACACCGGGGTATCCGGCGGCAGTCCGGAGACGAACTGGCTGTGATAGCCGCTCAGCAGGGCCCCCAGGATACGGGTGCCCTCGGTCCATTCGATCCGCCAGACCGTTGGCTCATAAGCTCCCAGCATCAGCAGCACCGGCTGTTCTGGAGAGTTGACCACCACTTTGATCAGGTGGCCTTCATGTCCGCTGATACGGTCGATGGGCCAGCCCAGTTCCTGCCCGCCGTAAGCTCCGGCCACATAAACCACGGCGTCATCGGGCAGTTCGGCGATGTTCAGGCCGGGCAGGGCGCAGACGTGGGGTTTGGGCCGGTCAAAAAAATCCATTTCCACCAGCTCGGGGGGCGCGGGCTCCCGCGTCGCGGCGGCTTCGGTCCCGGGGGCGGCTTCGTCAGGCCGGGGGCGGTCATCCATCCAAAGCGAAATCGCCAGGGGCAGGCCTATCAGGATCGCGATCCCCAGCGCCACATATTTTACCCGCTCTTTCATCTGGCCCCCCTCACAGCCCGGGGCCCAGGCTGCGGCCGTTTTCCAGGAACAGGATGCGGCAGTGGCCCCTCGGTCCCCGGGGCATGGGCATCCCGGGGGGGATGAAAAAAGTGGCGGAATCAGCCCCGGTCAGGCCCTCGGGGATGACGAATTCGGAACTGGTCACCACAAAGGCGTTGAAACCGACCAGGCCGCCGACAGAGTCCTTCCGCGCGATGAGGTGTTCCGGCACGCCGTCGGCCAGGGCCTGCCGTTTTTCCGCTTCCTGGCGGACCTTGGCCCACTGGCTGAATTCTTCGCCGGAGGCCGGCTTGATCTGGCCCTTGCGCATGGCCTCGCGCAGGGCGTCCGGGCCCTTCAAGGCGGTCGGGGGTGGGGCGGGACTGTTGGTTTCCCGCTCCAGCGCGGTGGAGGGCACGCTGAAATCGCCCTGGCTCAAGGCCTTGGCCGTGTAGTATTTGTCGCCGGTCCTCGGCCCGATCATGATCTGCCCTTTTTCAGCCTGGACCAGGTCGTCGAGGCCCCGGCCGAAAAGATGTTGCGACAGGCTGTTGAGCTGCTTGATCTCTTGAAGGTTGTCGCTGATTGTAAAGCGGGCGCAGGAACCGCCTTGGTCGTGGCTGCCCACTATCAGCGGGGTATCCGGCGGCAGTCCGGAGACGAACTGGCTGTGGTAGCCGCTGACGATCACCGCCAGAATTTTCGTGCCCTCGGTCCAGCCAATCTGCCAGACGCTGGGCTCGTAAGCCCCCAGCATGAATATGACCGGGGCTTGCGGGGAGTTGACCCCCACCTGGATCAAAGCGGCCCGATGCCCGCTGCGGTCGATGGTCCAGCCCAGGGGCGCCCCGCTGTAGCCGCCGATCGCGTAAATCCTGGCGAGGTCCGGGACGACCAGGCCTGGAAAACCACAGCCTTGGGGGGGCGGGGGCGTCCGCCGGTCGAACTCCATTTCCACCAGGCCGGAGGGGTCGGCCCCGGCCGACCGGCTCAGGCCCAGCAACACGGACAGTAAAAAGGCCGGAATGATCAAAGCCGATTTTTTTTCCATAAACCGTCTCCGTTGGCCATGTCCGTTCGAACCTGGCCGGGCTCAGTCGAAGGTCACCACCGCACAGTTGGATCGGCCGCTCCGTTCAGGCGCTTTTTGACCGGCCGGCACCAGAAAAGTGATGACCGGTTGGCTGTCAAGCCCACCGGGGATGACGAAGTCCGGGCTCAGGACCATATAGGCCTCATAGACGAAAAGGGTGACCGTCGGATGAGACAGGTGAACCATCCGCTGGGGATAGTCGGAGCCCACCCGGATGGGCGGCGCCTCCCCGGCCCCCCTGTTCCGGCCGGTTTTCGGCGCTTTTGCCGCTTGCCGGCGCCAGGTGTGATGCTCGGTGGCCGTGGCCGGCCGGATCAGCCCTTGGGCCAAGGCCTCTTCCAGGCCGGGCAGACCGTCGAGCGGGGTTCCGGCCTCGGCCGTGCTCTCTCGAGACAGGTCTTGGGCGGTCAAAAGTTTTTGCCCGGGCTCCAGCGGGCGGCCAAGGGTGACCTGGCCTTTGACCGCGGGCCGCGCGGCTTCCAGGTCCCGGCTGAACAGGGCTCGGGCAAAATCGTTGATCGCCAGTATTTTTTGCAGGGTCGGGTCAAAATAGAAAGAGCCGCAAGGGCCCTTGTCCCGGAAAGTGCTGATCAGCACCGGCACTCCCGGTTCGAGCCCGGAGACCTTTTGGGTGTGATGCCCGGCGGCCACCACCGCCAGAATTTCAGTGCCCTCGGTCCAGCCGATCTGCCAGACGTTGGGCTCGTAAGCGCCCAGAATCAACACCACCGGGGCTTCGGGGGAATTTACGGCCACCCGGACATGGGTCGAAGTGTGGTCCGAGTTTTCGATACTCCAGCCCAGGGGTTCTCCGCTGTAACTTCCGGCCGCGTAGACCCTGGTCTCCGGCGGCAGCCTGAGCCCCGGAAAAGAGCAGCCGGGTGAGTCCGGCTCCGGCCCGGCGGCCAGAGAGGCGGGGAATGCGGCCGCCGAAATCAGTGCGGCCATGACGGCTAATAGGACCAGACTCCGGTTAAGCCAATGGTTCATGCCAAACCTCGAAGTACCCCCCGGGCGATTTTCATTGCACAGCCTGAACCTCAGTCCGTGCCCTGAGGTCCCGCCAGGGCCGAAGGGCTGAAACATTCAGGTGCCGGCGGCTTATGGTTTATGGAACGATGAGTCTGATTGAATTGTAAAGCCGACGCCACCTTCCAGTCAAGGTCTGAGTTCCTTCCAAAGTATCACCCGACTCGCCAGACAAATTTTTATCCCGGAAAAAAAACGCCCCGCCCCGGTTCGAATTTCGATGCCGGGCGGGGCGTTTCTCCTGGAAAGCGGCGGGACTCAGAAATCCATGATTTCCTTTTCCTTGGTCGCGGCGGCGGCGTCGATCTGCTTGACGAACTCGTCGGTGATTTTCTGCACGTGCTCTTCGGCCTTCTTCTGGTCGTCTTCGCTGATTTCCTTTTCCTTTTTGAGGTCCTTGAGCATTTCGTTGGCGTCGCGGCGGATGTTGCGGAGGGCCACCTTGGCTTCCTCGGCGTTTTTCTTCACCAGCTTGGAGAGGTCCTTGCGGCGCTCCTGGGTCAGAGTGGGGATGGTGATGCGGACGACCTTGCCGTCGTTCTGCGGGGTCAGGCCCAGTTCGGACTTCAGGATGGCCTTTTCGATGTCCCCCATGGCCTGGGCGTCCCAGGGCTGAATCATCAACAGGCGCGGCTCGGGGGCGGTGATGGAGGCCATCTGGGTCAGGGGCGTGGGGGTGCCGTAGTAGTCGGCCGACAGGCCGTCGAGAAGGGCCGGGGTGGCCCGCCCGGTGCGGATTTTGGTGAAGCCCTTCACCAGCGCCTGCACGGTCTTGTCCATGCGGTCGTTGAGGTCGTTGTAGATGTCGTCTACCATGCTCATGATCGATACTCCCGTAAGGTAAAGGCCGAAAGCGGCCGGGGCGGGGCGGCGGTCGCCCCAGTCCCCAAGATGGTCAGGCGGGGAGGGCGGTCGGCGCCTATTCGGTCACCAGGGTGCCCACCGGTTCGCCCATCAGGGCCCGCTTGATGTTGCCGGTTTTAAACAGGTTGAAGACCAGAAGGGGGATCCGGTTTTCCATGGCCAGGGAAAAGGCGGTGGTGTCCATGACTTCCAGGCGGTCGCGGATGGCCCCCATATACGTCAGGGTGGAGTGCAGGACGGCGTTGGGGTCCTTGCGGGGGTCGCGGTCGTAGATGCCGTCGACGTTGGTGGCTTTGAGGATGATCTCGGCCCCGATCTCGCTGGCCCGCAGCACGGCGGCGGTGTCGGTGGTGAAATATGGGTTGCCGGTGCCGCTGGCGAAGATGACCACCCGGCCCTTTTCCAGATGCCGGATGGCCCGCCGCCGGATGAAGGGCTCGGAGATCTGGTACATGCTGATGGCGCTCTGAACCCGGGTGGCCAGGCCCTGGCGCTCCAGGGCGTCCTGCATGGCCAGGGCGTTGATGACCGTGGCCAGCATGCCCATGTGGTCGCCGGTGACCCGGTTCAGGCCCCGCTCGGACAGGGCCTGCCCGCGAAAGATGTTGCCCCCGCCGATGACCAGGCCGATTTTCACCCCGCCGGCGGCCACTTCCGAAATCTGGGCGGCGATGTTCTCCAGAGTGTCGGGGTCCAGGCCGAAGCCCTGGGATCCCTGCAGGGCCTCCCCGGAAAGTTTCAGCAATATGGTTTGGTATTTATAGGCGCTCATTGAGGTCCGCCTCCCGGCCGTCTTAATGATCGCGGCCCGAAAATATCTGATATACGAAGGATGGAGGCGATAGAACCTCCGTCTCGGCCGCTGCGACACGCGCATAACGAAACCACGGCGGCGTTTTGCCCCATTCGGGGCAAGGATGGAGGCAGTCGCACCTCCGTCCCGGCCGACGCGGCCCACCCATGGCGCGGTTACGGCGGCGCCTTGCCCTTTCGGGCACTGTCGAGTATGGATTAGTTGTTGATTTTTTTCAACCCTTAATTTGCCGGGACACACCGAAGGCCGGGCCCGGCCTTCGCCGCGGGCGAGGGGCCGGGCCCGGCCCCGGGGCGAGCCGCGCCTACAAAACCGGCGGCCCCGGTCGGGACCGCCGGTCGGGTGGCTTTATTGTTCCACGGCACCCGCCGCCCCGGGCCGG
>JAVBLB010000044.1:0-90859 GCA_031553735.1 Candidatus Adiutrix sp.
GGAGTCTGTTGGCCGGGCCAAGGGCCGCCGCCGTGGCCCGGCCGACCCTGGCCGCCGAGGCCGGCCGGGTGCTGACCGAGGCCCCGGTGGCCCAGGCGGTGAGCGCGGCCGGCTCCGGCGTGGCCCTGGGCGCGGCCCAGAACGCCGGGGCCGGGCCGGCGGCGCAACTGGGCGCGGCCCTGCTCGGCGGCGCCGTGGCTCCGAAAGGCGTCCGGGAGGCCTGGGCCGGGGAGCCACCTCCGCGCGCGGGGACGCAACGAGCCGGCCTGGCGGCTGAAGAAGCTGAAGGCTCCGTCGGGGCAGGGGCTCGCTCTACCACAGGGACTCCGCACGAGTCAACACCCCAAGCGGCCAGCCGGGCTGTCGAAGACATCTTTGGCGAAGCGTTTCCTCAATACCGGGGACGTGCGAACGATGCGGTTGCTCACCTCATTCGGGAAAAGCACGGCCATGTACCAGGAGCCTTTGTGAAAGAACCACTAGGAGAAATAGATTTGCCATGGGGCCAACCTGGAGAAAAAGGCTACGGTCTGGCACACATAATTGAACGGCGGAACGCGGATGGTCTTGATGGAGAAGTTTTTGCCAGAGATGTGCTACCAGAGATCATTGATGGAGGGCGCATAGAAATTCACCCCAATTATCCTAATCGAGCCTATATTGTCCACAACGAGCATAGGGCGATCATACGTCTGGATTGGGATGGACAAAACAGAAAATGGGTGCTCACCGCTTTTCCGATAAGCCCATAAAAAAACCTCTTGAGTTCCGGGCGGAGGACGGACTTAGCCCGGCCATGGTGACGGGAAGGCTCCCCCGTCAAACTCAAGAGGTAGTTCTATTATTACTCCGGCAACTAAATAAGTCACACTCGCGATTTCGCCAAAGCCCGAAATCGCTGGACTTGGCCGTCCGAGAATCGACTTCGTCAGTTGCCGGGTTAATATATCTGTTTTTTCTGAGGAAGGCAATCGTAACCAACCCGCGCTGGATTGAACGGGGATCAAACCAAGACAGCGTTCGCTTTTTCCGTCGTTATTCTGACGGCACAATATATGCGGCGGAACAATACGTTAGAGAGGAAGGCAAGATGTTCTTTCGAAGTATGTGGAAGGCGGCTTTAGGTGGCACGATGATGCCCATCCTTATAGCCGTGCCGGAAGCGGATGAAGAGTGAGCGATACGAAATAAAATGAGGCCGCTACTGCCCTGTCGAACGTGCGAAACGAGGGCCCAGATGCGGGGGCTCTCAAATGAGAGGGCGGCACCAGGCCTTGGAAGGGTGTGGCTGCGGCCTCATTATTAACCCGGCAACTGACGAAGCCGATTCTCGGACGGCCAAGTCCAGCGATTTCGGGCTTTGGCGAAATCGCGAGTGTGACTTATTTAGTTGCCGGAGTATTAATTATAGAATAACGAAGAGGAGGCGGAAAGTCAAGGGTGGGGCAATGCAGGGCAGGGCGAGAGCGTTATCCAAATTTTTGCGTTGGGCTGGCACCCGGGAAGCCTGGGCCGGGGATGCCCGTGACCCCGCGGCTCAATCCACGCTGGTGATGCTCCGTCCACCACGCCTTGTGTCAACGGTGGGGCTTTGCTACAATAGCTGGCGGGAAAACGCTTTCCTCCTAACCATAAGAGAGTGAACGATATGGGTTTATTACAAGACATGCAGTCCCTTTTGGGGCAAGGCCTGGGCGCCCTGGGCGTGAACCAGGCGACGGCCCCGGGCCCCGCCCAAAGCGATGGGGCTTTGGGCAAGCTGCTGGCCCCGGCCCTTTTGGGCGGTTTGGCCGGCGCCCTGATGAGCAATAAAAAGGCCCGCCAATTCGGGGCCGGCGCCCTGGCGGTGGGCGGCGGCCTGGCCCTGGGCGGCATCTTGCTGAGCAAATACAAAGACCGCCTCCGCCCGCCCCAGGCGGCTACGCCGGAGGTCGCAACGGCGATCACCCCGGTGTCCGCCAGGCCGCCGGCCGCCCCGGCGGACCAGGCCGGGCGCCTGATTCGGGCGGTGGTTTTCGCCGCCAAGAGCGACGGCCATATCGACGGCGCGGAGCAGCGGGCCATTGAAACGCAGCTCCAGCAACTGCGGCTGGGCGCCGAGGCCGACCGCATCGTCCAGGAGGCCCTGGCCGGGCCCCTGGATCCGGCCCTGATCGCCGATGGGGTGCGAAGCGAAGAGGAGGCCCTGGAACTTTACCTGGTGAGCCGCGCCGTCATCGACGTGGACCATTTCATGGAAAAGAGCTATCTGGACGCCCTGGCCCTGGCCCTGAACATCCCCCCCGACGTCCGGCGGGAGATTGAAGAACAGGCGAAAAGCGCCGCTCGCTGAGCCGTCCGCCTGGAAAAAAATCCGCCGCCCGGTTTTTCCGCAAGAAAAAACCGGGCGGCGGTCGTTTTGACGATGGTATCAGGCCTGTCGGCCGGCGGGCGGGGATTCGGCGTCCAGGGGTTTGACGGCCGCCTCCCCCCGTTCGCCGGTGCGAATGCGCACCGCCTCTTCCACGGGCAGCACGAAGATCTTGCCGTCCCCCACCGCCCCGGTGGCCACGGCCTCCCGCACGGCGGCGATGGCCGTTTCCACCATAGAGTCTTCCACTACGGTCTCCACTCGGATCTTGGGGCGAAAATCCGCCTGGCGGGTAATGGTGCGGTAGACTTCGGCGTAGCCGCGTTGGCGCCCGAAGCCGCGTATTTCCCACACGCTCAGGCCGCAGATGCCCGCCCGCACCAGGGCTTCCCGGAGCCCGTGGAGTTTTTCGGGGCGGATAATGATTTCCAGTTTCTTCATGGTCTCCCCCTTACCATTGATAGGCGCGTTCACGGTGCTGGCTTTGGTCGAGGCCGATGATTTCGTTTTCCGCCTCCGGCCGCAGCCCCACCAGGGCGTCCACCAGCTTGAGGATGAGGAAGCTGCCGCAGTAACAGAAGGCCAGAGTGGCGGCCACGGAAAGCGCCTGGACCCAGAATTGCCAGAAGTTGCCATACAGCCAGCCGTTCACGCCGTTGATGCTGGCCCGGGCGAACACGCCCACGCCCAGGGCGCCCCAGATGCCGCCGATGCCGTGGATGCCCACCACGTCCAGGGCGTCGTCGTATCTAAAAACACGCTTGAGGAAAATGCCGCCGTAACAGACCATGCCGCCCGTCAGGCCCAGGATGATGGCCGCCCGGGCATCCACGAAGCCGGCGGCGGGGGTGATGGCCACCAGGCCGGCCAGGGCGCCGGAAGCGGCCCCCAGGGTGGTGGGGATGCCGGTATGTCGCCATTCACAGAAGAGCCAGCCCAAGACGCCCCCGGCGGCGGCCAGGTGGGTGACCACAAAGGCGTTCACCGCCACCGCGTTGGCGGCCAGGGCGCTGCCCGCGTTGAAGCCGAACCAGCCGAACCACAGCAAACCCGCGCCCAGCACGGTGAGAGGCAGGTTGTGGGGCAGGCCCGGCCCGGTCCCGCCGTTCAGGCGGTGCCCCAACACCTGGGCGGCGGCCAGGGCGGCGGCGGCGGAGCACATATGCACCACCGCTCCGCCGGCGAAATCGAGAGCCCCCAGGCGCATCAGCCAGCCGCCGCCCCAGACCCAGTGCGCCATGGGGCAATAGATCAAGGCCATCCAGATGGCGGAAAAGAGCACCATGGCCTTGAACTTGATGCGTTCGGCATAGGCCCCGGAAATCAGGGCCGGGGTCAGGGCGGCGAACATGCCCTGAAAAATCATGAATTGCAGATGGGGGATGCGTTCGCCCTCCCGCGGGGTCAGGCCCACTCCCTGTAAGAACAGGTGGCTGAAACCGCCGATAACCCCGCCGTGATCCGTCCCGAACGCCAGGGAGTACCCGAAAATCGCCCACAAAATCCCGCACAAGCCCAGCAGGACAAAGCTGTGCATGGTGGTGGACAATACATTTCGGGCCTGCACCAGGCCCCCGTAAAAAAGGGCCAGGGCCGGCACCATCAACATTACCAGAGCCGAACAGATGATCATAAAACCTGTGTCCGCTGCTTCCACGGTCATACCTCCTTGCGGCAAAGCGCTTTGTTTGAATGTGCTTGCTTTGAGCAAGGGCGGGGCCAAGAAAAAAACATGTAATATCAAATATATATTTGACGCGGCGATTTGCTTTCAAACCGCCGGGTATTTTTGAAATTTTTTTTGCGACGGATTGGTAGAAAAGAGGCGTCAGGATTTTTTTGCAGCTTCAGGGATACAGGCGAAGCGCAAATGAAAAGAAGCCGGGGCGGCCGATGTGGATCGATCTGCCGGATGGTTTGCCGCCTGGCCGGGAAAGAAGCTATATTCAGGAGCCGCTGGCCATAAAAAGATGGAAGCGATTGACCTTCGTCTCGGCCGGGGCCATCCGTCCGTGACGCGGCCGCGGCGGCGTAAAACCCCCAGGCAATCGCTTCTTAGCGAGGGTGATGAATCGCGGCGGTTTCGGCGTCCGCCCGGGGCGCTGCCCCGGACCCCGCCAGGGGAGGGCCCCGCGTGGGCCCTACCCTGGACCCACCCGCGCCGGGGGCTATCGCCCCCTGGACCCCCAAAAGGCAATACCGTTATGTCAGATAGTTGGTCGTAGCGTCGCCACAACTCGCCTGAACGGCTCAAACAAGTGGCGACGCGGAGAGGGGGATGAGCCTTGACGCCGCTCTCTTCCCGCCCGAAAGCTTTGCCGTCGCGGCTCGGTCAAAATGTCACCGCAGCGCCAGTTGTCTGAGCCGTACAGGCGAGTTCTGGCGCTGCTTATGGGTCATCGCGGCTTCACTAACGATTCCAAGGGGGTCCAGGGGGCGAAGCCCCCGGCGCGGGTGGGTCCTAATTACAAACCGACTGAGGTTTGTAATACCCTGAGATTGCCCGACAGGGCAAAGATGGCAGGGTGCGCGAAGCACCCTCCCCTGGCGGGGTCCGGGGCAGCGCCCCGGGCGGACGCCGAAACCGCCGCGATTCATCACCCCGCTTTTCAAGCGATGGCCCTGGTAAAACCCCTTTGGGGCCTTGACCTTTGCCGCGTTTGGAATTACATTACACTGATATGTTGGGGCCGGCGGCGATTGCGCTACGATTCCGGTCCGAAAGAGGTGGCGGCGGCGAATGGCCCTTAGGGGCGCGGGAGGTGGCGGATGAAGGTTATGGTGACGGACGTGCTGGCCGGCCGGGTTCCGGAAGGCGGCGAAATACTGGCCCGGGGCTGGGTGCGGACCCGGCGCGACGCCAAAGGCTTTTCCTTCCTGGAGATCAACGACGGCTCGTGCCTGGCCAACCTTCAGGTGGTGGCCGACGAGGCCCTGCCCACCTTCGCGGCGGTGCGGGAGGCCCACACCGGGGCGGCCCTGGCCGTGCGCGGCCGGGTGGTGACCTCGCCCGGCGGCGGGCAGAAATGGGAGCTGCGGGCCGAGGAGGTGACCCTTTTGGGCCCGGCCGACCCCGAGACCTATCCCCTCCAGAAAAAACGGCATTCCGACGAGTTCCTGCGAGAGATCGCCCACCTTCGGGCCCGGACCAACAAGTTCGGGGCCCTGTTCCGCCTGCGGAGCCACTGCGCCCGGGCCGTGCACGAGTTTTTCCATCAGCGGGGCTTTTTCTACGTCCACACCCCCATCATCACCGGCAGCGACTGCGAAGGCGCGGGGGAACTGTTCCGGGTGACCACCCTCCCGCCGGGTTCGCAAAAGTTCGAAGAGGATTTCTTCGGCCGCGAGGCCGGCCTGACCGTCTCCGGCCAGTTGGAAGGTGAAATGCTGGCCCTGGCCCTGGGCCGGGTCTACACCTTCGGCCCCACCTTCCGGGCCGAAAATTCCAACACCCCCCGCCACGCCGCCGAGTTCTGGATGATCGAGCCGGAGATGGCCTTCGCCGACCTGGCCGACAACATGGAACTGGCCGAGTCGCTGATCAAGCATGTGGTCAATTTCGCCCTGACCGAGGCCCGGGACGATCTGGCCCTCTTCGACCGTTTCGTCGAGCCGGGGCTGTTCGACCGCCTGGCCAACCTGACCGCCGAGGCCTACGAGCGCTTGCCTTATGGGCAAGCCATTGATATACTAAGAAATTCGAAGCGAAAATTCGAATTTGAGCCGGTCTGGGGCATGGATCTCCAGACCGAGCACGAGCGCCATCTCTGCGAAGTCCACTTCAAAAAACCGGTCATCGTCCACGACTACCCGGCCACCATCAAGCCTTTCTACATGCGCCTGTCCGACGACGGGCGGACGGTGGCGGCCATGGACCTGTTGGTCCCTAAAGTCGGCGAACTGGTGGGCGGCAGCCAGCGCGAGGAGCGGCTGGACGTGTTGACCCGGCGGATGGACGAACTGGGGATGGATCAGAAAAACTACTGGTGGTATCTCGACAGCCGCCGCTTCGGCAGCGCCCCCCACGCGGGCTTCGGCCTGGGCTTCGAGCGGCTCCTGATGATGCTCACCGGGGCGGCCAACATCCGGGACGTCATCCCCTTTCCCCGGACCCCAAAAAACTTGGAATTCTAAATCGGCCGGCTTTCGAATCCGGCCCGCATATTCGAAGGAGACACGACAATGAGCCTCATCATCGGCATGGCCGGCAAAGGCGGCACCGGGAAGACCACCCTGGCCGGCCTGGCCTCGCAATATCTGGTCAAAACCGGCCGGACCCCGGTCCTGGCCGTGGACGCCGACTCGAACGCCAACCTCGGCGACGTGTTGGGCATGAAATACGAACACACCCTTTCGGAAGCCCGTGAAGAGATGAAAACCTCGGCCGGCGACGTTTCCATCACCAAGGACGTGCTCATCGAACTGCGCACCCAGGAGGCCATCGTCGAAGGCGACGACATCGACCTGGTGGTCATGGGCAAACCCGAGGGCGCCGGCTGCTACTGCGCGGCCAACTCGGTGTTGGCCGCCGTGCTGGAACGGGCCCTGAAGAACTACCCCTACCAGGTCATCGACAACGAAGCCGGCATGGAACACATCTCCCGCCTCACGTCCCGCTACATGGACGTCTTCTTCGTCGTCTCCGACGCCTCCCGCCGGGGGCTGACCGCGGCCCAGCGCATCTGGCAACTGGTGGACGAACTGAAGATCACCGTGCCCAACAAATACCTCATCCTCAACCGGGTCCGGGGCGAAGTGCCCAAAGAGGTGCTGGACATCATCGCCGCCGAGAAGATGAACCTGGCCGGGGTCATCCCCGACGACCTGGCCATCTACGACGCCGACCAGAACGCCCGGCCCTCTTCGCTCCTGAGCGACGCCGACAGCCCGGCCGTGGCCGCGGCCCACGCGATCTTCAAGAAAACCCTGAACTGAGCCCCGGCGCGAGCGGCCATGAGCACACTCGACCTGACCAGCCTGGAAACCTATGCCGAATCCTGCCGGGCCATCGCCGACGAAGCTTTCGCCGGCCTGGACCCGGCCGGGGTGGAGGCCATCAGCCAGGAATATAACGCCTATCCCGGCCTGGAGCGGCTCACCCCCCCCCAAGGCCTGGTGACGCTCGAGGACCGCCTGGACGACGCCCTGCGCGACCGGGCCCGGCGGGCCGTGCTGGAGGGCCTGATCTTCTGGGAACACGCCGCCGCCGGCGAGGCCACCCGGCTGAATCTGGGGCCCAAGTACCTCATCCATCCCCACCGGCTCAGCCTCTCCCACGACTACCTGGCCGCCGGGCTCTTGGAGCCGGCCCATGCCGAGGGCGAGGACGGCGCCGACTGGGCCCGCTTCCGGGGGCGGCTGGTGCATCCCCACACCCTTTTGCCCATGCCCCTGGGGGCCCGTCACCTGTGGCAGTGGGCCTTCGAGATCACCCGGCTGGCCGAGGAGGCCGGGCTGGACCCGGCCCGGGCGCTGGCCCGGCAAAAGCTGCTGCTGATCATCAACGAGCAGACCGAGGCCGAAATCACCCGCCAGGTCCGGGAGGCCGACTTCCTGGGGCTCGCCCCGGAAAATTTTCTTTTCCTGGTTCAACCCGCCTTTCCGGGCCTGACCCCGGGTCCCGGCGGCTGGCGCTTCAACGACGCCACCGCCCGGCGGCTCCACAACCACGGCCAGATGGCCATGCAGAAGACCATGGACGGCCAGGTCTTCCATCTCCGGCCCGACGGGCGCCGGGAGCCCCTGAGCCAGGCCCGCTTCTTCGAGCGGCTGGAGGAAACCGCCGATCTGGTCTCCTACAACATCGAAGACCTGGATTACCTGACCCGGGCCCTGGATTTCGACACCATCGGCCTGGCCCTGGACCTCGGGGACCGGGGCTTCGGCATGACCATGGAAATCGTGGCCAACCATCCCGAGCACCCGGTCAAGGGCGGCCTGTGCGCCCACGATCCGGCCCTGGGCCGCGACGTGGTCATCGAAAGCTTCCGCCTGCGCGACTTCCCGCCCCGGCGGATCACCCATCTCAACAAGAACTTCAACCACTATCCCAACCCGGCCCGCGTCTTTCGGAAACTCCACCGGGAGGGGCTGTTCATGCCGGCGGCCGTCAAGGACGACGCCCTGTATTTCCAGCCGGTGCAGGGCGATCTGAATTTCCTGGTGGAGACCGCCTTCATCGCCCGTCGGGTCCCGGCGGCCCTCTCCAGCTGGAAATCGCCCGAAGATACCCCGGCCGCCCTGGCGGCCATGGCCCGGCAGGACACCCAGCCGGGCTTCGTCGAATTCATCCGGGATAAAATACGGTAGGCCGCCGCGTTCATTCGCGCTCATTCGCGTTCATTCGTTCTGGTATGCGTTTTATGAAATCAGCCCTGGATCTTCTGTCCCGCCTCGGGGGCGTCACCGTGCTCTGCGTGGGCGACATCATGCTCGACCGCTATATCTACGGTCAGGCCACCCGCATTTCGCCCGAAGCCCCGGTGCCGGTGGTGCAGGTCAAAAAACGATTGCTGATGCCCGGCGGCGTGGGCAACGTGGTCAAGAACCTCGGCGCCCTGACCGCGGTGCCGGTGACGGTCAGCCTCACCGGCGACGACCGCAACGCTTCGCTCCTGGCCGATCTTTTCCGCCAGGCCGGGCTGCCCCGGCCCCGTTTCGTGGCCGACCCCGGCCGGCCCACCAGCGTCAAGACCCGCATCATCGCCGGCATCCAGCAGGTGGTGCGTTTCGACGAGGAAGACGCCCGGCCGGTCGCCGGCCGAACGGCTGACGCCCTGGTGGACGCGGTGGCCGCCGAGTTGCCCGGGGCCGCGGCCGTGGCCCTTTCCGATTACGGCAAGGGCACCCTGGCCGACGACGTTTTGCGGCGGGTCATCGACCTGGCCCGGGCCAGCGGGCGGCCGGTGGTGGTGGATCCCAAGGGGGCCGATTACGCCCGTTACCGGGGGGCCACCCTGGTGACCCCCAACCGGGCCGAGCTGTCGGAAGCCGCCGGACGCCGGCTGACGGCCATGGCCGACCTCGAAGAGGCCGGCCGGCGGATCATGGCCGACTGCGGCCTGGAGAACCTTCTGGTCACCCTCAGCGAGGACGGGGTGATGCTCCTGACCGGGGATGATCCTCTGGGGCCGCCGGTGCTTTTGCCCTCCCAGGCCCGGGAGGTCTTCGACGTCAGCGGGGCCGGCGACACGGTGGTGGCGGTCATGGCCGCCGCCCTGGCCCTGGGCGCGCCCTTGGCCGTGGGAGCCCGCCTGGCCAATCTGGCCGCCGGGGTGGTGGTCGGCAAGGTCGGCACGGCCACGGCCTCGCCCGGGGAAATCATCGACTGGGCCGGGAGCGGGGGCGAGTGAGCCTGTTGGCCGCGGCGTTTTCGTTTTCGTCGCCGTGAGCCGATACGTAAAGATGGAGGCGAAGGATCTTCACCCGGCCTCATTGTTTTATGTGCGATATAATCGTCCAGCCGGGCGGTCGACGAAAACGCCATCTTGATGGAGAAATGGTTACAATGTGGTGATGGACCAAGCGGAGATGCGGCTCGATCCGGCACGGTGGCGCCGGCACGGCCTGGTGCTGGCGGTTTTCGTGGCCGTCTTTTTGGGGCGCTTCGCCTGGCCGCCTATGCAAAGCGAGGCCATGGCCGACCTGGATATCACCAACGCCCAGGCCGGCCTGTTCATGAACGCGTTCTATTTCGGCTATCTGGCCACGCAACTGCCCGGCGGCCTTCTGGCCGACCGCTTCGGAGCCAAGCTGGTGCTGGCGGCTTCCCTGTTCATCTCCGGAGCGGCCACGCTGATGTTGTATACCATCGCCGGCCCGGGGGAGGGCTGTTTCTGGCGGGCCCTGGCCGGCCTGGGCGGCGGGGCGGTCTATGCCGCCGCGCTCAAGGCCACGGTGGTCAGTTTCCCCCGCCGGGAAATGGGCCGGGCCTGTGGCCTGTTGATGATGGCCCCGACCCTGGGCACCCTCATCCCCAATCTTTTGGCCCCGCGCCTGAGCCTGGCCCTGGGCGGCTGGCGGCCGGCTTTCCTGGTTCTGGGGGGCCTGCTGCTGGGGCTGTGGGTGCTGTTTCTCATCCGCTTTCCGTCCCGCAAGGTCCCGGTGGAGTCGGGCGGCGCGGCGGTCGGAGGGGAATCCCCCTGGACCGGCCTCCGGCTGGTGTTGACCGACCGACGGCTGCGGCTGCTGTGCCTGGCCGGCTTCGGCCTGTTGTGGAGCTTCATCGGTTTCGTCAGTTGGAGCAACCAGTACATGATTCGGGAGCTGGGCTTTTCCAAGCTGGCGGCCGGGCAGATCATGGGCGCCTTCGGGGTGGCGGGCCTGGCGGCCACCGCCCTGGCCGGGGTGCTCGGCGACCGGCTGTCGGCGAAAGCCGGCCCCTGGCGGAGCCCGGAAATGCTGCTGGCGGCCTTTTTCGGGCTGGAACTGCTGGGTCTGGCCCTTTTCCCCTTTTGCGCCGGGGCGGCCGGGCTGGCCCTGGCCACCGGGCTGGTGGGGGCCGGGGTGGGGGCCTGTTCGGCCCTGATCGCCATGCTGACCTCGGCTTATGCCGGTCCCCGCTGGGCGGCCACCGCCGGCGGGGCCACCGGGACGGTCTTTCAAAGCGCGGGGCTCCTGGCGCCCTTTATCCTGGGCCTGACCGTGGATGTGCGCGGCGATTACCTGCTGGTCTGGCCCCTGTTGATCGCCGGGCCGGCGGCGGCCCTGGCCGCGCTGGCCTGGCTGGTCCGGGCCCGGGCCTGAGGTCGGCCCCGGTCTTATGGATCCGGCGGTTTACCATATTCCTTTTACCAGGCGATGATGCGACCCGGTCAGAGCGAAGTTTCGGCGGCGTGTTGCCCTCCGGGGCTATGTAATTGGCATTTAATATGCTATAATTCATCCGATTGATGTCTTTCCCGTCACCGGGCAGGTTTGGTGCATGAGCGGCAAGAACCCCCTTAAACTGATCTTGACGGCCGAGGCCGGGCTGGTTGGGACCTGGGAATACACCGGGCCGGCGGCCATAGTTATCGGCCGCGACCCCCAGAGCACCATTCGCCCCGGGCTGGGCGAGACGTTGCCTGGTCTGTCGCGCTATCACGCCGTCATCGAGCTGGGGGCCGGGCGGGCTCTTTTGTGGGATCTGGGAAGCCTGGGCGGCACCAGGCTCAACGGGCACCTGGTGGGCTGGCGCGGGGCCGGCGAGGCCTGGCCCGGCGGGGGCCTTCTGGTGCGGGGCGACGGGGTGGAACTGGCCGACGGCGACGTGCTCACCCTGGGCCCCCTGTGGCTGCGGGTGCTCCTGGCCGACGCCGTCTTGGAAAAGACCTCCCACCGCATGTCGACCCACTGCCCCGGCTGCGGCCAGGCCCTGACCCGGCCGACCACGCTGCGGGCTCCGGACGCCCTGTGCGACAACTGCCGGCCCAACCCGCTGGCGGCCTTGAAACTCCTGCGGACCGGCCTGGGCCGCCGCATCAGCAGCCTGGCCCCCTTGAAGGGCTTGCGCGTCGACCGCACCCTGGGGCGCGGCTCCACCTCGGCGGTCTTCCTGGTCTCCCGCAAGAAGAGCGGGGCCAAGTTGGCCTTGAAAGTCATGCCGCCGGCGGTTTCCGACAACAACTGGGCCCGCAAGAGCTTTCTGCGTGAGGCCGCCCTGGGCCGGGCCCTGCGCCACGGCAACGTGGCCCGGCTCTACGAGTCCGGCTGCTACGGCCGGGTGTATTACGTGCTGATGGAATACTGCTCCGGGGGCTCCAGCGAAGAGGAACGGGTCCGCTCCGGGGGGCGCCTGACCCCGGAACGGGCCCTGGCCATCATTCTGCCGGTGCTCGACGGCCTGGAGTACCTGCACGCCGTCCGGCTGGCCACCAACCGTCCCGACAGCAACGGGGCCCGCTCCACCGGCCTGATCCACCGGGATCTGAAGCCGGCCAACATCTTTCTGGGCGGCGACGACGGCCTGACCCCCAAGATCGCCGATATCGGGGTGGCCAAGTTCCACGGCCGGGGCGGCTCCTGCGACACCCGCACCGGCACGGTGGCCGGCTCCCCGGCCACCATGCCCCGCCAGCAGGCCATGAATTTCAAACACGCCGGCCCGGAGGTGGACGTCTGGGCGGCGGCGGCTTCGCTGTACAAGCTGCTCACCGGGCAGTACCCCCGGGATTTCCCTCCGGAAAGCGATCCCTGGCAGGTGGTCATGAGCGAAAAGCCGCGCCCGTTGAAGACCCTTCTGCCCGATGCTCCGCCGCATCTGGCCGAGGCCCTCGATCAGGCCCTGGTGGATGACCCGGTCATCGTTCACCAGAGCGCGGCCAGCTTCAAGAAAGCCCTGCTGGAAGCCATCGAGCGGGACGATATCATGATCTGAGATTTGGAATTGGAGTCGGGCATGGGCCGTCGCGATGAAACCGACATGTCGGGAGGCTTTCAAGCCATGGCGGGCCGGACCGGGTGGCCGCAGACCACCACCTGTCCGACCTGTCTGGCCCGGTATTACCTGAGCCGGGCCAACATCGGCCATCGCACGGTCTGCCAGAAGTGCGGCGCCTATTTCCACATGCTGCCCGCTTCCGACCAGGCCCCCACCCAGGTCGTGCCCAGCACCAGCCTGGTGACCGACGACCGGTCGCTGGTGGGCCGGCTGTGGCTGGATCTCCGGCAGGGGCAGATCGTGGCCGAGCGGTACCGGGTGGTCCGCTACCTGGGCCACGGCGGGCTGAGCCAGGTCTTCCAGGTGCACGACCTGATGGACAATCGGGATCTGGCCCTGAAACTGCCCCTGGTCGCCACGGTCGACCGGGTGGCCCCCCAGATTTTCATTGACGAAGCCCTGGCCTGGCTCAAACCGGCTCCCCACCTTAATCTGGTGACCTGCGAGGGGGTGCGGCTGATTCGCCGGCTGCCGGTCATTCTCATGGACTACGTGGACGGCATGGACCTGTCCCGGCTCATGGACGAAGGCCGGGGCCAATTGTATCAGGGGCGCCCCGGCTCCATCCTGGCCCGCCTCCTGGATACCTTCATCCAGGTGAGCCGGGGGCTGAAATACGCCCACAGCCTGGGGCTGACCCATCTGGATCTCAAGCCCCGCAACATCTTGGTGGAAAAGGGCGGCCGGGTGCTCATCGGCGATTACGGCCCCCTGAGCCAGGCCGCCGGCCAGGAGCTCGGGCCTCCGGCCCAGGCCGGCGACGAGACCCGGGTCTCGGCCACCCGGCTGATGGGCACCCACCAGTATTTTTCGCCGGAAGTGGCCCTGGGCCTGCCCGGGATGGGGCTGGGGGCCGACCTGTGGGCCCTGGCCCTCACCGCCCTGGAATGCTTCCTCGGCCGTCGGCCCTGGGCCATGGGTTCCATGGCCGGCCGGGCGCTGGATCACTACCTCTCCGAGTTCCAGCCCCGGGTGATCGTGCCGCCGCCTCTGGCCGATTTTTTTCGGAAAGCCCTGGCCGATAAGCCTGAGAGCCGCCATCAGTCCGCCGAGGAAGTGGAGGAGGCCCTGACCGCCGTCTACAAGCAGGCCACCCGGCGCCCCTATCTGCGCCCGGAGCCGGTTCTGGAGCCGGAGACGCTGGGGCGTCTCCAGATGAAGGCCGAGGCCCTGCGGGAGGTGGAGCAGTTGCAGCAGGTGGTCGGAAGAGGCGCGGACCGTGTCTGAAAAAAAGGACGCCCGGCCCGGAGCCGGCCCGCCGCCGGAACCGGCCTTCGACCGCCGGGCCTATCTGCGGGAGATACGGGCCGGCCTCCTGCGGAAATTGGGTTTGCCGGAGGACACCCGCCCCGACCAGGTGATGCGGCTGCTGGAAATCAAAGAACGTTTGGAAAGGAAAAACCAAACCTGACCTTTGGCCGGGCTTGGTATGTTTAGGCCGGATATCAGCGGAGGGCTCCGCGATATCCGGCTTTTTGGGGCGCCCCAAAGGGGCGGGCGATCGGGAGTATGGGGCGCTGCCCCATGCCCCGCCAGGGGAGGGTGCTGCGCGCACCCTGCCCTGGACCCACCCGCGCCGGGGGCTTCGCCCCCTGGACCCCCTTCGGAGTTCCATTGCTGCAGTTGCGATCCGTAAGCAGCGCCACAACTCGCCTGAACGGCTCAAACAAGTGGCGCTGCGGCAATGATCGATGCGGGATGAGACCGAGGGACTTGCCGTGAGGATAGGTGATCAGGGTTACTTCATTTTGAGGAGTACCGCACGGGCCCCGAGCATTTTCACCTCAGCAGCGGTCCTGCTTTTACAGCGAGGTACATGACAATATGTCCAACAAATTGCATAACCGGTTCCGGACCGGCGTTCTTCTGGTTCTGATGACCTTGTTGGTCATGGCTTTCGGCCAGGCCGTGGGCGGTTCCCAGGGGCTCAAAATCGCTTTCGTCATCGCCATGGTCATGAACCTGGGGGCCTGGTGGTTCTCGGCCGACATGGTCCTGGCCCAGACCCGGGCCCAGGTGGTCGGCCCAGGGGACGCCCCGGAGCTCTATCAGTTGGTGGAGCACCTGGCCGGGCGGGCGGGCCTGCCCACTCCCCGGGTGGCCATCGTGAACGACCCGGCCCCCAACGCCTTCGCCACCGGCCGCGATCCGGCCCACGGCGTGGTGGCCGTGACCACCGGGCTTCTGTCGCTGATGAACCGCGAAGAGCTGGCCGGGGTGCTGAGCCATGAGCTGACCCACATCAAAAACCGCGACATCCTGGTCGGTTCCGTGGCCGCGGTGATGGCCGGGGCCATCATGCTGCTGGCCAACATGGCCAAATTCGGCTTCATGTTCATGGGCGGCAGCCGTGACGGCCAGGGCGGCGGCAACCCCATCGCCGTCCTTTTGATGGCCATCCTGGCGCCCATCGCGGCCATGCTCATCCAGGCGGCCATTTCCCGTTCCCGGGAATACCTGGCCGACGACGGCGGGGCCGACATCGCCGGCACGCCTTTCGGCCTGGCCGCGGCCCTCTCCAAACTGAGCAATTACCATCAGGCGCCCCAGACGGCGGCGCCCAACACGGCCCACATGTATATCGTCAACCCTTTGAGCGCGCGGTCCCTGAGCAACCTGTTCGCCACCCACCCGCCCATCGAGGAGCGCATCGCCCGCCTGCGGGGGGAAATCCTGTGAAAAAATTCTCCATCGCTCTGCTGACCCTGGTCCTTCTGGCCGCCTTCGCCCTGCCGGCGGTCGCGGATACCGCTCCCAACGAACCCCTCCACCCCGGCGCGCCCGGGGCGGAAGGCCGGCGCACCCCGATCGTCGCGGCCATCGAAAAGGCCCGGCCGGCCGTAGTCAGCGTCTATGCCCAGGTGCGGGTAGAGACGCGGGGCGGCTCACCCTTCCGCAACAACCCCTTTCACGACCAATTCTTCGACCAGTTTTTCTTCGACCGCTGGCCCCAGCAGTCGCGGCAAAGCGTCGTTCTGGGCTCCGGCGTCATCATCGACGGGGCCCGGGGCCTGATCGTGACCAACGACCACGTGGTCCAAAACGCCCAAAGCCTGATCGTCACCTTGAGCGACGGCCGGGAACTCCCCGCCGAAGTGGTCGGGGCCGACCCCCGCTTCGACCTGGCCCTGCTCTCGGTCAAAACCCCGAAACCGCTGCCCGATCTGAAACTGGGCGACAGCGACGACCTGATGATCGGCGAAACGGTCATCGCCATCGGCAACCCCCGGGGCCTGAGCCACACCGCCACCACCGGGGTCATCAGCGCCACCAGCCGCACGATCAACGTGCCCGACAGCAACCAGCCCCTCACCGACCTCATCCAGACCGACGCGGCCATCAACCCCGGCAATTCCGGCGGCCCCCTGTTGAACATTAACGGCGAGATCATCGGCCTGAACACGGCCATCATGGGCCGGGGCGGCGAGGGCCTGGGCTTCGCCATCCCCGCCAACCAGATTCGGCGCATCGTCACCCGCCTGGCGCGCGGCGATAAAAACAGCGCCTATCTGGACCTGGGGCTGGAACTGGCCGAATCCGGCCGCCCGGTGCGGGGCGAGACCGGCTGCCTGGTGGTGGATGTCAAAAGCGGCGGGCCGGGAGCGGCCGGCGGTCTCAAGAAAGGCGACCTGCTGATGAAGCTCGACGGCTCCCCCACCTCCACCATCGCCGATTACGAGATGATCGTCTCCAGCCTGGTCCCCGGCCAGACCATCGAGGCCGAAATCCGGCGCGACGACCGCCCCCTGACCCTGACCCTGACCCCCAAAACCATCAGCGAAACCGAGGCCCTGAACCTGGCCTGGGCGCTGTATGGCCTGAAAGTCAATGAAAGGCAGGGCCGCCTGGTGCTGGAACGGCCGGCCGACCGGTCCCCGGCCCAAGGGCTGGGCCTTCAGGAAGGCGATCTGCTCCTGGCTTTCGGCGGGCAGGAATTGACCAGTCGCGCCGATCTGGCCCGGGCCGTCCTGGAAACCCGGTTCCAGACCACCGTCCCCCTGGCCATACAGCGCGGCCGCGTCCTCCACCGCACCCTCATCTCCCGCTAACCAGGGCATAGCCCTGGACCCACAGATGCTACCGCATCTGCCCGCACCCGCTTCGCTGGGCTGCCGGGGCCGCAACGTCTGGGTGGCCGAGACCATCGGGGTCGTCTACAGGGCAAAGACAAAAGAGAGAGGAGGAGCGTCGCTCCTCCTCTCTCTTTTGGTATGATGACCCGCCGCCCAATCTTCCAGGAGGGAGCGACGCTCCCTCCCCCTCTTCCCCTGTGGACGACCCCGATGGTCCCGGCCACCCAGACGTTGCGGCCTCGGCCGCCCAGCGAAGCGGGTGCGGAGAGGATGCGTCAGCATCCGGTGGGTCCAGGGCTCAGCCCTGGCCCTGGTTAGAAGAGGACTTCGACTTGGTTGGGGGCGATGATGCGGGCGGGGATGGTTTTTTTGCTGTTGAGATTGACCACGGCGATGGTGTCGCCCAGGGCGCCGTCCTGCTTGGCCTGACCGGAAGTGGTGACGACCAGGCCGCCCTGCTGGGCGATGATAGTGACCATCTCGCCCCGCCGGACCATGATGCTCTTGGTCAGATGACGCTCCTTGACCGCCTCGCCGACCGACAAGTTGGTCTTGAGGGTGGAGCCCACGGCCTGCTCCGGGCGGTCGAGGGATCCTTTGGCCTGGGCGTAGGCCACCAGGGTCTGGCTAAGGTCGTCGGCGGTCAGCACATGGCCCCGGGCCAGATTGCGGGTAACCACCAGGGCGACGATGTTGAGATCGATCTGGGCGGTGACCCGGGCCCGGGCCACCTCCTGCCCGTCGACGGCGAAAAAGAAGGTGCCCGCCAGGTAGGTGGGGTTGGAGGACGGCTGAGGCACGAACCGGTAGGCGGCCCGGCCGGGCGGCAGGGTGGGAAGGCTGCCGAAGTTGACGTTGACCAGTTCGAAGCGCCCGCTGCGATAGGGTTCGGTATCGGCCAGATGCTTTTCCAGGGCCTGGCGCAGGATATCCTGGGTCAGTTCCTGGCCCCGGCCGGTCAGGCGCAGTTCCTCCGGCAGGGTCCAGGCGGCTTCCGAGAGGTTGAGCCGGCTGGCGATCAGGCGTTGCTCCAACTGGGCCCGGCGCAGGGTCAATTGCTGGCCGGCGGCCGGGGCCGGGCCGAGATCGATGCGGGCCAGAGCGGCGGCCAAATCGGCGCCTTCCGGCTTCAAAACGGTGATGTCGGCGATATTCCCCAGCAGAATTCGGGAGCCGCTGACCGTGTTTTCCGCGGGCACCGCCACGCCGACCTGGGCGGCCGCCAGCGGCGAAGCCAAGAGCAGCGGCAGCAGCAGGGCGATGGCGAATACGGTCAGGCGGCGATATATTTCAATCATGGTGATCCGGCTCCGGTGCGATCCAGGACACGGGGTGTGCGTCCGTTAAAAAATTGACGGGGCCGTCGCCGGTCACGGCGTCTGGCCCCGTTTATTGTACCCCATTTTTTGATTCGATGCCAATCTGTCACATGATGCCGCAGGGTGGTTGGCAGCCGTGCGGGAGCGCGAACCGGTAAAACTTCTCCGGTTGGCCGCTCTCCCAACCGCGCCGCCGGTGACGGTCACGGTAATCGATGTTTCGCGTCGGCGACGCGGCCGGGGCCCACGCGGCCGCCCTCCGAAGTATTACCGGCCCGCGCTCCCTTTGGATGGATGCTGACGGGGCGGAGATTATGAGGATGATCGGCACCCGGCTTGGAGCCGCAGTGATGACCCGTAAGCGCTGCGCAACTCGCCTGACAATCGCCCGGCAGGGCAATGATGGTCCAAATAAGTGGCGGTGCGGCGGCCGTCGTTATCGTCGGTCCACGCTCCACGCATTATTGACCAATTGTCAAACGCACGGACTTTCAGCAGCCCGCGAGAGGGCGCAAAGCGCCCTCTCTTCCCCCCAAAACGACCAAGATGGTCCCGGCCCCCCAAACGTTGCGGCCTCGGCCGCCCAGCGAAGCGGGTTCGGGGAGGATGCGCCAGCATCCGGCGGGTCCAGGGCTCAGCCCTGGTTAGCGTTTGAGGTTGTTGGCGATGGAGAGCATTTCGTCGGAGGTGGTGATGGCTTTGGAGTTCATTTCGTAGGCCCGCTGGGCCACGATCATCTCCACCATTTCGGTGACCACTTCGACGTTGGACATTTCCAGAAAGCCGTGGGCGATGGTGCCGAAGCCTTCTTCGCCGGGGTTGCCGTCCATGGCCGGGCCGGAGGCCTCGGTGGGCTGGTAGATGTTGTAGCCCATGGCGAAGAGGCCCGGAGGGTTGATGAAGCGGGAGAGCTCGACGCGGCCTTCGGCCACGGTGTTGCCCCGCTGGTCATAGGCGGCGATGAAGCCGGCCGAGGTCACTTCCAGATGGACGGCGTCTTCGGGGACCACGAATTCGGGATCCATGGGGTTGCCGTCCTGGCTGACGATGACGCCGTCGCTGTTGAGTTTCCACGAGCCGTCGCGGGTGTAGTAGGTTTCGCCGTTGCGGATGACCCGGAAGTAGCCCTCGCCTTCAATGGCCATGTCCAGGGGGCTGTCGGTCTTGTTGTAATCGCCCTGGGTGTGGATCTTGGCGGTGGAGTTGACCTTGGTGCCCAGACCGATCTGGACGCCGACGGGAATCTGCTGGCCGCCGATGGTCTCGGTGCCGGCGAACTTGTGGGTCTGATAGATCAGGTCCTCGAACTCGGCCCGGTTCTTCTTGAAGCCGGTGGTGTTGACGTTGGCCAGGTTGTGGGCGATGACGTCGAGATGGGTCTGCTGCCCGATCATGCCGGTGGCCGCGGTATAGAGTGATCTCATCATGGCTGGGGTACTCCTGGCGGGCGGGGCCCGCGCCGGTTGGTGATAGTGTTATTACTCCGGCAACTAAATAAGTCACACTCGCGATTTCGCCAAAGCCCGAAATCGCTGGACTTGGCCGTCCGAGAATCGACTTCGTCAGCTGCCGGGTTAATATGATAAAAATATAAGCGAACGAATCAGGTGAGCTTGCCCAACTGGCCGATGGCCTTGTCGTCCATTTCCTGCTTGGTGTGGACGATTTTCTGCAGGGCCTCGTAGATGCGGTACAGTTCGATCATCTGCACCGATTCGTTGACCGCGTTGACATTGGATTTTTCCAGATAGCCCGCTTCCAGGGTGGTGTTCTCGGCCGGGCGGGGTTCGAAGGCCGGGCTTTTGGGCACGAAAAAGTCGTAGCCCTCTTTGATCAGCATGTTGGGATCGTCGAATTCCACCAGGTCCACCTGGCCGATATCCTCCTCTTCCCCGTCCTGATTGATGGCCTGCACCAACCCGTCCTGCCTGATGATGATCTTCTTGGTCCCTTCCGGGGCGTAGCCGGCCCCCACCAGGGGATCGCCGTCTTTGGTGACGATCTGGCCGTCGGAATTGAGGTGGAAGTTGCCGTTGCGGGAATAGCGGATGCCGGCGGCCGTCTCGATCTGGAAGAAGCCCGGCCCGTTCAGGGCCACGTCGAGGTCGCGGTCGGTCAATTCGAAAGCCCCTTCCCCGAAATAGGTCTTGGACTGCTTGACCAGATAGCCTTCGAAGACGGGCACGTCTTTCTTGTAGCCGGCGGTGGTCACGTTGGCCATGTTGTTGGCCACCAGGTTCATGCGCTCCTCCTGGGCCTTCATGCCCAGGTAGGTGTGGTTGATCTGGTAGGGATAGGGTCCGACGAACATAAGAGGCCTCCCGGAAATCGGCCGCCGCCCGGCGGAGGCCGGACGCGGTTCTGGTGCGGCCTTAAGGGAAGCAAATTGGAGGCCAAAAAACCGCCCACGAGGGCCACAACCAATAACATTATGATTTTAATTGATTATTAAAAAATACCGAGGCAATGACTTCAGCATCATCTGAGGACCGGCGGCAGGATTATCTGAGGGAGAGCGGTTAGAAAAGGGAATAATTTCAGCAGCGTCAAAAAACGGATGCCAGGGCTGAGCCCTGGACCCAACTCCGCACCCGCTTCGCTGGACACGGGCGGCCGCAACGTTTGGGTGGCCGAGACCCTTTGGGTCATCTACAGTAAAGTCGGTGACACTACGGGCCTCACACGTTCGTCCTCCAAGGCATTCCCGGCTCCGGCCCCTGAAATGCTCAGCCAACGAAAAAATATGGAGAAGAAGAAGTTGGAAGGCGGCTTCAGGATGACGAGCCGAAAGAAGCCATCGGGCCCAGACCGGGCAGGGTGATTCTGAGATCCGCCCCGGTGCGGGGGTGGCGGAAACCGAGGGCGGCCGAGGCCAGCATCAGGCGCGGAGCCGGCGCCTCCCGGCGGCCATAGAAGGGGTCGCCGGCGATGGGCCAGCCGGCCCAGGCCAGGTGCAGCCGGATCTGGTGGGTGCGGCCGGTGCGGGGGGCGGCCAGGAACAAAACCCACGTCAAGTCGTCCCGGCCGGGGTGCGGGGCTCGGTCCAAAACCGAAAAATCGGTGCGGGCGGCCAGCCCCGGGCCGCCGGGGCGGACCAGATAGCGGCCGCCCTCCTTGGCGATGGGGGCGTCCACAGTGAAGGCGGCCCGGTCGGGCTCGGGCCCCAGCCCCAGGGCCAGGTATTCCTTGGCCACCTGGCCGCGCTGGAAGGCCAGGCCCAGGCGGCCGGCCGCCTCTTTGTTCCTGGCCAGGAGCAAGAGGCCCGAGGTGTCGGCGTCCAGGCGGTGGCTGAGCCACAAGGAAGAGGCGCCCCCCCGGCCGGCCAGGAGGCGGCCGAGGGCGGACAGAACATTGTTGTAGGCATCGTGGGGCACGGCCTGGGAGGGGCGGCCGGATTCCTTGTTGTAGACCAGCAGATCCGCGTCCTCATAGACGATGCGGGCCGGGTCGGCCTCGTAAAACTTGACCGGGCCGTAAGCCGGGGGATTGAGGCGGAAGTGGCGGGCCTCGACGAGAGGCTGGTCGGGGTTTAGGCAGGGCCGGTCATCCAGCCAGACCGAGCCGAACTCCACCAGGGCGGCGGCTTCGGCCTCGGAAAGGCGAGTCAGCAACGCCGCCAGCCGGGCGACGGTCGCGTTTCGAAGATGATCCGGCACCGGCCCGGCCAGGTAGGGCTCGGGGAAAGGCTGGAAAGGCCGCTCCGGCCGGGGCGCCGGCCGGGGCGAATCGAATATTTTTTCTAAATCATCCAGATTCATGCCTGGCGCGCCGCCCCCCACACATCGACGCCGGCCAGGCCTTCGCCCCGGTCATCATGAATCAGCTTCAAGGTTGAAGGCCTGGCGGATGGAATCCAGGCAGCGCTCAGGCGGCGCGCAGCCGTCGGCCGGGCCGGAACAGCCGCCGGCCGATCCCGAACAGCGGCCCCGGGCGGGCTTGGTATTCTTGATAAAGGCCAAGGGGTCGTGAAGAAGCCGACGGACCAGGGCCGAGGTCATGGCTTCGAGGGACGCGGCCTGTTCCGGGCTGAAGTCATGCTGGCTCATGGTGCGGGTCAGTTCCAGCCGGCGGATGCGCTCGGCCTTGCGGGTCAGGGCGGCCACAGTGGGGCGGCTGGCCAGAGAATTGAGCC
The DNA here is from genome assembly GCA_031553735.1 of Candidatus Adiutrix sp. Lineage (GTDB taxonomy): Bacteria > Desulfobacterota > Desulfarculia > Adiutricales > Adiutricaceae > Adiutrix. Next base: position 22,295 of record JAVBLB010000044.1, read on the forward strand.
AGCGGCCGAACTTGGCCACCTCTTCCTCGATGATGGCCTCGGCCTGCTTGGCCGCCTCCAGCCGGGCGGCCCGGCTTTCCCAGACCACCTCGTTGAGATCGTCGATGTTGCGCAGGATGACCCGGTCCAGGTGCTTGAGGTCGTGGCTGGCGTTGCGCGGCACCCCGATGTCGATGACGGTCAGGGGCCGGGAGCGCAGGGCCATGATCTTTTCCATATTTTCCAGAGTCAGGATGGGACTCTGGGCCCCGGTGGCGGCGATGATGAGGTCGGCCTCCAGGATGGCCGGGGCCAGTTCCTCCCATGGGCGGCAGCGGGCTTCGTGCTTGCATGCCAGGATTTCGGCCTTGGCCCGGGAACGGTTCATGATGACCAGGTCGGCCGGGGAGCGCTTTTTGAGGTGGGCGGCGGCCAGGGCGGCCATGGGCCCGGCGCCCAAAAGCAGCACCGACTGGTCGTACAACTGGCCGCCCTTGAGGCTGCGGGCCAGGGCGACGGCCGCGCCGGCCACCGAAACCGCGCCGCCGGCCAGGGTGGTTTCGCTGCGCACCCGCTTGGCGGCCCGAAAAGTCTTGTGCATCAATTTATTGATGAGAGTTCCGGCCTGGCGGCGGTCCAGGGCCTGACGAAAGGCCTCCTTGACCTGGCCCAGAATCTGGGGCTCGCCCAGCACCAGGGAGTCGAGGCTCCCGGCCACCCGGAACAAATGGCGGGCGGCTTCCAGCCCCACGTATTCATGGAGGTAGGGCCGAAATTCCTCCACCGGCAATCCCGAGACCTCGGCCAACGAGGCCAGCACCGCCCGTCGGCCCTCTTCGAACCGGTTGGCGACGGCCAGGATTTCCAGCCGGTTGCAGGTGGAAAGCACCAGGGATTCGGTCAGCGCTCCGCTTTCCGCCTGATGGTCATATAAGTGGCGCTCCAGGCCTTCCCGTCCGGAAAACTTTTCCCGAACCGCCACCGGCGCCTGGTGGTGGCTGAGGCCAATAATAAAAATATTCATAGACAATCCATCGCTTTACCGCGCAAAGATCGGGAAGCGCCGCCGCCGGAGCATCGAAAACCCGGACGCGCCCTCGCCCCGAGGGACGAAGGGAATCCAGTCGTCAAAGTCCGACCCGACGATTTCCCGGTGAAAAACTACTCGGCGTTACCGCACATGGTTGAATCCTCCTTACTTTGACGCCGCCCCCATCGGGGACGAACGCCGCCCCGCCGGGGCAATGAGCCGCCGGGGCGAAGCCGTTGCCGGACGCGCCCAGGCGGCGAGACGAAGGTCTATTGACAGCCGACGATCTCGTTTTTTCACGGTCCCAAGGGACCATTCCGTTTACGGCCACCGGAGGTTTCCGTAAAACGACCTATTCGAAGCAATCGGGGGGAAGATCGAGGCCGCCCCCCAAACCCCGGGCCTCCAGCAGTTCCCGGACCAGCCGCCGGGCTTTTTCCGCATCCTTCCGGGCCAGGTGACCGAGAAGCTCTTCGGAATCCGCCAGCAGACGGAACACCTCTTCCCGTTCCGGCCCGGGCAGACCCGAAGCCAGGATTCGCGGCCGCAAACAACCTAAAAGGCGGGCCAGGCGGCCATACTCCGGCCCGAACATCTCCCGCAGCCTGGCCGCCGTCCGGGCGGCCAGAGCCGGGCTCAAGCCGCCGGTGGCCACGGTGATCTGCAGGTCGCCCCGCTCCACCACCGCCGGCAGGTTGAAATCAGATTCTTCCGGGCTGTCGGCCACGTTGACCCACCGCCCCGCCTCCCGGGCCGCCCCGGCCACCCGCCGGTTGAGGTCCCGGTCATCCGTGGCCGCGAAGACCAGGCTGGCCCCGGCCAGAAGACCGGGGTGAAACTCGGCCGTCAACTCCACCGCGCCGGCCGAAGCCAGGATCAGGATTTCCGGATCCGGGTTCGGTTCCACCAGCCGGACCCGGGCCCCGGCCTGCAACGCCTTTTTCAGCTTCCGGCGCCCCACCCGGCCGGCGCCCACCATTACGACCAGGCGTCCCCGCAAATCCAGGTTGATTGGAAACATGCCGCTTTCTCCCCGATTACCCTAAATATAATACCGTAAAGCCAGCCCGATCACAAGGAGAGTTTTTAACCGGGAGGCATTTTGCTTCATTCGCCAAGCTTCGGAAGGACCGCGCGCCGCCGCGACCGGGGCCGGAGCCGGCACGGCCGCCGGGCGGGAATTGCTCCAAGAAATGCGGCCTTGACTCTTGGCGGCCAAGCTGATAAGTTGAAAACTATTCACTGTTTTATTTTTTTGACAACCAGCGGACGGGCCGACCGAAGGGGTATACTTTTCGGGTCGCCCTTTATTACGGTCGAGGAGCCGGACCGTTTGGCTCCGAAAGTGCGGCATGTCGGTTTCAGTAAAGTGTCAATACGGCCTCCGGGCCTTGTTCGAGTTGGCCCGGCGGCAGGATCGGGGCGTGGTGCGGGTGCAGGATGTGGCCGAAGCCCAGAAAATCCCCTTGAGGTTCCTGGAAAACATCCTCAACCAACTGCGGCAGGGCGGTCTGGTGGAAAGCCGGCGCGGCAAGGACGGGGGCTTTCTGCTTCTGAAGGACCCGGCCCGGATCAGCATATACGAGGTCGTCACCCTTCTGGACGGCCCGATCTACCCGGTGGAGTGCTTCGTGGCCGAGCCGTCGCGCAAGTGCCCCTGCCAGGGCGCCTGCGTTTTCAGTTCGCTGTGGGACGAGGCCCGCCAGGCCCTGGAAACGCTCTATCATCGCAAAACGCTTCAAGACCTTCTGGATGCGGCCCGGGGGCTGGTTTCCGATTACGTCATCTGATGCCCAGTGGCCATTCTTCGGGGCTCCGCAACTGGCATCGACCCGGGATTTGTGATAAAATTACAAGGAAAGCTCAAAAGGCCGGCGGCGGTCGACCGTCCGGCCATCATGATTTGGCCACCCCAAGGGCGAAGGCGACGAGGCCTTCGCCCCGGCCGCCGTCCGGCCGCGGCGGCATATGGCCCTTCGGGGCCCTGGAGAGAGGTGAGGAATATGTCCGTTTTCGCCGACAACCTGGAAGCCATCGGCAACACCCCCCTGGTCCGCCTGAACCGCATCGTCGACCGCGGGGCCACGGTATACGCCAAAATCGAAGGGCGCAACCCATCCTACTCCGTCAAATGCCGCCTGGGCGCGGCCCTGATCTGGGACGCCGAAAAGCGGGGCCTGCTCAAACCCGGCGCCAAAATGGTGGAGCCCACCAGCGGCAACACCGGCATCGCCCTGGCCGCGATGGCCGCCGCCCGGGGCTATGAACTGATCATCACCATGCCCGACAGCATGAGCCTGGAGCGCCGCCGGGTCATGGCCATGCTGGGGGCGCGGATCGTCTTGACGCCCGGCATCGACGGCATGGCCGGGGCCATCAACCGGGCCAACGAAATCCTGGCCACCGAGCCCGGCGCCTTCTCGCCGGCCCAGTTCGACAACCCGGCCAATCCGGCCATTCATGAAAAAACCACCGGCCCGGAAATCTGGCGGGACACCGAAGGGCGGGTGGACGCCCTCATCGCCGGGGTGGGCACCGGTGGCACCCTCAGCGGCTCCGGGGCCTACCTTAAAAGCCGGAGGCAGGAAATCCGGACCGTGGCCGTGGAGCCGGCCGACAGCCCGGTCATCACCCAGCACCTGGCCGGGCAGCCCCTGCGTCCGGGACCCCACAAAATTCAGGGCATCGGCTCCGGCTTCATCCCGGCCACGCTCAACCTTTCAGTGGTCGACCAGGTCGAGACGGCCAGCAACGAAGAGGCCCTGGAATTCGCCCGCCGCCTGGCCTGGGAGGAAGGCATCCTGGCCGGCATTTCCTCCGGCGCGGCCGTGGCCGTGGCGGCCCGCCTCTCGGCCCGCCCGGAATTCGCCGGCCGAACCCTGGTGGTCATCCTCCCCGACGCCGGGGAACGCTATCTGTCCTCGGCCCTGTATGCCGGCATCGACGGCTGAGGCCGCGCCCGCCGGCCGGGCCGGGCCGGCGGCGGATCCGCCGGAGAAGCCCCGGGCGGCCCGCTTCACCAGCCTGCGGCTGGAGCTGGTGATTCTGACCATGATCCTGGTGCTGGCCATGTCCCTGACCATGGGGTTGGCCGTGACCCGAATCTACAGCCGTTTCCTGGGCGACAGCCAACTGGAGGCGGCCTCGGCCTTCGCCCGGGGCGCGGCCCTGTCGCTGTCGCTGAGCGAAGACTGGGAGGCTTTCCCCTGGCCGACCCTGGAAAGCGCGGCCGACGAGGCCGGGCTCAAGCTGGTCTTGGCCGCCGATACCCGGGGCCGCCGGGCGCTCCGTCGGGGGAGCCCGGCCGCGCTCGATCGGGACGAAACCACCTTGCGGGCCACCCTGGCCTCCGGCCGGCCCCAGGCCTCCTTCGACGGCCGCCGATATTCGGTGGCCGCGCCGATCCTGCGCCAGGGCCTTTTGACCGGGGCGGTCTGTTTTTCCGGATCCCCCAGGGGCCTCCTGGCCGCCGAGGCGGCGGCCAGGAACTGGATGCTGGCCGCCCTGGGGCTCAACATCGCCCTGATGGCCTTTTTCCTGGTCTTCTTCCTCAACCGCAACCTGATGGCCCCGGTCAAGGAACTGGCCCGCGACCTGGAAGACCTGGGCCGCGACCGCTTCCAGCCCCGGCTCCGCCCCCGCGCGCCCCGGGAGATGGAAGAACTCTTCAAAGCCTTCGACCAGGCCGCCCTGGAACTCATGGACAGCCGCCGCCGCCTGGAGGAACAGCTCCGCACCATCAGCGAAACCCGGGATCACCTGGTGGCCTCGGAAAAGATGGCCACAGTGGGGCGCCTGGCCTCGGGCCTGGCCCACGAGCTCGGCAATCCCATCGGGGCCCTGACCGGCTTCGTCCACCTTCTGCGTCAGGACGACCTGGCGCCCGCGGACAAGACCCTGATTCTCAACCACTCGGCCCATGAACTGTCGCGCATGGACGGCAGCCTCAAGGAGCTGCTGCACTTCTCCCGCCCCGGACACCGGACGCCGGAACCGGTGGCCGCCGAGGAGGTGGCCCACACGGCCGCCAGCCTGGCCCGGCCCCAGAAATGGGCTTCGGGGGTGGAAATCACGGTCGCGGCCGAAAGCGGGACCCGGACGGTGCTGGCCGAACGAAACGGGCTCCTGCAGGTTCTCCTCAACCTCCTGGCCAACGCCGGCCAGGCCCTGCATGAAAGGGCGGCCGACGGCGGGGACCCGGCCGAGCCCCGGAGGGGCGATGCGCCGCCGAAAAACGGCCCGGTTGACATTGGGTCGTCCGGGAACAGGTTGAATCGCCTCTCCACCGAACCCCGGATCTCCATCGTCATCGCGGCCGCCGAGACGAGCGGCTGGGTGCGCATCGAGGTGGCCGACAACGGGCCGGGCGTGGCCCCGGAAGACGTCCCCAGCCTGTTCGAACCCTATTTCACCCGCAAGGCGCCCGGCCAGGGCACCGGCCTGGGCCTGGCCATCTCCCGTTCCATCGTCGACGGCTTCGGCGGCCGCCTGGAATACGAACCGGCTGAAACCGGGGGCGCCAGATTTATCATCATCCTGCCCGCCATCCCGGAAGAGGAGAATTGATGCCCGACGACGATCCGCGAAAGGTGCTGGTGGTGGACGACGAGGCCGCCATGCGGCTGATGCTGGTGACCTATCTCGAGCGGGAGGGCTACCGGGTGGTCACCGCCCCGGAGATCCGCTCGGCCGAGGCCCTTTTGAAGCGGGAAAACATCTCCGCGGTGATCACCGACCTGAGCATGCCCGGCGGCAGCGGCCTGGAGCTCCTGCGCCGCATCCAGGAGATGGGGCTGGATCTCCCGGTCATTGTCATGTCGGCCTACGGCTCGTCGGATTCGGCGCTGGAAGCCATGCGGACCGGGGCTTTCGACTATGTCTTCAAGCCCTTCCAGCCCGATGAGATTCTCTTCAGCCTCAAAAAGGCCGAAGCCAACCTGCGGCTGACCCGGGAAAATGCGGCCCTGAGGCGGGCCATGGCCCGGCGGTCGGAAGACGGGCTGGTTTTCAAAAGCCGGGTCATGGGCGACCTCATGACCCTGGCCGCCAAAATGGCTGAGACCGACCGCACCGTTCTGATCACGGGCGAATCCGGGACCGGGAAGGAACTGGTGGCCCGAGCCATCCACCGGGCCTCGCCCCGCCGGAACGGCCCCTTCGTGGCCGTCAACTGCGGGGCCATCCCCGAGTCGCTCCTGGAGAGCGAATTGTTCGGCCACCTGCGCGGCTCCTTCACCGGGGCCGAACGCGACCGGGAGGGCCTGTTCCGGGCCGCCGAGGGCGGCACCCTGTTTCTCGACGAAATCGGCGAACTGCCGATCGGCTTCCAGGTCAAGCTGCTGCGGGCCATCCAGTTCTCCGAGGTCCGGCCGGTGGGGGGCGAAATTTCGATCAAATTCGACGCCCGGCTGGTGGCGGCCACCAGCCGGAACCTGGAGGATCTGGTCCGCCGGCACCTTTTCCGCGAAGACCTTTTTTACCGCCTGAACGTTCTGCCCCTCAGCCTGCCGCCCCTGAAGGACCGGCCGGAGGACATTCCCCTTCTGGCCGATCATTTCGTCGGGCTCCTGACCAGCCGCCTGGGCCGGCCCCGGCCCCGGCTCGGCGACGACCTGCTGGAGGCCCTGACGGCCTATCCCTGGCCCGGCAACGTGCGCGAGCTGGAAAACCTGATGGATCGCCTGCTGGTCATGGCCGCCGACCGCGAGATGCTGACCGCCGCCGACCTGCCGCCCCAGTTCCACGCCCCGGCCTCTTCGGCGCCGGGCGCCCCGGGGGACCTGGATCTCAAGGCGGCCATCCGGAAACTGGAGGCCGACTATCTCCGGGCGGCCCTGGAAAAGACCCGGGGTAACCGCTCCGAAGCCGCCCGCCGGCTGGGGCTGAGCTATCCCAGTTTATTGAGCAAGATCAAGCTTTATGGCCTCGAAACCGACGAAGAGCGCACCGCGGACTGAGCCCCGGGGGGGCGAGGCGCCGCCTCGGCCTCGTTCCGGCCGGGTCGCGGCGGTCTCCCCGCCGATGAAGGCCGGCCCCGGCGGAGCGCGGGCCGCGCTGCGGGAAACCGACCTCTACCCGCCGCTGAAACACTGGCTGGAAGAGCGGGGTTATGAAGTGCACGGGGAGGTGGAGGGCTGCGACCTGGCCGCCCGGCGGGGCGAAGACCTGGTTTTGGTGGAAATCAAGCTGGCCGTCAACCTCGAACTCCTCTTGCAGGTGGCGCGGCGGCAGCGGGCCGCGGCCTCCGTCTATGCCGCGGTGCCGGTCCCGAAGGTCATGGGCCGGCGCTGGCGCGAGCTGACGGACCTTTTGCGGCGGCTGGAGGCGGGGCTCATCCTGGTCTTCCCCGATTCGCCCCGCCGGCGGGTGCAGTTAGTCTTCCACCCCGCCCCGCTGGAGCGCCGCCCGCGCCCCTCGGCCGCCCGGGCCTATCTCGACGAAATGGCCGGCCGGAGCCGCGACCGCAATCTCGGCGGCTCCACCCGCCGAAAAATCATGACCGCCTACCGCGAACAGGCCCTGGCCGTGGCCGAGGCCCTGAACGCCCGGGGCCCTTCCGCCCCCAAAGACCTGCGGGCGATGGGCACTTCGGAAAAAACCGGGGCCATCCTCCGCGACAATCATTACGGCTGGTTCGAACGCCTGGGGCACGCCAGCTACGGCCTGACCGAGGCCGGCCGCCGGGCCCTGGACGAATACGGCGAGGACGAAAAAGAAAGCCGGTGACGGTTTCCCGCCCCGGCCTTTTTCACAAACTTTCCCCAACTCCCCCCGATGCGCTCCCCAAGGCTCAGGACGACGACTCCGGCGGCTCGGACAGCCGCAGGTATTTAGTCAGCGTGTAGGCCCCGTGGTACCAGCACAGGGCCCAGGTCACCGGCCCGCCCAGAATCCCCAGGTTGAGCAGAAACATTTTCAAAAAGCCGCCCAGGGCCCGGCCGCAGGCCCGCAAAGGGGTGGAGGTGCGCCCGCGGGCCAGGGCCTCTTCGGTCCAGAGAGTGGCGTAGCGCCGCTGTTTGGCCAGGTATTGGTCCCAGCGGCGATAGGTGATGTGCAGAAGGTGCCCCTCCTTCAATTTCGCGACCGGGGCCTGGACCACGGGCCGCTCATGGACCAGGCCCTCCCAGCGCACCGTGTTGCGGGGGAAGAGGCGGATGACCCGGTCGGACTTCAGCGGGCCGAAATGCTGGGGATGGCCGAAAGCGAAATTGCGGCGCACCACCGAACCGGCCACGCCGGGTTTTTCGACCATGTGTCTGCGGATGTCCTGGAAAAGTTCCGGCGAAAAACGCTCGTCGGCGTCGAGGAAGAAAATCCAGTCGCCGGTGACCTGGGCCAGGGCGTAGTTGCGCTGGTCGGCAAAAGTTCTGAGCGGATGGACGATCACCCGGGCCCCGGCCTCCCGGGCCAACTGGGCCGTCTCGTCGGCGCTCAGATCGTCCAGGACCAGCACCTCCGTGTCCACGACCTCCCTGAGGCTGTAGAGGCAGGGGATGATATTGAGCCGTTCGTTTTTCGTCAAAATGATAATGGACAATAGCATGTCGTCACTCCGGAGACCAGGTTCTGATGGAGGCGGTTGACCCTCCGTCTCGGCCTAATCGCTCTATGAGCGATATCCGTCCATCGTCGCCTGGCGGGGCGATGATGCCGCTCGCGTATGACGCTGTTTCGGCGCGAATCGCCCGCTCGGGGCTCGGATTCGCCGTTGACGCGGTACTCAGGGTAAACAGCGTGTGGTTGATAAATCCGTCATATTCAGAAGGCCGGATTCCACCGGCCTGTACAATAACAGGTCGGTGGCCCTTCCCGACCCGTTATTGTACCCTATTCCACCAAATTAATGGAGAATAATTTCTTCCCCGTATTCTATAAGCAGGGCATCGATCAGGGCCTGACCGGCCCGGGCGATGTAACCGTCCTGGTCCATGGGTTCGAGGGGGGCCAGGGTCACGGTGGCTTCGCGGCGGCCCAGGGCCACGGCCTGGGCGCCCCAGGGGCGGTTTAAGGCGTAACGCGCGGCCTCGTCGACGTAGATGGTCCGGCCGTCGTCCGCCGCTTCCTCATAAGGCCGCAAAACTCTGACGCATTTGACGTCCATGGCGGGCTCCCTTCTTACACGTAGTCATAGCGGCGGGGATAGGTCATGATCTTGTCCCGCAGGAAATGCAGCACCAGGCAGATGACGGCGATCTCGACATATCCGATGGTATAGGCCGGGGCCGCGTTCAGAGCCATCTGCGGGGCGTGGATGAAGCCGAAGAAGGACAGGACCGCGGCCGCGGCCAGGCTCACGGCGGCCTTGTCCAGCCGGCGGTCGATGATGAAGACCACCGTGGAGGCCCACATGATGGACACCAGGATCGAGCCGTGGCGCAAAGCGGCCACCCCCTTCCACATGACCCCGTAGTTGACCAGGGCCTGGCTGGCGGCGTCGGAGGAATCCATCATCAGGGCGAAGGCCCCGTCTTCGGTGTGCTCGATGAATTTTTCGAAAGCCCCCAGAGCTCCGGTGACCGTGGTGTACAACAGGTCGGCCAGGTGGGGCACCAGGGCGATGGCCAGGGCCGCGCCGTGGCGGCGGGGGTTGTCGGTGTAGGCCTGGACGATCATGAGCATGGCGCACCACAAAAAGGTGATGCAGGCGATGACCGGCGGCATCAGGGAATTCAGGAGGCCGAAGATGCCGAAGAGGCCGCACAGGGCGAACAGTAGGCCCCCCACCCAGGAATAGCCGATGCCGGCCCGGCTCTTTTTGAGGCCGGCGTGGCCCAGCCAGACCACGTTGGGCAAGATGCCGCCGAAGCGGGCCGAGATGGAGGTGCACAGGCCGTCGGCCACCTGGGCCTCACCCAGGGGGTATTCGTCGCCGGCGGCGATGGCCGACTCCACGTTGTCCATGGTCTCGATGAAGGAATAGATCATGATCGGGATGATGATGACCAGATAGGGCCCGACCCCCTTGAGGCCTTCGAGGACGGCCCCGAAGCTGAAGGCCGGGACGGTGACGGACAGCGTGGCGGTGTCGGCGGAGGTCCGCCCCAGGGCCACGGCGTAGACGATGCCGAAGACCACGGCCACCAGCAGCATCGGGAGGTTGCCCTTGAAGGTGTATCCGCCGATGAGCCCCACCAGGCAGACGATGAGGATGGGCATGCCCAGGATGGGATCGTGGTAGATTTCGAACAGGCCGCTGGTGGCCATCCAGACCAGGGCCACCCCGGCCACCGTGCCCAGCATGGCCACCCGGGGCAGGACCTTCCGCAGGGCCGGGCCGATGAGGCCGCCGCTCATTTCAATGATGCCGCCCAAAAAACAGGCCGCCGTGGCGATCTGCCAGCATTGGACCGGCTCCAGCCCGCTGTAGTGCAGAGGATAGATGATGCCGTAGAGGTAGACGAACATGGCCGGGGTCGACAGGCCCGACGGCAGGGCCGTCAGGTCGGTGCGGCCGGTCTTCTTGTAGAGCTTCCAGCCCATGTAGGCGTAATAGAAGCCGCCCAGCATCAGCCCGACGCTCATGCCCGGGATGACCCGGTGGAAGATGAGCTCCTTCGGCCAGCCGATGTGCTCCAGGGCGTAAATGACGATGACGTAGTTGATGATGTTGCCGACGAAAAAGTAGACCAGGCCGCCGATGTCTCCGGCTTGAAACAACGGCAGCTTGGGCGCGGCGCTCTGGGACATGGTTCCACTCCTGGCGGGCGGGGCCCGCGGTCGTCTCCGCCTTCGGCGGGCGGATCGGGATGGCGCGTGATCGGGCGAAAAGGACAAACCGCCGGACCGATTCCGGCCGGAATCGAAACAGAGGGAACAAAACTGGCCGGGCGGTCACGGTCGACTGGTGTTGGGTATTAATACCATAATTTTGTGGGAGTCTCAAGGAGCGGGGACTTCGAGTCACGGGCCACCTTTGATTCAAGATCAATATTTACCAGAGGCAGAGGTGGGTCGCCTGCCGGCGATCTTGGCGCTACGCCACACATACCCGGTTGCGGCCGCTCTCCTTGGCCGCATACAGGGACTGGTCGGAACGGGCCATCACATCTTCAATCTTGTCGCAGGGGCCGGGCTTCAGGCTGGCCACGCCTATGCTGACCGTGATGTGGATAGCGGGGCCGCCGGCGATATTCTCAATGGCGGCCGCTTCGACGGCGGCCCGTATTTTCTCGGCCACCAGGCGGGCGCCTTCCGGCTCCGTGTTGGGCAGCAGGACGGAGAATTCTTCACCGCCCATGCGCGCCACCAGGTCGGCGCGGCGTCCCGCCGCCCTCTCGAACACCTTCGCCACCGCGCGCAGCACCTCGTCCCCCTGCGGATGTCCATAAGTATCGTTGAGCCGTTTGAAGCGGTCGATATCGATGGCCAGGACGCTCAGGGGCTGGCGATCCCTCACCGCCTGATCCCAGACGGCGCGCATCCGCTCTTCAAAAAACCGCCGGTTGGGCAGCCGCGTCAGATGATCAAGCTGGCTGAGACGGCGGGACAGGCGCTCTCTTTTTCTGGAGAGCGCCAACAGGAGCGCCAGCACGATCAACAGCAGCACGAAGATACCGATCAAATAGGGGATTCTCGCCTGCGCTATTTCCTTTTTGTAATCGAACGTCTTCCTCCGCCATTGATCGGCCACGGCTTCACAGTCCACCATTGTTTGCGCTTTGTCCATAATGCCGCGAAGCACGGTTTCATTCACGTTGAAGCCGAAATAGGAATCGCTGGGCAGGTCCAGGGAAATATTGACCTTGAATCCCGGGCGTTCGCTGTAATGGGTGATGCTCAAGAGCAGGTTCTTGGTCATCATGACCAGTTCCACCTCCCCCTTTTCCAGCGCTTCGAAGCCTTCCATGGCGTTGGGGTAGAGCACGGGGTCCAGATGATCCGGAAACACCTGGTGAAAAGCTTCCTCGTGGGCGCTCCCGCGGATGAGCCCCACCCGCGCTCCGAACACCTGGTCGATGCTGATATTGGGCTCGTCCTCCAGGGACAGCAGCGCATACTGGTCCCTCATGTAAGGATCCTTCGGCCACAGGAAGCGTCCCCGCCGGTTTCTGGTCGGCATCAGTTCGGTCACCATGGCCGCCCCGCCGCTCTCCAGGGTTTCCTGAAGCGACAGCCAGGGCACGCCGGGAGCGTTGACGACCTCAAAGGTGAGCCCGGTGATGTGCGTGATTTCCGCGATGATGTCATGGGCGATGCCCTGCCATTGCCGTTCCCGCTGGTTGTAAAAACTGGCGGGGTAATTGTCGTGTTCGGCGGCCAGCGGGATGGCCCGGCCCGTGGCCGCGTGATCGGCCAGATACTGTTTTTCCTCCTCGCTCAACTGCCGGAAAAATTTATGGCGCCGGTATTCGGTCTCACCCGCAGCATTCATTTTGGATATTCTGCCCCGGCCGCCCCGGTCGAGGTATTTCTGGAAAACGTCGATGACCGGGAAGAGGTCGGGATTGGCCGCGCTCAGCGACACCGAGGTATAGACCAGCGGATAGTATTGCTGATAGGCGATGCCGCCATAATTATCAAACAGGAAATCCGGCCGGCCCTCGCTGATGAAGGCGTCGATGGAGCCGTTTTGTATCGCCCTCGCGGCTTCCTCGATGCTTTCCAAAAAGACGGCGGTGAACGGCACGGCCGAAGTGGCCCCCACCCGGTCGGAGTCGATGCTGCCCTTTAAAAAGCCGTATCGCAGGGTTTCCCGGCCGTTGATGAGATCGAGGTCCTCCCGGTCCGCATGGCGAAAGACCATGAAGGGCCTCTCCATCATGGGGTCGCTCATGCGGTATTTTTTCCGGCGCTCCGGGGTGGCGGTCAGTTCGCCGCTGAGATCGAACTCGTGATTGTCCAACCCGGCGACCAGGGCGTTCCACTCGACCAGCCGGGGGGTGACCCGCATGCCGAACAACCGGCTCAGCTCTTCGCAAATGATCCGGGTGGCGCCGCCGATTTCCCCGTCCTCGGTAATGAAGGAGGCGTCGGAATACATCATCGCGTAGGTAATGCCTTCGGGGCGTGAACGCTTCAGGCGTTCAATGCTTTCGATTTCCGCCCGGGTGACGCCGGGGAGATCCGCATAATAGACCGGCCCGAGCGGCGCATCGGCGGCGAAGGAGCGCGACGCGCACCAGAAAAAAACGGAGAGAAGGGTAATAACGGCAAGGAGAGGAATAGATGAACGCATATGGTCTGGCTCCCTCTCAAAAGTCGATTTTTTCGGTTCCCGGAGCGGGTCCGAACGGCGGCTCCAGATTATCACGGTCTTTCGGCGGTTTCCCGCCGTCCGAACCCAATTGAAATATTATAAAGAATGAACGGTGGGAAGCAAGAGCGGCAACAATATAATGATACACAATTTTTGTCCAAATGAACACTGGCGCATGCAAATTTTACATCGCCCCCCGAAGATGACGCGGCGGCCGGATTCAAACAAAAAACCAGGCCGGACAGTGTGCTCGGCCCGGTTTTCATTTCGACGCGGTCGCTCATCGACCGGGATCTTTGACTTTGGCCAATATGGCCCCGATCACCGCCTCGAATGCCTCGGCCGCGTTGATGACGTGGTGGGCCGCCTCCCGATACAACGCTTCCCGCTCGGCCAGCACCTGGGCCACTTCCTCGACCGCCGACTTGCCGGTGAGGCTGGGCCGCTGGGCGGCCTGGGGGTCGGCGGCCAGCCGGGCGCCCAGCACTTCGGCCGGGGCCGACAGATAAAACACCAGGCCGTTTTCCCGCATAAAAGTCCGGTTGAGCTCGGCCAGCACCATGCCGCCGCCGGTGGCGATCACCCGGCCCGGCTCGGTCACCTCCCGCAGGGCGGCGCTCTCCCGCCGGCGAAAGCCCTCCCACCCTTCGCTGGCCACGATTTCGGCCACGGTGATCCGGTGAACTTCACTCATGTACTGGTCGGTGTCCACAAAATCCGCCGCCAGTTCCCGGGCCAGATGCCGGCCGACGGTGGTTTTGCCGGCGGCCCGGGCCCCCACCAGAAAAATCGTCCGATTGAAGCGTTCCTTCGATTCCATATGATCGCCATCCCTCTCGTTATGATCCAACGTCCCTGAACGCGTGCCGGGCCGTCCCACGCTACATACCAGTAAATCCCCCCGGATCAGGCGGTGGCGCAAACAACCGGCTCCATCGCGCCGGCCCCGCTCAACCGGCCGAAGTTGCCAAATACATAAAAGGAGATTACTATGATCAATCAAAGACCCATCGGTCCGGTCGCCCTTTCGGTGCTCGACGTCGGCCCGGGCAACCAGGTGATGGCGGCCGCCGAAGCCGCCAATAGCCACTCATGCGGGCTGTCTGAAGTGCATTTCGAAAGAAGCCTTTCCTGAATTAACAGACGTTTTCGGAGATCAGCCATGCCTCAGCCTCAAATCGTCATCATGAACGGCATCAACCTGAACATGTTCGGCCGGCGCGACCCGGTCCAATACGGCACGGCCACGCTCGAGGACATCAACGCGAGCCTCGGCGCCCTGGCCGGGGAACTGGGCCTGGAATTGGATTTTTTTCAGTCCAATTGCGAAGGCGCTTTCGTGGAAAAGATTCACGCCGTTCATCAAAGCGAAGCCGCGGGCCTGCTGATCAACGCCGGCGCCTGGACCCACTACAGCTACGGATTGATGGACGCCCTGAGCATTCTGACCATTCCGGTGGTGGAGGTCCATATGTCCAACGTCCACGCCCGGGAGGAGTTCCGTCATTTTTCGGTGCTGTCCAAAGTGACCCGGGGCGTGATCGCCGGTTTCGGGGCCGACAGCTACCTGCTGGCCCTCCGGGCGGTGGCTAATCTCATCAAATAAACCGCGCCTATCCCCCTATTTTCAAATCGCGCCGGAATACACGATGGTGTGATAGGGGTGGTCGAAAAGGCCGTCCTTCTGGTAGTCGTCAAAAATGCCGTTGAGGTTTTCGATGTACGGCGCATACCGTTCCTCGCCTTCCTTGGGGGCGTGGGACGATGACAGATAGCGGCCGATGAACATGTCCCGCGTCTGGGACTGGTGGTTCGGAAAAACCCGGCGTTCATAAGCGTCGCCGGGATAGAATCCGTTGACCATTTTCAGGTTTCCCGCCACCAGCCCGGTCTTGAACTTGCGGTCGGACAGGCGCCCCAGGCGGTCGGCCAACTCGCCCTCCAGCAGCGAATTCCACAGCAGAACGACCCGCCCGCCGGGCTGGAGAAGCCGCCGGCATTCCGCCGTGAAGGCCTCCCGGTCGAAGAAATGAAAAGCCTGAGCCGCCACCACGGCCTCGGCGCATCGGTCCGGAAGGCCGGTGCTCTCGGCCCGGCCTTCTGAAACCTGAACGTTGGCCCGCCCCGAAGCTTCCTGACGGCAGGTTTCCAGCATATCCGCGTTGCAATCCACGGCATACACCATTTTGGCGAAGTCCGCGGCGGCCAGGGTGAAAATGCCGGTGCCGCAGCCGACCTCGGCGATAAGCCGCCCGGCCAGCCCGACCTCTTCGGCCAGATACCTGAGGGCGGCCGGGGCATAGGACGGCCGGAACTGGGAATAGAGATCGGACTTGCCGGTGAAGCCATCCGCTAATGACATACGTGACCTCGCGTGATTGATGAATTTTCGTCCCGGCCGCTCAGCCGGCGAATCCGTCAGGCGGCCGACGCGGGCTCGGCCAGCACCGGGACCGCCGCTTCAATCCGCCTTCTGCGCCGGGTCTGGGACCAGACCACCACCGCCAGAAGCACCAAACCCGGGATGCTGAAAATCCACTTGTCCGGTCGGATGTTTTTGATCTCCAGGCCCAGCACCTCGGTGGGGTCGTCCATGTTTACCCTCATGTTCTCCAGGCGACTGTTGAAGAGCACGTCGTCGATCATCAACCGGTTTCCTTCCCAGCCCAGAACGATGCCGTTGTGCTCCAATCGCTCCTCGGCCGTGTCGCCCTGGACCGGCAACACCACCACCTGATCCTTGTCTTTGGTCTGGGGGTCGTGGAACCGGGTCAAAAGGTGCAGGCGCAATTCGTCCCCGGGTTTGAGGGCGGCCACGCTCTCCATGACCTGGGCCGGGGGCAGCTCCCGATACGGAGGCTGGAAGAAATCCTGGATGAAACCCGGGCGGAACAGGCAGACCATGGCCATCAAAAGCAGGACCACTTCCCACCAGCGGGTCCGGATGAGCAGATAGCCCTGGGTGGCGCTGGCGAAGGCGAAGCAGGCCAAGGCGGCGGTCAGAAGCACCCACAGGAAATGAAAAGCGCTCCGGATGCCGATCAGGAGAATTTCCTGGTTGTAGAGAAAGACGAAGGGCAGCACGGCCGTCCGCAGCTCATAGATGAAGCCCTGCACCCCGGTTTTGAAGGGATCGCCCCCGGATATCCCCGAGGCGGCGAAGGCGGCCAGGGCCACCGGCGGGGTGGCGTCGGCCATGACCCCGAAATAGAGGCAGAACAGGTGCACGGCCAGCAGGGGAATCCCCAACCCGTGGGCGGCCGCAATTTGAGAAATGACCGGAGCCAGGAGAGTGGAGACGATGATGTAGTTGGCCGTGGTCGGCAGCCCCATGCCCAGGAGGATGGCCAGCATGGCCGTCATGACCAGCACGGCCGGGAGATACCCTCCGGAGACGTATTCCACCACGTAGGCCAACGCCTGGCCGACCCCGGTCAGGCTGACCGCGCCCACCACGATGCCGGCGGCGGCCGTGGCCAGGCCGATGCCCACCATGTTGCGGGCCCCGCCGACCAGGCTGTCGAAAAGGCGATCCAAGGCGTCGCGGAAGGCCGGCTTCACCGGCTGCCGGCGCCACCAGGCCAGAAGGGGTCGCTGGGTGAGGATGATGAAGCCCATCAGGAGGCACGCGTAATAGGCGGCCAGCCCGGGCGACATCTCAAAAATCATCAGCCCCCAGACCAGCGTGGCGATGGGCAGCAGATAATAGAGCCCGGAAAAGAGGATCGGGCCCGCGGCCGGCAGGTGCATCAGGGTTTCGGCGTCGCACTCGGCCGGTTCCGGAAAGCGCAGGGAAAGGGCCAGAAGGCCGATATACCCGGCGGCCAGCAGCAGGCTGAAAACGATCCAGGACGAGCCGCCGAAAACGGTGGGGATCCAGGAGGTCAGATGATAGAGGGCGCCCATGACCACGAAGAGCGAGGAAATGGTCAGGCCGCCCCGGATCAGGCGGGCCGGCCAGGGGCGGTGGGCCCGGGGCAGGCCCTCCAGGCCCATTTTGCAGGCCTCGATATGCACGATATACAACAGCGACCCATAGGCCAGGAGGGCCGGGACGAAGGCGTGCTTGATGATCTGGGAATACGGCATGCCGATGTATTCGGCCATGAGGAAAGCGGCCGCGCCCATGACCGGGGGCATGATCTGCCCGTTGGAGCCGGCGGCCACCTCCACGGCTCCGGCCTTTTCCGCGCTGAAGCCCACCTTTTTCATGAGCATGATGGTCACCGGGCCGCAGGTGAGCACGTTGGCGATGGAGGAGCCGGAAATGAGCCCGTGCAGCCCCGAGGCCACCACCGCGGCCTTGGCCGGGCCGCCCCGCAGGTGACCCAAGAGGGCGAAGGACAGGCCGGTCAGGTAATTGCCGGCCCCGGCCCGTTCCAGCATGGCCCCGAAGAGGACATATAAAAAGACGAAACTGGTGGAGACCCCCAGCGGCACGCCGAAGACGCCTTCCTGGGTCAGCCAGAACTGGGAGGCGGCCCGGGAGATGGAGGCCCCGCGATGGGCGATCAGATCCGGGGCATAGGGGCCGGCGAAGACGTAAAGGATGAAAATCAGGGCCACGCAGACCATCGGCAGGCCCATGACCCGGCGGGTGGCCTCCAGCAGCAGCAGCACGCCCGCGCAGGCGACGACGATATCCGCCGTGGTGGGAATGCCGGCCCGCCCGGCCAGTTGCGCCTGAAAAATATACAAATACGTGGCGCAGAAGGCGGCCGCCAGGGCCATGATCCAGTCATAGAACGGAATATATCGGCGGGGGCTCCTTTTCAGCATGGGAAAGCCGAGATAGGCCAGAAAAACGGAGAAGCCCAGATGCAGGGAGCGGGCGGCCGTGTCGTTCAACACCCCCACCCCCCAGGAATACGGCAGCGGAGAAGTGATCCAGAGTTGAAACAGCGACCAGGCCAGCGGCACCAGCAGCAAAAGCATCCGGGAGAAACCCGCCGGCTTCCGCCGCCCGGTCTCCTCGTCAAGCATATCTTCCACAATGTCAGGGTTGGCGACCTGGATGGTCTCGGACATGAAATCTCCTCAAATCGAAATATCTGTAAAACACAATCAGGAAAAGCGGCTGGCGCCGCTTTTCCTTCTTCCGCCGGGGCGCGAAACCCCGGCGGATCTGAAAGGCAACCGGGGTTTATTTCATCAGGCCGGCTTCTTTAAAATACTTGACCGCCCCGGGATGATAGGGCACGGAATTGCCCTCCAGCATATTTTCCGGGGTCAGGTCGGCCAGGGCCGGGTGCAGCTTTTTGAACTCGTCGAGGTTGGTGAAAACCGCCTTGGTGATGATGTAGGCCACGTCGTCGGGCAGCTTGGCGCTGGTCAAAAGGGTGGCCCGGGGACCGAAGGTCTTCACGTCCTGGTCGGTGCCCTTGTACATGCCGCCGGGAATGACGGCCACCGGATAGAAGGGATATTCGGCCATGAAGGCCTCCACCTTGGGCCCGGTGACCGGCACCACGTGGGAGGCGCAGGTGTTGGCCGCCTCCTGGATGGAGCCGTTGGGGTGGCCGACCACATAGACATAGGCGTCGATCTTGTTGTCGCAGAGGGCGCCGGCCATTTCAGCGGGCTTCAGATCGGTGGCCAGCTTGAAGGTGGCCGGGGTCCAACCGTATTCCTTCATCAACAGTTCCAGGGTGTTGCGGTTGCCGCTGCCCGGATCCCCGAGGTTCATGCGCTTGCCGGGCAGGTCGTCGAAGCTGTTGATGTCGGCGTCGGTCCGGGCCACCAGGGTGAAAGCTTCCGACTGGAGGGAAAAGAGGGCCCGCAGGTCCTTATCCGGGCCCGCTTTTTCGAACTGCTCCGTCCCGGTGTAGGCGTAATACTGGGTATCGGACTGGACGATGCCCATCGACAGGTCTCCGGCCCGGATGGCGTTGACGTTGAAGACCGAGGCGCCGGTGGATTCCACCGTGCAGCGGATGTTGTGTTCCTTGGCCCGGCGACCCTTGTCCACCAGGCGGCAGATGGCCCCGCCCACCGGATAGTAGACCCCGGTGACGCCGCCGGTGCCCAGGGTGACGAATTCCTGCTGCTGGGCCCGGGCCGGAACGGGGGCCGCCACGACCAGAAATGAACCGACAATGAGAGCGCAGATCAAATGCTTGAAAGAAAAACTGATCGCCATTGGTCTAAACTCCTGTTATAATTAAATTTATTAATTGTTATCCGGCCGGCGGCCGGTACGGTGGGCAAGTGGAAAAAACAAACAGAAAACCAGAATAACAGAATCGGGATTTTTTTCCAAATGTAATTCAACGCCGGCAGCAATTCTCAAAGTAGAAGTGAGGTTCCTGTTCCATCCCTGCCAAGAGGCAATTTCCATCCCTGACCCTTCCGAAACCGCCCGCTTTGGGGCGGTTTCGGTATCTTTCAAGCCTATCAGCTTGAATCTCAGCTTATCGCAAGGGGTTGCGATTTGGGGTCCAGGGGGAAATTCCCCCTGGCGGGGTTTGGGGCAGAGCCCCATTTCTTCTACTTTGAGAATTGCTGCAACGCCGGAGGGCGGAGTTACGGCTTGGCCTCGATGCTCAAAGTGAACAACCCGCCGTCGCCGGAATTTCGTTTCAAGACCGCCGGGGCGTTGAAAATCAGGGGGTGGTTCTTCGCCCCGTGGCCGAAGCGGTCGGTGCGGAAGATCGGGCCGGCGAATTCCTGGCCGAAGCGTTCCAGGGCCCGTTCCGTATTTTCGTCGCCCCGGCTGAATTCGCCGAGAACGATCGCCCTGACCCCCTCCAACTGCCCGGCCAGCCGCAGTTGGGTGAACAGGCGGTCGAGCTTGTAGCCCGGCTCCTCCACATCTTCCACGAAAAGAATCTTCCCGGCGGCCTCCAGCGGCCAGGGGGTGCCGGCGGCGGCGGCCAGGGAGGTCAAATTGCCGCCGGTCACCACGGCCCGGACCGGCTGGCTCAGGTCGCGGGCGGCCTGGTTGAAGGGCCTGAGGTCGTCATAGCGCAGTTCGGTCAGGCGGCCGGCCAGAAGGGCGGCCAGAAGCCGATAGTTGTCCTCGTCTTTGCCGGGTTCGAACATTTCCAGGAACATGGCGCCGTGCACCGTCTTCCAGCCCCGCTGCTGCAGGAACAGATGCAGGAAGGTCATGTCGCTGTAACCGATGAAAATTTTGGGTTTCCCGGTGAGCGGCCGGGCGGCCAGCGCGGGCAGCAGGCGGGCGGAGCCGTAGCCGCCGCGCAGGGCCCAGACGATGTCGGTCTTCGGGTCGTTCAGGGCCTGGAACAACAGCCGCTCCCGGGCTTCGTCGGCGGCGGCGTGATACGGAACCGGGCGGGAACCGAGGGCCTCGGCCGGCAGATTGAGGCCGAGGGTCTCCGCGACCTCAAAGACTTTGGTTTTTTTTTCGGACCTGAGGCCGGAGCCGGGGGCCACGACCGTGATTTTTCCGCGAACGCGGGCCATGTTGGCCAGAAACGACTTGTCTTCCAGGATCTTCGGCGTATCCGAAGGCTTGGACGACGACGACCGCGCCGTCCCCGTGCCCCGGCCGGTCCCGCCCTGCCCTTCGGCCGGGAAGGGAAAAGCCGCCATGACGACGGCTATCAACAACAGCGCGACTATCCGCCGGGAGTTCATGGCCGTTCCTCCGCCGGCGGCTTCATCGGCGGCCTCCCTCGTCCATGGCGTCCTCCATGAGCACCCGGCCGTCAAAATCCAGCACCTGGAAGCGGCCCCGCTCATACCACCCGAAACTGGGGGGAAAGTCGTTCTTGGGCAGGGCGGCGCTGCCCGGGTTCCAAAAATGCGTCCGTTCCCGCTTTTCCGCCGTGGGCACGTGGGTGTGTCCGGAAATCACGGCCACGTCCGGCGGGGCTTCCAACAGGCCGCCGTTCATTTTCAACTGATGGCCGTGAATGGCCAACAGGCGCCGGCCCTCATCCAGCAGCCAGGCGCTTTCCGCCAGATGGAAAGGCAGCACCAGCTGGTCGACCTCGGCGTCGCAGTTGCCGCGAACCGCCGCCGCCGGGGCCCCCAGGTCGGACAGGACGGCGATGGCCTCAGCCGACGCATACCCTTCCGGCAATGGGTTGCGGGGGCCGTGATAGAGCAGGTCGCCCAGCAGGAGCACCATCTCCGGTTCCATCTCCCGCGCCTTTTGCCGCAAAAGTTCCGCCCGCGAAGCAGAACCGTGGATGTCCGAAGCTATCAAAAGACGCATCTTGTCACCGTTTTCAACCTTCGTGTTCTCCGAGCGACGGCGGAATCAGCCGACTCCGGTCAGCCCCAGCCGCCGGGCGGTGGCCTCCAGCCGGCGGCGCCACCAGTCCTCATGCTCCAGATACCACCGGACCGTGCTCCGGAGGCCGGATTCGAAGGATTCCCGAGGCCGCCAGCCGAGTTCGCGCTCCATCTTGGCCGGGTCGATGGCGTAACGATGGTCATGCCCGGGACGGTCGGCCACGAATTGAATGAGGTCGGCATGGGAGGAGCCGTCGGCCCGGGGGCTCAGTTCATCCAGCAGCCGGCAGACGGCCCGGACCACATCCAGATTTTTCACTTCGCTCAAGCCGCCGACGTTATACTTCTCCCCGATCCGCCCCCGATCCAGGATGAGCGCCAGGGCGCGGGCGTGATCTTCCACGTGAAGCCAGTCGCGCACGTTGGAGCCGTCGCCGTAGACCGGCAGGGGCCGGCCTTCCAGCCCGTTGATGATCATCAGGGGGATAAGCTTTTCCGGGAACTGGAAGGGGCCGTAGTTGTTGGAACAGTTGGAAATCAAGGTCGGCAGCCCGAAGGTGCGCTGCCAGGCCCGGGCCAGATGGTCGGCGGCGGCCTTGGAGGCCGAATAGGGCGAGTTGGGGGCGTAGGCGCTTTCCTCGGTGAAGCGGCCTTCATTCGTCAGTGAGCCATAGACCTCATCGGTGGAGACCTGAAGGAGGCGAAAGGCCGCCCTCCCCGCCCCGTCAAGGCTTTCATAATAGCGGCGGGCCGCCTGCAAGAGGTTGAAGGTGCCGACGATGTTGGTCTCGATGAAATCGGCCGGGCCGTCGATGGAGCGGTCGACGTGGGATTCGGCGGCCAGATGCATGACCGCGTCCGGCCGGTGTTCGCGGAAGGCCGCCTCCAGCGATTCCGGGCGGCGCAGGTCGGCCCGCACGAAACAATGGCGCGGCGAGCGGTTGAATTCGGTCACAGCCTGAACATCGGCCGCATAGGTCAGAGCGTCGAGGTTGATCACCTCGTGCTCCGTTTCCTGCAAATAGTGCCGGCAGACGGCCGAGCCGATGAAACCGGCTCCCCCGGTGATCAGTATTTTCATGCGGCGCTCCGCTTTTCGGAAGGATAAAACAGGCAGCCGTCTTTTCGACACGAAGGGTTGCCGCTGAAAAAGGAGCAGGTAATCGCCGCCGGTTTTTCCATCTCGACCTTCAGGCCTTCCCGGGCGAAATCCACCGCCGTGAGAACGGCCAGATATGTATTGCGCTTGCAGCACCTGGGGCCGCCGTTTTTGGAAACGGCCTCCAGGCTCAAAGAGGTCATCTTGTTGGCCAGGCTCCATTCCCCTTCGGACATCGGGGTGGCGCCGGTGACGGCGCTCACGAAGATGCCGGAGCCGACCGCCGCGCCGCAGCAGCCCCAAAAGCCGCAGATGCCGCCGGGCACCTTCCGGCCCCGTTCCCGGGCCTGCGCCAGGGCTTTTTCAAAATCAATCCGGCCGCCGGAATTCCTATAGGCGGCCAACAGGGCGGCGGCCACTAGAAAATGGTGTTCCGGGCCGTGCATATTGATGAAGACATCCCTCATCATATCTTCGGCTATCGCGACCGGATTTTTCGATTCCGCGCGGGCGGCGAATTCTGAAATGATGTCATACCCCGACCGGGCATGGCAGGCATCGCAGACAAAATGGCCGTCTTCACACGAGGCGGCGGTTTCAAATTCCCCGCCGCATTTCACGCACATCAGTTCCCGGGCCGGGTCGAAGTATTTCAAATCCTTGCCGCAAACCATACAGCCGCTTCTATGATGTTCCATAAGCACCCCGATTAGTACTATTTTTCGAAGGGGACTGATTGCGAGAAAAAAGGCAACAGGCCGTCCTTTTCGGAGACGATCGGCTCCCGGCCCTTCAGCGGCCAGTCGATGGCCAGGTCGGGGTCGTTCCACCGCAGACCGCCCTCGCATTCAGGCGCATAGAAGTCGGAAGTTTTGTAACTGACCACGGTATCGTCGACCAGAGTCACGAAGCCGTGGGCCAGGCCTTCGGGCACGAAAAGCTGCCGGCCGTTGTCGGCGGTCAGTTCGAAACCTTCCCACCGGCCATAGGTGGGCGAGCCGGCCCGCAGATCCACCGCCACGTCGAACACGGCCCCGCGCACCACCCGGACCAGCTTGGCCTGCACATGGGGCGGACGCTGAAAATGAAGGCCGCGCAAAACACCGGCCGATTTCGACCAGGATTCGTTATCCTGCGTGAAATCAACCCGGCGGCCCAGAATCTCCGTCAACCGGTCCTGTCGATAGGTTTCCCTAAAATATCCCCGGTGATCGGAAAAAGTCCTGGTTTCCAGCAAAACAAGCCCGGCGATGCGCGGCCCGGTCATGGCGCCCTCCAGGCGATTAGTCTATGAGATTCATGACCAAACCCGTGGTCACCTTGGGATAGAAAAAGGTGGATTTACGGGGCATGATCAGGCCCTTTTCCGTCACCCGCAAAATATCCTCCACCGACGTCGGGTTCATGATGAAAGCGGCGTTGGCCTCTTTCTGGTCTATCAGTTCGACGGCCTTGCCGAGGTTGGAGACATAGGCGATGATATCCGGATTGTCCAGGTCGGCCTCGGTCAGGCCCAGGGCCTCCATAAAAATGATGTTGCTGAGGATGACCGTATCCAGGGCGGCCAGTTCCTTCGGCTCTTGGGCCAGGGCCGAATCGTTTCGGGCCGATTCCAGAAGTTTCAGCACATAATAGGCCTTGCGGCCGGCCAGATACAACCCCAGGCTGTTTTTCTGCTTTTTCAGCTTGGTCAGAAAGCGGTCCCGCAGGGCGCTTTCCGTCTCCGTGGTGAAGGCCTTGCCGCTGACCTTGAAATAGCGGGACAGGCGGTTGATCATCTCGTCGGGATGCAGGGCCACGCTTTTCAAAAGCCGATGGGTGGGCAGAATGACCAGGCCGGGATCGCTCATGGGGCAGAGATAAACCATCAGATAGTCGGCCCCGGCCGGGACCTCGCCGCCCTGATTTTTGAGCCACCGCCGATAGTTCAAGGCCGTTTCATAGCGGTGGTGGCCGTCGGCGATGTAGACCCGACGGCTCTTCATGATCTCCACCAACTCCCGGACGGCGTCCTCATCCTGGTTGATCCAGAGCCGGTGGCCGAAGCCGCGGTAGTCCTTGAAATCCATGTCCGGCGTCTGGCCCAGGGTGGCCGCGGTCATCCGTTCCAGAGCCCGTCGGTCTTCGTCCGGAAAGAAGCCGAAAACCTGGCTGAGGTTGGCGCCGGTGTGCTGCATGAGGCTCAGGCGCTCTTCCTTATGACTGCTGAACGTCTTTTCATGCGGCCGCACCTGGGAATCGGCGGAAAACTCTTCCAGTTTCAACAGGCAGATGAATCCGTGGCGTACGATGTTGCCGCCCTTGTAGGGATTACGGCAGGTGGTCTCCAGATGAAAAATGGCCGGCCGGTCCAGGCGGGTCAACACCCCATCCGCCAGCCACTGTTTCAGCATCGCGGCGGATCGTTCATGCCAGGTATATTTGTGCTCGTCGTTCGGCTGTCTGGGGCCGTAATCGATGTGCAAAATGTTGTGGGGGTGCAGTTCCAGGCAGCCGGCCTGTTCCGCCTCGGTCAGAACGTCATACGGCGGAGCCACCAGAAAGCCGCCGTATTGCCGAATCTCATCAGGATTATACGTGACCCCCCTGAAGGGCGCTATTTCGACCAATGTTCACCTCGTCTGATATCGGCTCGAGGCCGGGCTATAATTCAAATTCAAGGCGTGCCGCCAGGTCAGTCGACCGTATCCACGCGGGCGGCGTCCGCGTTCAGGCGGCCTTTGACGTCAAAATCGACGTCCTGAAATGGTTGTCGCCGCATACGATGCGGCAGGGCCAGTTCGGCGGCCTCGATGACGTCGTCCTGATCCGGCCCGGGTTTATCCTTCAAAGCGGCCAGGGTCAAAGCGGTTTTAATGACCGTCAAATCGCCGCGGTGCCCGTCCACCCCCAGCGACAAACAAATCTGGACCGCGTAATCGAGCGCTTCATCCGACAGGGCCACCGTGTTCAGCCGGGCGCTGGCCGCCTCTATGTCGCGGCCCAGGGCCTCTTCGTCCGGAATGAATCTGCGCACGAATTCATCGGGGCGCCTTTCGAATTCCAGCCGGCGCCGCACCACTTCCTGACGGAGGCGGGGATCTTCCAGACCTTTGACTTCAACGCAGAGACCGAAGCGATCCAAAAGCTGGGGCCGCAACTCGCCCTCCTCCGGATTCATGGTGCCGATCAGGGTGAAACGGGCCGGATGACTGACCGAAACCCCCTCGCGTTCCACGATATTCCGCCCCATGGCCGCGGCGTCCAAAAGCGAATCAACCAGGTGATCGTCCAGGAGATTAACTTCATCAACATAGAGCAGCCCTCGATTGGCTTCGGCCAGAAGCCCCGGCTCGAACTTGCTCTCGCCCCGGGTGATGGCCTCTTCCAGATTGATGCTGCCCAAAAGACGATCCTCAGTGGCCCCGATGGGCAGCTCCACCAGCGGCCTTTTGCGGCGGCGCACAGCGAAGCCGGGCCGGGTTTTACATTCCTCGCACCAATAATCGCTTGTCTCCGGGTCGCAGCCGAACTGACACTCGGCGATGACTTCCTGTTCCGGCAGCAGCGCGGCCAGGGCCCGCACGGCGGTGGATTTGGCGGTGCCCTTCTCTCCCCTTATCAAAACGCCGCCCAACCCCGGATTTATAACCGCCAGGATCAGCGCCAGCTTCATTTTATCCTGGCCCACCAGGGCCGAAAAGGGATAGGTCTGATGCATATATTTTCCTTTTATACAGCCATTAGTCGAACGCCATTCCGAACCCTGTTCAGCCTTTGTCTAAAAATGTTCAAACCGTCGCTTTTCAAACAGGCTCTCCAGAGGCGCCGGTTCAAACCGAACCAAAGGTGACTATTCTTTTTTTCACTCAACTCACTTATTTTATTTATATATTTAACTCTTTAAACATTTTTTGGCCGCTTATTATTATGCATTAGTTTATAAATCTATAATAAGAGACTCATAGAAACGCGCCCACCCATCAGTCAGTTTTCATCAATTCATCTCAATCCCAAAGACAGTCTTAAGAGGCTTGACTCAAAGAGAATCGACGCCCATTTTTTTCATCAGCCATTCCAGCTCTTCATTGCTGTTATAAAATATTTCCATTTTTTTCGTCCGCCCGGAGTGGTGGATGGCCACTTTGAGGCCACCGAGCTTATCGGTGAATGATTTGGCCAATGTTTCAAAATACGCGCGGTCGGCCAGATGGTCGGGGCTGGCCCCCGGTTTGCGGTTCAACTTCTTCACCAACGCTTCGACCTGGCGAACCGTCAGGCTTTTGGTCATGATTTCAGTGCGCAGTTGATGAAACAGGGAATGATCAGACAACCCCAGCATGGCCCGGCCATGCCCGGCGGAAAGCCGGCCAAAACGGATGTCGTCCTGCACAAAATCCGGCAGTTTCAGCAGGCGCACGGTGTTGGTGATGGTCGGCCGCTCCCGGCCGGTCATCAAGGCTATTTCCTGGTGGGTTCGGCCGAATTCTTTTTCCAGGCGCAGAAACGATTCGGCCTCCTCAATCGGGTTCAGATCCTCTCGACAAATGTTTTCCACCAGGGCTAGAACGAGTCGATCGGCCGGGTCTTCTATTTTTTCTTTAATAATAACAGGAACTTCCTTGAGTTCTGCTATTTTGGCCGCTTTCAGCCGTCGCTCGCCGGCGATAATTTCAAAACGGCCGTTCTCCGTTGGGGTCACCACCAGGGGTTCGATGATGCCTTTAGACTTGATGGACTGACTCAGGGAGGCCAGTTCTTTCTCATTGAAATGCCGCCGAGGCTGATCAGGATTGCGGTCCAGCTTATCCACCGGAACCAGCAGAGGGACTCCGGCGGTCGGGGATTCCACTGCCGCGGGATGGGCCAGAAGCTTATCCAAACCGGTCGGCGAAATCAGGGAGTCGAGCCCTCGGCCCAGTCTGCTTTTCTTGGTGTTGCTCATTTCGGTAATTCTCCAGAAGAGTTGATCGGCCGGCGGTCAGTTGAATGACATTATCATGAATTATTCAGACAACTATATGTAATTATTTAATTAATTTGTAACCCTGTTTATAATTTCCATGGTGACCGCCTGATAGTTGATGGAGCCGGAAGAACGAGGGTCATACATAATAATGGGTTGGCAATAACTGGGCGCTTCGGCCAGCCGGACATTTTGGGGGATAACGGTGTTGAAAACCAGATCCCCCATGTTTTGGCGCAGATCCTGGGTGACTTCCTTGGACAGATTGTTGGTGGCCATGTGTTTGGTGATCAGTATCCCCAAAATGGACAATTGAGGATTAACGGTTTCCCGGATGCGCCTATACGTCTCGATCAGGTCGGCCAGCCCTTCCAGGGACAGATATTCCGGTAGAGTGGGAATAATCAGTTTCGTGGCCGCGGCCATGATATTAATGGCCAGAAGATCGAGGTTCGGCGGGGCGTCGATGAGAACGAAATCATATTTGCCGGTTCCCGGCGAAGTGAAGAGCTGTTTTTCCAGAAGCCGACGCAAATGGGTTTCCCGGGTTTCCAACAGGGCCAGTTCCTGATTGACGCCCAAGAGGTCTCGATTGGCCGGGACGACGTGAAGATCCGGTACCGGTGATTCCATGACCACCTGATCTAAAGAGGCATCCCGCATCAGAAAATGATAAAAATTTTCTTTTAAATTCTGTTTGCTGATGCCCAGGCCGCTGGTGCTGTTGCCCTGAGCGTCGGCGTCTATCAGCAGGGTTTTTTTGCCGGCCGAGGCCAGACAGGCGGCCACATTGATGGCGGTGGTGGTCTTTCCCACGCCGCCTTTTTGGTTGACGATGGCGATTATTTCGAGCATGGAACACCTTTCGCACCCCAAAGGGCAATACGCCGCCGCGTTGGCTTTTATAATTGGCCGCGCCGGTCGGGACGATAGTTTGAAATCGCCTCCGTCCTGTGAATATCCGGGGCAGTATATCATAATCTCGTCTTTTATTCCAGAGAGGTCGAACAGGCTTTACCAGCTTTTTGGGTTAATTTTTGGTTGCCCTTGACGTTGGAGCCCTATTTCCGAGCCGTGATGTTTGTCCGCGGCTTTCAAGCGCCGCGCATTCATTTCGTCTGGCCCATAATCGCTCGTGGTACAGCTTCGAGGTCAAACAGGGTGGACTCATCCCGGAGCATATGATATAACCTGTCACATACCCGGTGGGTATCTGGGCGTGGTTCTGATTACCCGTATTTATGAATAGCAGATTTTCTGTTGAAGCGGAGCGTTTCACGTGGAACATGATCCCGATCTGGTGAATACTTTTCGCTGGGGCTTGGCTCAGCTGAACCTGAATGTGCCGTTGGAAACCCAGGATCGAGTTTTGGATTATTTTGTATTGCTGCTGGAAAAAAACCAAACCTTGAACCTTATCAGTGCCAGGCAAGATTCGGTAACGCGGGTGTTCGTACACCTGGTAGACAGCTTGACTCCACTTTTGTGGACTGACTGGCCGAAAAAGGCTCGAGTGCTGGATATCGGTTCTGGCGGCGGTCTGCCCGGTTTTCCTTTAGCGCTGGTATTTCCCGGCTGGCA
The DNA here is from genome assembly GCA_031553735.1 of Candidatus Adiutrix sp. GTDB lineage: Bacteria > Desulfobacterota > Desulfarculia > Adiutricales > Adiutricaceae > Adiutrix. The sequence goes on from JAVBLB010000044.1 coordinate 51,327, forward strand.
GATCACCCTGGCCGAATCAATTGGCAAGAAAGCGGCATTTTTATCTGAAGTCGCAAATGTTATGAATCTCAGTCAGGTATCAGTATTGAATTCTTTTTTGGAACCAGGACGGAATAGAAACCATTCGCTTTTTGACATAATTACCGCCCGAGCGGTTAAGGATTTAAAACAACTGGCGGGCATCGTTGGGCCTCGGCTGCGAAAGGGGGGGCGGTTTTTAGCCTTCAAGGGACCTCAGGCTGATCAGGAACTGGCCGAGGCCCGTCCGGTTCTTGAAAAGTGGCGGCTCGGGCTCGCTGATCGGCGCGATTGTGTTCTGCCATTGGTTGAAGCCCGACGCTGCCTGCTTCTCTTTACCAAAGATTGAGCGGGTACTGATGTCAATAGATAGAGTTCGCGCATATTTGGATCAATGGAATAGGGGTCGGGATATTCTGGAGTTGACAGTTTCCACGGCCACCGTGACATTAGCCGCGGAGGCCATCGGGGTGCCCCAGGGCCGTATTGCCAAAAGCGTTACAGTTCGAAAAGGTGATGGAGGCCTGCTGCTGGTGGTTTCCGGCGATGTCAAGGTGGCCAATCGAAAGTTTAAAGAGTATTTTGGTTTCAGTCCCCGATTGCTCAATCCGCAAGATGCTCAGTCTCTGACCGGGTTCAGCGTGGGCGGCATCTGTCCTTTCGCTTTGCCGGATGGAATTGAAGTCTATCTGGACCACAGTTTGCGGCGGTATGAAACTGTTTATCCAGCCTGCGGCAATTCTCAATCGCTGATTCAAGTGACTCTGTCTGAACTGGCTGAGTATTCCAACAGTCGCGGTTGGGTGGATGTTTGTATTGAGCCCCCGGTTGACGGTTAACAAAACTACAATGTTCCACGTGAAACCATTCCTCCCGCTCACTAAAAATGGCGGCTCTATAGCGGGAATTTCAGCATCCCCATTCGCCTGGCATTTAAATTGCTTATAATAGGGTGCGGCTCCTCGGGCGGAATCTTCTGCCCAGCCCGGAAGGTATCCGGCTCAATCGCCTTCACTTTTCCTACACGTGTCTGCTAATCGGCAAGGTGCTCTTATGTCAATCAATAATCTTCTGTTCAGTGTCCAAAATATGGCCCCGGCCCTGCTCAACGTCGGCGCCGGCAAGACCCAGAACTACAGCAATCTGGCGGCCCTTTCCGGTCTCTGGGGCGATGAATCTTCAACCTCTTCCACTGTCGACGGCACGGTCACCGACAAAGTCAGTCTGACCTATAAAAGTGTCGGCGATAAGGTGGTTTCGGATATGGCGGCGGTGACGGCCAAAACCATCAAACAGTATCCAGAACTGGACCAGGATTACGTCATAGCCATCATTGACGACGGCGCCTCCCGCGAGGCCCGGGTCTACCGTCGCAGCGAGATTCTTGAAAACTTCCAGGGCACCCAGGCTGAAAAAGAATCGTTGAAAAAACAGTTGAATGAAAATCCTCTTCTGGTATTCAACAGTGCCGCCGGCCTGCCAGAAACCGCCCCCGATTCCGCATCCCAGCAGTTGTCCAGTAATCTCAATGCATTTCTAAAATCCAGCGCCAAAACCCTCGATGCTCTGGATGCGGCCGGTTATGACCCTTTGGCCAATATGATCGGTTCCAGTACCATGAAGAAAATCCTGGCCAACTGCGCCCAGGCTAAAATTCCGGATGCCGGCGAATCTCTGCTCGCCGACTTGAACGCGGTCATCACCAAGGCCGTCAAGCAATATAGCGATCTGGACAAGGATTACGTCATCGCCATCATCGACGACGGCGCCACCCGGGAAGCCCGGGTCTATCGGCGCAGCGAGGTTCTCGATAACTTCCAGGGTTCGGATGCTGAAAAAGCGGATCTTCGGAAGCAACTGGAGAACAATCCAGTCATGGTCTTTAACAATGCCAACGGTTTGCCGCCCAGCGACGCCGACCAGGCCTCCCAATACCTGGCTGACCGACTCGATGAATTTCTCAAAACCAATGCCACAACTCTGAATACCCTGAATAAAGCCGGCGCCGACCCTCTGGCCGATTTACTCGGCTCCAGCAGCTTAAAGAAAATCCTGGCCGCCTATGTTCAGGCCATTTCGACGGAAGCGGAGGATGAGGAATAATACCGCCCCGATATATATATGACTCCGGAGCGAGTGGCGTTCTGACAGTTTGGTGATCAACCTATGAAGACGGTTCCCATTATTTCGCCCTTTTGGATGAGGCGCGACAAAGGGGAACCGTTTTATTTTAAGTTTTGGATGGATATCGGCAAAAATTTGTTATTTAAATATTGTAACTATATGATAACTTTATATTATTCCATATTCCTCGAGGGTTTTTTATCCCGTGTCTTGGGGCTGGTCGGCGCTGAACAAACGCGGTCGGTTAAACTCAAAGGGTCGGCGCGGCGCGTCGCCGTAACATCGGCATGGTGAACCCAGCTGTCCCTAAAAGAAGGGGCCCCGCCACTGTCCTTCTTGATCAGACTGAAACATATATTGTTGACTTTTTTACGTATCCTGGCGATAATCAACCATATGAAAAATGTTTTCCCAGAATCTTTTCGCTCGGCCGATCCGCTTTTCAAAGGCGGACCGCATCCAATTTTTTCAGGGCGGGGCTTTTGATCCCCATCCTGACGCCTCACCCCGAGCATCATCCGGGCGGCGGCGGCGTCAATACCTCTTCGGGGCCGGGATGCCCCGTTTCACGTGGTGGCGATTGAATCATTACTCAGCCTTTTACGGCGCGTTACCGGTCCGATCGGTGCGCTGGCGAGATGCCAGGAAAAATGGAGGCGAATAAACTTTTGTCTCACGCAATGCGGCCCGTCTATGGCGGTGTTGCGGCGGTGCGGATATCCTGTGGGGTTTTAATCGCGACCAGCCACTTTTTGTTACCGACGCGCCGGCGACCGGCCGCGTCAAAGGAGGATTCATGAAGCGTTATTTGGCGGAATTCATTGGCACTTTCTGGCTGGTTCTCGGCGGCTGCGGCAGCGCCGTGCTCCATGCCGGAGGCATCGGCACATTGGGCGTTTCTCTGGCCTTCGGCTTGACCGTACTGACCATGGCCTATGCGGTGGGGCCCATTTCCGGCGGTCACTTCAACCCGGCGGTTTCTTTCGGCTTGTGGGCCGGGGGGCGCTTCGACGGGAAGGATCTGATTCCCTATATAGTGGCTCAGGTTATCGGCGGTCTTCTGGCCGGCGCCGTTTTATTTGTCATCGCCAGCGGACAGGCCGGCTTTGAGGTCGCCAAGGGTTTTGCCTCCAACGGTTTTGGTGATGCCTCGCCCGGTCACTATTCCATGACCGCCGCTTTGGTTACCGAACTGGTGCTGACCGCGGCTTTCCTCTTCATTATCATGGGCTCCACCGGGCCCAAAGCTCCGGCCGGCTTCGCCCCTCTGGCCATTGGCTTGGCCCTGACGTTGATTCATTTGATCAGCATCCCGGTCACCAACACTTCCGTCAACCCGGCCCGCAGCACCGGGGTGGCCGTGTTCGCCGGCGGGCTTTATCTGCAGCAGTTGTGGTTCTTCTGGGTGGTGCCCATTGTCGGCGGCCTGATCGGCGGCGCCGGCTACCGGGCCATCGCCGGCCTGAAAGAAGCATAAGCGGCAGCGCCCGGAGGCGCGCCAAAAAAATACCCGTAAAAAACTCCGGGCCCGCCGCATCTTGAATGCGGCGGGCCCGGAGTTTCTTGTTGGCCTCTTTCAAAAGTGAAAGCCCACGGTTATTATTACTCCGGCAACTAAATAAGTCACACTCGCGATTTCGCCAAAGCCCGAAATCGCTGGACTTGGCCGTCCGAGAATCGACTTCGTCAGCTGCCGGGTTAATAATATGGAAATCTTTGACTTATATGGCCGGAAAAAATATAATACTCGCGGATATGTATACATTAAAATGAAGACCCCATCGCGACGGAGCATTGTGCGCACTGAAGGGGCGGCTATTTGCAGTATGGGGCGCCGCCCCCGACCCCTTACTTCAAATCGTTCGCTCAAAGGACGCACTCATACAAAAATATCGTAAAAGGTAAGAACCATATGGATATAGTGCTTTTCGGCGGCGCCGGGTACCTCGGCGGAGCCCTGGCCTCCCAGCTTTTGGCCGAAGGCCATCAGGTGACGGTATTCGACAACCTCTTTTTCGGCACGGCGGCCATAACCCCGCTTTTGACCCACGATAATTTCCACCTGGTGACCGGCGACCTCCGCGACATCGGCGCGGTGGCCGACGTTCTGCGCGGCCGGCAGGCGGCCCTGCTCCTGGCCGCCCTGGTGGGTGAGCCGGCCTGTGACCGCGATCCGGCGGAAACTGTGGCCGTCAACTATCTGGGCACGCTGAACGCCATGCGGGCCGCGGCCTATTACGGGGTGGAACGGTTCATCTTCACCTCCACCGACTCCTGCTACGGGGCCCAGGAAAACGTTTTCCTGACCGAGGATTCGCCCCTGCGGCCCATCTCTCTGTATGCCGAGCTAAAAGCCAGGGTGGAAGAGGAATTTTTGACCCTGCCCCGCCCCGCGAATTTCCATCCCACTATCCTGCGCCTGGCCACCCTTTACGGCCTGGCCCCGCGCATGCGTTTCGATCTGGTCATCAACCTCCTGACCCGGGAGGCGGTGGTCGGCAACGGCGCCAAGATCTTCAGCGGCGAGCAGTGGCGGCCCCTGGTGCATGTCCGCGACGCGGCCCGGGCCTTCGCCCTGGCTCTGACCGCGCCGGCGGAACAGGTTTCCGGCCGGATCTTCAACGTCGGCTCCAACGAACAGAATGTCCAGTTCAAGGACCTCGGGGCGCTCTTGGCGCGAACCCTGCCGGGGGCGGCCATCGAAACCGTACCCCAGCCGCCCGATCTGCGGGACTACCGGGTCTGTTTTGATCGGATCCGGGAGGAGCTTGGCTTCACCCCGGCCTTCACCCCGGCCGACGGCATCGCCGAAATCAAGGCGGCTCTGTTGAGCGGTGAGCTGGGCGACCCCTACGCGTCAAAATACCGCAACGCCTGATATAAATCAATCGTTTGTTTAATGGATAAAACATGGCTGATACCCTGCTTGCCCCGCTCGACCGCTTCCTGGCTTTCGCCCCCCCCCTGATGGGTGAGGAGGAAATCCGGGAAGTGACCGACACCCTTCGCTCCGGCTGGCTGACCACCGGGCCGAAAACCGAACATTTCGAACTGGACCTGGCCGCGTATTTAGGTTCCGGGCGCGGGGTGGCCGTGAATTCCTGCACCTCGGCCCTGCACCTGGGGCTGAACGTTCTGGGCGTCGGTCCCGGCCAGGGGGTGCTGACCACGCCCCTGACCTTCGCCTCCACCGCTCACGTGGTTATGTATCAACAGGCCCGGCCCTATTTCGCCGATATCGACCCTGAGACCGGCAACCTGGACCCGGCCCGGGTCCGTCGCTTCCTGACCGAAGACTGCGCCCCGGGGCCTGACGGCCGCCCCCGGCACCGGGAAACCGGCGACCTCATCACCACCCTGCTGCCTGTCCATTACGGCGGCCATCCGGTGGACCCCGACGCTTTCTGGGATATCGCCGTGGAATTCGGCCTCAATATGCTGGAAGACGCGGCCCACGCCATCGGCGCGGCCTGGCGGGGCCGGCCGGTGGGCCATCGGGAGCTCAAGCCGGAGCGGGCGGCGCATCTCAAAGGGTTGACCGCCTTTTCCTTTTACGCCACCAAGAATCTGGCCACCGGCGAGGGGGGGTATCTCGCGGCCGCTGACGATCAGTTGGTGGAGCGGGCCCGGGTCAAGTCCATGTACGGCATCTCCGACAGCCGGCGCATCTGGGGCCGGTATGCGCCCAAGGGCACCTGGGTCTATGATGTGGCCGAACTGGGCTTCAAATACAACATGATGGACATCCAGGCCGCGCTGGGTCTGCATCAGTTGCAAAAACTTCCGGAATTCCTCCGGCGGCGGGCCGCCCACGCGGCCGTTTGGCACGAAGCCCTGGCCGGGCTGGACGACCTGGTCATCCGGCCGCACACCCGGCCGGAGGCGACCCACGCCTGGCACCTCTTCCCCCTGCGGCTCCGGCCGGAAGCCCTGACGGTCGGGCGCGACGAATTCATCGAGATCTTGAGGGACCACAACATCGGCTCCAGCGTCCTGTTCATCCCCCTGCACTATCACAGCTACTACAAAAACACGCTGGGATATGCCGAGGGGAGTTTTCCCGAGGCCGAGCGGTTTTTCCAAAACCTCATCAACCTGCCCGTGGCCCCGGCCCACTCCGAAGAGGCCGTGGCCCGGGCCGCCGAGGTGCTGAGCGCCCTGTTGCGGAAGCACCGCCGATGATTCCCGATCCGGCGGTCAACATCTGGGCCCACACCAAGAACAGCCTCTACCCCCTCTATCGGGAGCGGGCCGCCGGCCGGGCCCCGGAGTTGGACTGCCACGCCCAGGCCGTCGAAATCTACGCTCCGTATTTCAAGCCTGGGGACCGTATTCTGGACGCCGGCGGCGGCAGCGGCTATTTGTATTGGTCGCTCAAAAAACGAAATCTTCTGGGCCGTTATAGTCTCTTGGACCAGACCGCCGATTTTGTGGAGATGGGCCGCCGGGCCCTGGCCGGGGAAAAGCCCGCCGAAGAATTCATCCACGCTTCCATCCAGGAGAGCCCGCCCGGCCCCTGGCAGGCCACCTTCTGCCTCAACGCCCTCTTCGCCCTGCCCGACTATCGCCAGGGGCTGGAGCGTCTCCTGTCGGTCACCGAGCGGTTGTTCGTCCTGCGCACCACCCTGGCGGAAACCGCGCACATTCGCTATGAAACCGACCCCTACCTTGACCCCGGCGCCGAAAGCCTCAAGTCCTATTTCAACATCTGGCCGTTGGCCGAAGTCGCGGCCTTCATCGAGGCCCACGGCTTCGTCGTCTCCACCCCCGTCGACCGTCGCACCGGCGACCGCCCGGAAATCTCGGCCGGCAAAGTCTTTCCCTGGCGCTGGCTCGTCGCCCCCAGGGCATAGCCCTGGACCCACAGATGCTCTCGCATCTGCCCGCACCCGCTTCGCTGGGCTTGGTCGGTCGCAACGTCTGGGCGGCCGAGACCATTTTGGTCGTCCGCAAAATAAGAGCGGGCGCTGAAGCGCCCTTTTGTTTGGCTCTGAACTCCCACCTGCTGTACGGCCGCTGACAACGCCAGGGCAGGAGCGTTATACAAATTTTGCGTGGAGCTTACAAGCAATTATACCAAGTTGCAATCAAATTGCTTTGAATTTGATTGCAACTTGGTATGGCGGCGGTCTTCCGCCGCCCGCAAGTTTTTGAAAAATCAGGCTCCGCCTGTTTTTCAAAAACTTTGGCGTCCTGCATTCAATTCCCATTGAATGCAACTTGGTATGAGCCTATGGTTCCGGCCGCGATGGCCCGTTCATGACGGGTCATCGCGGCGCATTGCCCGCCGGGGCTCAGTGCAGCCTGATGGGCAGGCTGTAGGTGGCCCCTTTGGCGGTGGTCATGGTCAGAATGAACGTTTCGTCGCTCTTTCGCCGGAACTGGGAAAAAGTCAGGTAATTCCGGCCTTTGGTCGCGGTCAAATTCAGATTCAGCGCGGGCAGTTCGTCCTGGCCGATGACGGCGAAGGAGACCGGCCCCTCTTCGGCGCACCAGTAGGGAACGCTGTAGAGGCCGCTGTCCGGGTGCCGGCGAAGATCACAGACGGTGGGCGCATATTTCTTGCCCTCCTTTTTCAGGGTGATCACCGCTTCAGGAAAACCCTCCTCCAGTTCCGGGTCGGAGAGCCCCACCTTGCGCAGACCTTCCCGCACTTCCGGGTCGGACATCAACAGGTTCCACAACAGGCCGGATCGGTAATTTTCCACCAGGCCCACGATCGGCAGTTGATCGACGGCCAGATAGTGGGGGCTGACCCAGTCGTCCTTAAGACTGATGGCGTCGCGCGGGCCGAAGTTTCCCCAGACCTTGCCGTTGAGCCGGCTGCGCAGGTTGTGCAGCACTTCCATGGAGTAATGCGGCGTATACGGCATGGAGGACAGGGCCGCGGTGGGGGCGACGATGCCCTGGTCGTTGTCCGGGGCGGAGGCGGCGTAGCCGCCGTTCGGGGTCTGGCTGGCGGTCAGGCCCCAGAAATCCTCGGCGTAGCGGTTGGCGGCCGGCGCGTTCTGGAGGCAATAGCCGCGGTTGCTGAGGACCTGGCTGACGTTGCGCACGAAATAGCCGTGGGGCACGAAGCTGTCGGCCAGGCGGCGCGGGTCCAGGCCGATGAAAGAATAGTGGACCAGAAACAGGGGGCCGGCGCCGGGCAGGGCCGCTTCGATGCGGTAGCCGTAGACGTCCTTGGGCTTGTAGCCCTGGCCGGAAGTCCAGTAGTCATAGGCCTTGCGACTGATGGGGTGGGTGGGCGAGGCCGCGGCCAGGACGTAGGTGATCAGGCATTCGTTATAGCCCTTGATCTTCAGGCCCAGGTAGCCCCGCTTCGGCGACCAGTGCCAGTAGATGCCGTTGTCCTCGTAATTGGTGAACCAGTTCCAGTCCACGCTTTCCCACAGGGCGGTGATGGTGGAACGCAACTCCTCCTCCGGCCCCGGGCCGTTGAAATACGCCCGGGCGATCAGAAGGCCCTGCATCAGAAGAGAGGTTTCCACAATGTCGGCCACGTCGTTGCCGTCGCCGAAATCAAAGATGCCGCCGGTGTCGCCGTTGAGCCAGTGGGGAAACGCCCCGTGCATCTCCGGCGGCGAGGCCTTGTCGCGCAGGAAACGGACGATTTTCAAAAGGCGGCTCACCGCGTCCTCGCGGGTGACCCAGCCCCGGTCGGCGGCCACCACGATGGCGGCCACGCCGAAGCCCGTCCCGCCCACGGCCACGGGACGCAGGTCCCAGCCGAAATCGGCTTCATAGGCCATGCCGGAATTGGGGTCGCCTCCTTCCCACATATACAGGAAAGCCTGCCGTTGCAACGCCTCCAGGGCTTCCCGGTCGCGCAGATAATCGTCGTCGCCGGTAAAGGCCGCCGCCGGGGCGGCCAGCGTCAGAATCAAGATCAGGGCCGCCAGGGCGACGGCCGCGTTCATATCTTGTCTCATGTATATCCTCAAAATCGCCTTCCCGTCGTTCACTTCTCTTTTCGCCAGTAGCGGTTGGAGACGGGTTGGCCGCTGTAGTAGTATTCCACGTATTTCAGGACGCGCTGTTTCATTTCGGAGCGGGAAGCGGTTTCGTGGATGCCCCGGATGTCGTAATAGAAGGGGAGGTCCTCGTAGATGAGGTTGGAGGACCGGCAGAGACTGGACGCCCGCACGTCCTCCTCGTGGACCGGAAAGCCCCGCGATTCCATGACCCGGGGGCCGGTGAAGATGACCAGGGCGTTGGGTTCGGCCAGGATGACGTCGCCAAGGGCGGCGTAGCTGGCGATGGCCCCGCCGGTGGCCGGGTCCCCGAGGATGGAGATGAAGGGGAGGCCCTCCCGCTTCAGGCGGGTCACGGCGTTGACCGTCTTGACCATCTGCATCAGGGCCGGGGTGCCTTCGTGGAGCCGGGCCCCGCCGGAGCAGCACAGGCTGACCAGGGGCAGTTTCTTGCCCATGGCGTATTCGGCCAGCCGGTAGAATTTTTCGCCGAAGGCCACCCCCAGGGTGCCGCCGGAAAAATAGAATTCGCAGACCGCCAGGGCCACCTTGTGCCCGAAGATGGTGGCCTCCCCGGTCACCAGGGCTTCGCGGAAGGGCGAGCGCTTGCCCTGCTTGGCGATGAAGGCCGAATATTCCGGAGTCAAGAGGGCCGGGTGCAGAAGGTCGTGCACCGTCAGGTCGCGGTTCAGTTCCTGGAAGGAATCCTCGTCGCTGAGGCACTTGATCCAGCCCAGGGCGCCCATGATGCTGCTGCGGCCGCATTCCGGACAGACGTAATGGTTGTCCATGAATTTATCTAAGGGGATGACCGCGCCGCAGCCCTCCTGCCGGCCTTCGCCTTTGAGGCTCAATTCGCCGCATTTGACGAATTCGCCGGGGTGGTTGGCCGGGTCGTCCCACTCGCCCCAGTCGTCGCTGGGCTGGAGATCGAGATCGCTGGCCCGGAAGGTTTTAATGTCCGGCGAGGGCACGGATTTGCGCCGCAGGGGGGTCAGGGTGAACCAGGAGGCCCAGCGGCTCACCTTGTTCACCGGCTCGCCCTCCGGCCCCTCCTTGGGGGTGACGCCGAAGGCCGCCGCCCGTTTGCGGCGCACTCGAATGAGGCTTTCCACCTTGGCCCGGCCCAGGGTTCGCACGGTTTTTTCCAGATAGGCGCCCAGTACCTTGGCATAGCCGGCCACATCGGTAACCTTGGCCGGAGCGGGCAGGACCTTGTCGATGACCCCGAATTCCAGGAGTTCCGCGGCGGTGGGCTTGGATATCTGCAGGGCCTCCCGCACCTTGGTGGCGTCGCGGAAGATGATGGCCGCCAGGCTTTCCGGGGGGGCGGTGGCGTAGAGGGCGTCGTCGAACTGGGCCCGGCGGTCGGTCATCTGGATGGCCAGGGCGCCGCCGCTGCCGCCTTCCCCGATGACCACGCTGACGGTGGGGATGGGCACGGTCAAGAAGGCCTTGATGAGGTGGGCGATGAAGAAGGCCTGGAACTTGCGGGCCGATTCCATGGAGATGTCGGCTCCGTAGGTGTCGATGAGGGTGATGATGGAGACCGGCACCCCTTCCTCTTTCCGGCTCATGGCCCGCTTGAGGAAGCGGATGATGTTGGAATGGTCGTCGGCGGTCAGCATGCCGTGGTTGAGCCGGGCCAGGTCTTCCTTGGTGCGCAGGTTTTCCGGCTTGGGCTTCTGCTGGGCGATGATGAACAGGTCGCGCCCCCACTGGTCGGTTTCGCCCAGGATCAGGGTGTCGCTGGACTGGGCGTTCTGCCGGAAGCCGGGGAAGATGGCGTGAATGAGATCGCTGGAGCGGGGCCGCAACGGCGAGCGGGTTCGGCGGCGGAACAATTCGACCACATCAATATTCTCTGACATAATGAACTCCGATTTCTCAGTTGTCTTTGGGTTTCTCCGGCCTTTTTCGCTGGAAAATCCGGCCGCCTCAACGGAGGTCGGCCCGCTTCCCGCGGCCGGGCCGGACGCATTCGAAAGTGACGGTCATTGACGGACGTAGGAAAAAAGGTAGGCGCCGAACAAAAGAAAAATCAGGTTCGGCAGCCAGGCGGCCACGATCGGCGGCAACAGCCCGGAATAGCCCAAGGAACGGGCCAGTTCCATGGTGATGAGGTAGAGAAACGACAGAATCAGGCCGGAGGCCAGCCCCAAAGCGATACTGCCCCCCTTTTCCCGCCAGAAACCGATGGGCAGGCCCACCATCACCATGATGACGGGCAACAGGGCGAAGGAAAATTTGAACTGCAGGTCCACCCGCTGGCGCACCGGGCCGAAGCCTTCGGCCGACAGCCGGTCGATGGCGCGCCACAACTGGCCCACGCTCATCTCTTCGCTGTTTTGGTCGGCCCGGCCAAAGCCCGGGGGTGGCTGGGGCCAGTCGTCCAGGGTATACATTTCGTGGCGGTTGAGGGTGAAGCTCCGGAGGCCGGTTTTTTCATCCTGGGCATAGACCTTTTCGCTCACCTTGTTCAGGACCAGCCGCCCCTCGGCGAAGCGGCCGCTTTCGGCCGTGAGGCGCCGGGCCAGATACATGTCCTCGTCGGTGAAAATAAGGGTCACTTCGCGCACCGTGCCGTCGGCCTCGTCATAGGAGCCGAAGTGCTGGACCAGGCGCACGCCCTTGAGCCAGACGTCCTTGACCACGGTGGAGGTGTTCAGGCGGTCCTTGACCTGGCCCTGCCAGATGGCGTTGGCCATGGCCGTGGTCCGGGGGGAGACCAGGTCGGAGAGGAGAAACGTGCCCAGGCAGATGCCGAAGGCGACCGCCAGGATGGGGGCGCTCAGACGGTACAGGCTGACCCCGGCGGCCTTGAAGGCCACGATTTCGGAGGCCCGGGCGAGCAAGGTCAGGGTGATCATCACCGCGACCAGGGTGGCCACCGGGGCCATGAGCACGATGACCTTCGGCAGTTGGACCGCGAAAAAGAGCAATATGGTCTTGAGCCCGATGCCCTGGCCCATGAAATCGCCGATTTTTTCCAGAAAGTCTATGGCCGTGTAAAGCAGGATGAAGCCCAGGAGAGCCATGGCCCAGATCCTCAGGAAACTGAAACCGAGATAGCGGCTGATGATGCTCATGAGGTCTTCACCCGGGAAGTGGAACGCGGCTTGCCGGTGCCGGTCATGAAGCGGCGCAGGAGTTCCATGGGGTCCACCGGCACGCCGCGGTTGATGCGGCGGAGCATATGGATCCCGATGACGGCCAGGATCAGGTTCGAGGCCCAGACGGCCGGGCCGGGCCACACCCGGCCGGTTTCCGCCAGGGACCAGCCCAGGGAGAACAGGACGTAATAGACGATGAAGACCCCCAGGCCCATGATCAACGCGAAGTTGCGGCCCCGGACCCGGAAGCTGGCGCCCAAGGGGAGGCCGATCAGGGCCATGATGAAGCAGGTGACCGGCAAGGCCCAGCGGCGGTGCCACTCCAGCCGGTAGGTGATGCGGGACGAACTCCCCGGGTCGCTGGCCGCGGCCCGGGCCTTCAGTTCGCCGGTGGGCAGTTCCCCCCGGCCGCGCATGAGGCCGCCGTCATTGTCGTTTTCGAACTCGGCCCCGGGGGAGACCTTCAACTCGTAGGTTTCGAAAAAGACGCTGTCGGTGCTCTCCCGGTCGGTGTAGACCCGGTCGATGACCCCGTCCTCGAGGTGAAACAGAAGGATGCCGGCCTCGCGGTCCAGCCCCAGGCGGCCGCGCTGGGCGGTGATGACGGAGCTTTCGTCATCGCTGCGGCCGTCATAGATGAAGACCTGGTTCATGCGGTCGGTGCCGGGGGTCAGTTGGCCCACATACATCACCAGCCCCGAAAAAGAGCGGATGAAGGTCTGCTCCTCGATGGCCAGGTCGGCCCGGGCCTTGGCCAGGTCCAGCATCTGGGATTTGAACCGCCAATTGGCCTCCGGCGCCAGCCAGACCGAAAAAGCGGCCGTCACCAGGCCCACCAGGGCGCCGAAAACCAGAACCGGCGGCGACATCTGGTACAGCGAGACCCCGGAGGCCCGCAGCACCGTCAGTTCCGAATCGGCCGACAGGCGCAGAAAAGCCGTCAACACCGCCAGGAGGGTGGCCATCGGGAGGGTCATCGACAGGGCTTTGGGCGTGACCAGGAGCAAAATCTCCAGCACCACCCCCAGCCCCACGCCCTTGGAAATGACCAGATTGGCCAACTCCATGATCCGGGCCATCAGCATGATGGAGGTGAAGACCAGGACGTTCACCAGAAAGCCGGGCAGTATTTCGGCGGCGATATAGCGATTCAGAAGAGGGGCGCGCATGGAGGCTCCGGCCGCCTGTTACCGTCGGCGGTTCCGGGTCTTCTGGCCCCCGCCCTGTTTTTCGCCGCCCCGGTTGGCCCGCTGGTAGAGGTTGACCATGCGGTTGTGCTCGGCCAGAGTTTCCGAAAAATGATGGGTGCCGTCGTTTTTGGAGACGAAATAATAAAAGGGCACGATGTCGGGCCTGACCACCGCGGCGATGGCCGCTTCGCCCGGGTTGGTGATGGGGCCCGGGGGCAGGCCGGTAATGACGTAGGTGTTGTAGGGATGCGCCGTGGCCAGGTCTTTGGAGGTGATGGTGCCGTTGAAATCCGGCAGGAGCCCGTAGATGACCGTGGGGTCGGTCTGCAGCTTCATGCCCTTGGCCAGCCGGTTGTAAAAGACGCCGGCGATGACCGGACGCTCCCGGGCCACCCCGGTCTCCTTTTCCACAATGGAGGCCAGGGTCATCACCTGCCGCCGGGTCAGCCCCTTTTCCCGGGCCAGGGCTTCGTATTTCTTCCAGACGGCCTGGAAAGAATCGGTCATGGTCTTGATGATGGCCTTCAGGGGCGTGCCCTTGGGAAAGCTGTAAGTCTCCGGAAAGAGGTAGCCCTCCAGCGTGTCGCCGTCCAGGCCCAGGGAGGCGATGAAGTCCCGGTCGCGGCAGAGAGCCAGAAAGTCGCCCTGGGAGCCGAGCCCCGCGTTTTCGATCAATTGGGCCACATCGTAGATGTTCCGGCCCTCCGGCACGGTGAAAGGGTACAGTTTGTAGTTGCCTTTGGCGATGAGATCAATGGTCTTCCAGACCGGCAGCGACGGATCCAGGGCCATCTCTCCGGCCTTCAGCAGCACCGGGCCCTTGAGCTTGTTTTTGGCCCGGAACGTCCAGACGAAAGCCTGGCCAGAGCGGACCACTCCGGCCTCTTCCAGCAACTGGCCGATGCGGGTGGGGGAGGCCCCTTCGGGGATGCTGACCACCACTTCGCGGCTCACCTCTTCCGGGGCCAGAAACAGCACGCTGTATTTCAGGCCGGCCAGGAAGGCCAGGATGAGGGCCACCCCCAGCACGATGCCCGTCAAACCGAACAGACGCATCAGGCAGCCCGGGCCGGTGCGGACTTTCTTCTTGCGCGAACCGGCGGCGGGCGGTTCGGCCGGGGCCGGCTCCTTGGATTCCACCACAAACCCCGACCCGGTCGGGGCCGACGGCTCCGTCGGCTGATTGGCCTGATCGCCGCTGTCGATGTCAGTGCTGCTCATGGGCTGTGTTCCTGCGGTAATTCATATATCCGTCCAAAATGATGGCCGCGGCGGTTTTGTCCACCACTTGCCGGCGGTCCTGACGGGAGAGGCCGCCTTCCAGGAGCACCCGTTCGGCGGCCACGGTGGTCAGCCATTCGTCCCAGGTGTCGCATTTCAGGTTCAGTTTGGTGGTGATTTCCCGGGCCAGGGCCAACACCCGTTGGGCTTCGGGGCCTTTTTCGCCGGTGGTGCGGCGGGGCAGACCCAGAAGCACCAGTTTCACCTCATATTCCTCGGCCAGGGCGGCCAGGGCGGCCAGAAAAGCCCCGTGGGGCCGGCGGGGCAGGACGGTCAGCGGCTGGGCGGAATAGCCCAGCGGGTCGGACACCGCCACCCCGACTCTTTTTTCCCCCACATCCAGGGCCAGTATGCGTTCCAAAAAAAACCTCCGCCGCGCCGGACCGCCCGGCCGTAACCCCGGCCCCGGCGGATTCAGATTTAAGGATTGATCTTACCACCCCGAAGCCATAAAAACAAGAGTCGCCCGCGCGCCGCAGTGGCTCTAATTATGACGGAAAGGCTGCATTTTAAAGTGTGGGGACTCCGTCCCCAAGCCCCTGCCAGGGTAAAATTTCCCCTGGACCACAAATCGCAATACCTTGCGATAATATTGAGATTCAAGCTGATAAGCTTGAAAGATACCGAAACCGCCCCAAAGCGGGCGGTTTCGGATTGGTTCCCGGGAAGCTTGCCCCGGGCAGAGTTTTGGAACAGGCGCCGCATGCTCTAAAAAACGCCATTTCCCCATAACTTGGAATTGCTGTGCTCGCCGGCGGGGCCGCTTTGTTTATTTGAAATCCCGGCGGTCCAGGCCATATTTTTTCATTTTATAATGCAGCAGCTGCCGGGAGATGCCCAGTTGGATGGCCGCCCGGGTGACGTGGCCGCCGGCGGCCGTGAGCGCGGCCATGATCTGATCATATTCCTTGTGCCAGCGGCTCAGGGCCGGGGGCGGCTCCGGGCCCCGATAGGGCAGCCGGCCCAGGTCCTCCACCCGGCCGTCGGCTTCGGCGGTGCCGTAAACCGACCAGGCCGGCCGGGGCGGAGCGGGGGGGCGGGCCGGGACCGGCTGGCCGAACCCCGGCCGGAACGGCTCATGGGCCGAGGGGCGCCGCAGGATGAACCGATAGTGGTCGGGGATGTGGTCGCGGGTCAGGGTGGATTCCCGGTCGGAGACCAGGTTGATGGCCCCGGCCAGAAAGTGTTCCAGCTCGCGCACGTTGCCGGGCCAGGCATAGCCGCGCAAGAGCGTCAACAGGCCGTCGTCCAGCCGCATGACCTGTTTGTTCAATAAGATATTGTACTTGGACATAAAATAGGTGGCCAGTTCCTCCAGGTCCTCCAGGCGCTCCACCAGGGGCGGGATGTTGATGGTCAGCACCGACAGACGGTAATACAGGTCGTCGCGCAGGCGGTTGTCGGCCATGGCCGTCTGGGGGTTGATGCCGATGGAGCTGATGATCTTGAGGTCGAGGTGGCGCTCTTCGCCGGAACCCAGACGCCGCACCGTGGTTTCCTGCAGCACCCGCAGCAGCTTGGGCTGCAGTTCCAGGGGCATGGAATCCATCTCGTCGAGGTACAGCACCCCGCCGTTGGCTTCCTCGAAGAGGCCGGCCCGGTCCACCGCCCCGGTGAAGCTGCCTTTGGCCGTGCCGAACAGGAGGCCCTCCAGGAGGGCCCCGGGGATGGCCGCGCAGTTCACGGCCATGAAGGGCTTGTGCTTCCGGCTCGAATTCTGGTGGATGTAGCGGGCGAACAATTCCTTGCCGGTGCCGGTGGCCCCGACCAGGAGCACCGGCGACGGCCCCTTGGCCGCCTGGCGGGCCAGCCCCAGGGCTTTTTTAAAGGCCGGGCCGCTGCCCACCACCTTCTTTTCCCGGCCCGGGACCGGGGTGGCCGCCGGCCACTGCACCTGCACCTTGTATTCCTCCTCGGCCGTGGCCAGGGGCTGGGTGAAGCAGATGGCCGCCTCCACCCGGCCGCCCCGGCGCAGGGGATAGGCCCAGTAGGCCCCGTTGACCTCCTTGCCCCGGATGGTCTGGTAGGGGTAGATGAAACCCAGGATGGGCCGCCCGGTGCGGTGGCAGATGGCCATGATGTCCGGGCCGAACAGGACATCGTTCTCCACCTTGCCCAAAATCAGGCCGGGCTCCAGGTCGTCGATCGCCGCCTGAGCCTGGTTATAATAGATGACCCGCCCCTCCCGGTCGGTGATCATCACTCCCAGGGGCAGGGTGTCGAGGGCGGTTTTTAGCGTCGGAATGTTTTCGGCCAGGAGCGCGCTGACTTCATGGTCCAGGTTGCGGGACATGGAGCCTCCGGAAGAGCCGACCGGGATGCGGGATCCGCGGCGACGGTTTTGAAGGGCGGGTCGGGTTGGCGATTGGTTGACGAATTTTGAAAGCATTCTCTTTCTTTTTTTCTATTTTGTAAAGCCTTTTCTTTCTATTTTTTCAAAAAACAACTAATACAATAACGATAACATTGTTATTATGCTGATTTAATTGAGTAAAATTTTAACCCCAGATGCCGAATCCGCTGGCATGAGCCTTGCTTTCTAGCAGTTCAGACAAAACATCGTCCATAATCCGGCCCGCCATTCCGTCGGGCCGCCACAAGCTTGTGCTGGTTATAAAAAGCCGGAGGGGACCGGTCCATCCGGTTTCCGCGAAATCCGGCGCCGTCGCGGTCGCGGCGGCGCCGGGCGTTGTCGGTCTTTCGCGGGCCGTTCCCTCCTGGTTGTGCCGTACCTCCCGGTGTCCCGGTCCGCCCGCGGTCCGGCCGGGGCGGGGTTTTCCCCGTCTCCGGCCGGCGGCTCGCTTCCGCCGGACGCGACGAGGGAACCACTGTCACCATTTTCCTATTCCCAAGGAGTATCAAATGAGTTTTCTCAACGACCCCGGCTTCGCGCTCAATATTTTTTCCGACGCCGAAGTCGAGCGTATTCATGAAGAAGCCCTCAAGCTGCTGGAAACCACGGGCGTGGCCGTGGAAGAAGACGAATTCCGCGAATTTCTGTTCAAAAAAGGCGCCCGCCCCGGGGGGGGCCAGCTGGTGCGGATGGATCGGTCCCTGGTGGCCGAGGCCCTGAAGACGGTGCCCAAAAGCCTGACCCTGTATACCCGCGAGGGCGAGGCGGCCTGTTTCATGGGCGGGACCAGCCAGAACACGTACTATAACCCCGGCGGCTGCTCCATAAACTTCATGGAGGAGGACGGCCGGACCGTGCGCCCCTCCCGGGCCGCCGACCAGTTGGAACTGTCGGCCCTGGTGGAGGCCCTGCCCAATGTGGACATGCAGTCCGACACCGTGACCCTCCACGATATGCCTGACCGGCTGGGCGACCCCTACGGGGCCTACCTCTGTTTTCGCCACTGCTCCAAGCCCATGGTCGGCGGCCAGATCAGCTTCGGCACCCTCGACGACACGGCCCGGGTGCTGGCGGCCATGGCCGGCGGGGCCGAGGGGCTGGCCGCCAAGCCGCGCCTGTTGATGGACTGCACCCCCACCGCGCCCTTGAAGTGGTGCTCCTTGGCCTCCAGCACCATCACGGGCTGCGGCAAGCATCAGATTCCGGTGGAATTCATTTCCGTCCCCATGCCGGGGGCGGTCTCGCCGGCCACCCTGGCCGGTTCGGTGCTGCTGCACACCGCCGAAACCTTGAGCGGCCTGGTCATGACCCAGATGGTCCGGCCGGGGCTCCCGGTGGTCTACGGCGGGGCGCCCATGTATTTCGACATGGCCACCAGCAAGTCGCTCCTGGCCGGCCTCGAATCCATCCTGATGGCCCTGGGCACCACCCAGATGGGCAAGTTCTACGGCCTGCCCACCCACGCCTACGCCGCCCTGTCCGATTCCAAGTTCATCGATCTCCAAGCCGGCTGGGAGGACGCCTTCACCGGTCTTCTGGCCCTCTTAGGCGGCATCAACAGCGTCAGCGGCCTCAGCCAGCTGGATTTCTGCCTGGTCTCCAGCTCCGAAAAACTGGTGGCCGCCAACGACCTGCTCGGCAAATTCAAGCGCCTGCGCCGGGGCATCGAGGTCAACGATCAGACCCTGGCCGCCGACCTCATTGCCCGGCTCGGCCCCGGCGGCGACTACCTCACCCAGCGGCACACCCTCCAGTGGTTCAAGAAGGAGGCTTATTTTCCCAGCCCGGTGGTCGACCGCAAGGGCCGGCTTGAAGACGGCGCTTCCGGGACCACCGCCCCCGACCTGGTGGCCCGGGCCCGGGAGCGGAAGAAAAAGCTCCTGGCGTCCCTCCCCGAGGATCCCCGGTTCCCGACCCGCGAGGACATGGATAAGACCATGATCGAGATATTGAAAAAGCACGGCCTGGCCAAAGCGCCCTGCGGCCCCGACTTTTAACGGCTGACCTGGCCGGGGGCCGCTTTGCCCCCGGCCACCGGAAGGAGTGGATGTTATGACCAGGATTGTGACCGACAACGGCGACGGCACCAGGCGGGAGATGACGGTTGAGGAGGTGCGGCGGGCGATTGCCGAAGGCAGCGCCGAAGCCTCGGCCAAGGCGAAGATCGATCCCCTGGACGCGGCCGACGCCGAGGCCCTCCTGGAGATTTTCCTGGAGCCGGACCGCTTGGTCAGCGTGGCTCCCGGCTCCGAGGTGGTGACCACCGACGACGGCTCGGCCACCCTCATCTATCTCGACAACACCAACGGCGGCCTGTCCATCCCCATGTCCCCGGCCCAGGCCGTCCTGACTTTCGAACGGGTGGTGGCGGCCGACACCACCTCCCTGGGGCTGGCCGACTACAGCTGCCGGCCCATGAAGCCCATCATCGACCACATCGCCACCGAATACCACGTCACCAGCCAGATGACCACCGCGCCTTTGTTTTACGGCTTCCAGCCCAACCTGGGGCAGTATTTCCAGCCGGTCGGCCCCTTCCCGGACCACTTCGCCCTCATGAAGGCCGGCAAGATCAAGGAAGCGGCCAAGGCCCAAGAGGACGCCGCCCGGGCCCTGGCCGCGGACATCCTCTTCGTGGCCGGGAAACTCAACGAGGTCGGGGTGGAAGGGCTGAACCTGGACACCTCCGGCTCCTACGGCGATCCGGATCTCCTGGGCGCCCTGGAGGGCTGCGCGGCCGTCAAGGCCGCCTATCCGGACCTGCCGGTGGAAGTGGGCTTCGCCGGGGAATACATCCTGGGCATGAACGGCCGGATGACCTTCCAGGGCACCCGCCTGGCCGGGGTCTGGCCCCACCAGCAGGTGGAACTGGCGGCCAAGGCCGGGGCCAGCATCGTGGGCCTGGCCATCAACAGCCACACCGGGCAGAGCACGCCCTGGAACCTGGCCCGGGCGGTCACCATGGTCAAGGCGGCCTCCCGGGTTTCCAGCATTCCCGTGCACGCCAACGTGGGCATGGGCGTCGGCGGCCTGGCCATGGACCTGACCCCCGGCGTGGGCACGGTCAGCCGCTGTTCCAAGGCCCTGGTCGAAATCGCCAAGATCGACGGCTTGTAGCTGGGCGTGGGCGATACCTTCGGGGCCTGCCTGGCTCACATCATGGCTTGCGGCTTAGGCGGCATCCGCACCACCGGAGATCTGGTGTCGTGGGTGCAAATGACCAAAAAGCTCCGCATCAATGAAGCCAAAGATTACGTGGCCCGGAAACTGAACCTGGAAACGGCCTCCCTCAACGACCAGCACACCCTGTATCAATTGCGGCGCGCCCAAAAGCTGGGCACGATCACCCCCCTGGCGGGCGATCCCATGGGCATCGTGGCCAAGCGGCACATCGCCCGAGTCCTGGACCTCCCCATCAATTCGGTGCGCGTCTTCGAAAAGCACCTGTAATATTCGGATTACCGGCCGCCGGCGGGACCGGCGGCGCCCTCAGAAAGGTGGGGTTTATGAGTGAAACCCGTCTCAAGCAATCCAAGGTCAGCCTTCTGACTTTGTGCGCCATCATTTACGCCTACACGGCCAGCGCCGCCTACGGCATCGAGGATATCGTGGGCTGGGGGGGGCCGGGGATAACCTTCCTGGTGCTGATCATCGTGCCATTCATCTGGGCCATCCCCATGGCCCTGGTGTCGGCGGAGCTGTCGTCGATGTATCCGGAGACCGGCGGGCTCTACGTCTGGATCCGCAACGCCCTGGGCGAAGCGGCCGGCTTTCTGGCCGGCTGGTGGTATTTCCTCTGCAACGTGGTGGCCACGGCCGTCTTCCTGGTGCTGGTGGTCACCTACATCGGCGACCGTTTCGGCGGCTTCGACCTGGTCACGCGGATCGCGGTCAGCGCGGCCATCGTGGTGATCATCGGCTGGATCAACGTCAAAGGCATCGGGGCGGTGGGCGTCTCCAACA
Organism: Candidatus Adiutrix sp.; assembly: GCA_031553735.1. Lineage (GTDB taxonomy): Bacteria > Desulfobacterota > Desulfarculia > Adiutricales > Adiutricaceae > Adiutrix. Next base: position 72,343 of record JAVBLB010000044.1, read on the forward strand.
CCCTGTTCGTGATCATCGCCCTGGCCCCCTTCGTCATCGCCACCATCGTGGGCCTGTTTCAGATCCAGTACAACCCTTTTGAAAGCTTCAGCCCGCCGGAGGGCACCGACCTGGGCGCCTTCAGCAGTTACGGCCTGATCCTGGCCATGTGGATGTTCTGCGGCTACGAGGCCGTGGGTTCGGTGGCCGAAGAGGTGGAAGGGGCCTATTACCTGATTCCCAAGGGCCTGTTCATTTGCCTCCCGGTGGCCGCCTTCATCTATATCGTGCCCACCATGGTCGGCGCGGCGGTGGTCGGCGACTGGGCCAACTGGGGAGCCGAGGCCGGGGACGGGGTCGTCACCTTCGTGGAGATGGGCCGCCGCATCGGCGGAACGGCCCTGGAGGTGGCCTTCCTGATTTCGGCCATCTTCGCCAGCCTGGCCATGTATAACGCCTATCTGGCCGCGGCCAGCCGCTTTCCCTTCGTCATGGCCCGGGACAACCTGTTCTTCAAGTCCTTCGCCAAGATCAGCCCCAAATACGGCACCCCGGCCATCGCCATCGTGGTCACCTCGCTTTTGAACATCTTCCTGAGCGTGCGCAGCTTCGGGGCCCTCCTGGTCATGTCCATGAGCCTGTACTTCCTGCCGGTGGTGCTCTTCATGGTCTCGGCTCTGGTCATGCGCTACACCAAGCCCGATGTGCCCCGGCCTTACCAGGTGCCCGGCGGGAAGGCGCTTTTGACCCTCTTCGTCATCTCCGTCACCGCCCTGATTGTCGTGGCCTTCTGGAACATGACCGAAGAGGAGCTGCTCTGGGGCGGCATCGGCCTGGCCACCGGCCCGGTGGCCTATGTGATTTTCAAACTGGTCTACGGGGGGCTCCCCAAAGGCGCGGCGGCCGATGCCCCCGGCTCCGCTCCGGACAGTGCCTCTTCCTGAGAAGCCGGAGCGGAGAGCCAATTCAAGCATCATCACGGCACCCGGCTCATGGGCCGGCGGCGCCGATCAAGGAGGACCATATGATCAGAAACCGTTCCGCCGGGAGAACCCAGACCGGCGGCGCCAGCCTCAACCTCTTCACCCAGGACGAACTGTCCGACATCCACCGGGCTTCGCTGGAAGTGCTGTGGCACACCGGGGTTTACGTGCAGGACCCGGAGGCCGTGGCCTTGTTCGCCGCGGCCGGGGCCATGATCGATAAGGAAAAGGGCCTGGTGCGCCTGCCGCCCCACGTGGTCGAGGCGGCCATCGCCTCGGCGCCCCAGAAAGTGGTGCTGCGGGCCCGCGACCCCAAACACGACGTGGTGATCGAGGGCCGCCGGGTGGCTTTCACCAACTTCGGCGACGCGGTCAAGATCAACGATATCCACACCGGCGAACAGCGGGAGACCACCAAGCGGGACATGGCCGACCTGGCCAGGGTCATCGACGCCCTGGACGTCATCTCCATCCTCGAGGAGATGGCCGCGGCCCACGACGCGCCGCCGGAAGTGGCCTCGCTCCACGGCTACGAGGCCATGGTCAACAACAGCGTCAAGCACGTCTCCATCGGCCCCCTGGACCGGGACATCACCGCCCGGATCATCGAAATGGCCAGGACGGTGGCCGCGGCCACCCGGCCGGAACTGCCCTCCGGCCCGAAGGATCTCCCGAACCTGCCCATTTCCCTGATCACCTGCCCGGTCAGCCCCCTCCGGCTGGTGGACACGCCCTGTTCGGTCATCATGAGCGCGGCCGAAAACAACATCCCCTGCACCATCCTGTCCATGGCCATGGCCGGGGGCTCGGCTTCGGTGCACCTGGCCGGCACCCTGGTCAGCCACAACGCCGAAGTGCTGGCCGGGCTGACCCTGGCCCAGCTGACCCGGCGGGGGACGCCGGTCATCTACGGCAGCTCCACCACCGCCCTGGACCTCAAGACCGCCTCGGCCGTGGTCGGTTCGCCCGAGCTGGCCCTCATCAGCTCGTCGGTGGCGGCCATGGCCCGCTACTACCTCCTGCCCAGCTGGGTGGCCGGCGGGTAGGCTGATTCCAAATTGCCCGACGCCCAGGCCGCTCATGAAAAGACCATGACGGCCCTGATGCCGGCCCTGTCCGGGGCCAACATCATCTACGGGCTGGGGCTCATCGAATTGGGCATGACCTTCGACTACGCCCAGTTGCTCATGGATGCGGATATGGCCAAGATGGTCATGTTCGCCCTGGGCGGCATCCCGGTCGATGATCAGACCCTGTCCGTGGATCAGATCAATGAGGTGGGATCCTTCAAAGATTTTCTGAGCCACAAGGAGACCTTCAAACACCGCCACAGCCAGTCCCGTCCGGAACTGATCGACCGGCGCCCCCGGGAAGCCTGGCTCAAGGCCGGCGGGCGGGATTTCACCTCCCTGGCCCTGGACCGGGCCCGGCAGATTCTGGAAACCCACGAGCCCAAACCCCTGCCTGACGAGACCCGGGCCGCCCTGCGCCGCCAGGTCAACCAGGCCGAGGAGTTTTATCAGGTGCCCCTGAGCGCCGAGTAAGGGGGATGAACTGTTCGTCCGTCTCCGCCGAGGCTTTTCCGAGGGAGGCGGACGGACTTTGCGGGATTGTTCGTCACCGGCGGAGAGAGCCATGCTGTCGTTCAAAAAACTGCTGACCCTGGGATTGATCGGCCTGTCTTCCGCCTCCATGTACACCCTGGTGTACATCCGGTATTATTTCTACGACGACTGGCTGGCGGCCATGGGGGTCAGCAACCAGGCCGCCGGCTTTCTCTACACCGCCTATGCCGTGGGCTGCACCCTGGGGTATCTGCCCGGCGGCTGGGTGGCCGACCGGTATCCGCTCAAACGCATCTTCACCTGGTCGCTGACGGCCACGGCCGGGTTCAACTTCCTCTTCGCCGTCAACCAGAGCTATTACCTGGCTCTTTTCCTGTGGTTCGCCCTGGCCCTGACCTCGGGCTTCGGCTTCTGGGCCGGCCTGATCAAGGCCGTGCGCCTGACCGGCGGCCCGGAGGAGCAGGGCCGGGCCTACGGCGTCTTCGGCGCGGCCGAAGGGTTGTGCACCTCGCTGATCATGGCCGTGGCCCTGTGGAGTTACGACCGCCTCGGCGGCGGGCTGGCCGGTTTTCAGTCGGCGGTGGTGGTTTACGGCGTCTTTTGCCTGGTGGCGGTGCTGCTGGTCAATCTGCTGTATCGGGAATCGGCCGAGGACGCGGCCTCCCGGGAGGAAAACCGGATCCGGCTGGCGGACGTCCGGGCGGTGCTGAGGACGCCCACGGTCTGGGTACTGTCGGTGATGGTTTACTGCACCTACGGCCTGTTCAACAGCACTTCCTATCTGACTCCCTACCTGACGGGCGTCCTGGGCGCCTCGCCCACCAGCGGGGCGGTCATGGGGGTGATCCGTCTGCAACTGTTCGCCTTTCTGATCGGGCCGGCGGCCGGCTGGCTGGCCGACCGCATCGGGGCGCCCTCCAAGCTGGTGGCCGGCGGACACTTGATCGTGGTGGTCCTCCTGGCGGCGCTTTTGTGCCTGCCGCTGGACCCCTCGGCCATGGGGCCGGCCATCGTCATCATGCTGGCCATCTCGGCGGTGCTTTTCTCCTTTTACCTGATCATGTTTTCGACCATCGAGGAGATGGGTTTCCCCCGCCGGGTGACCGGCACGGTGGTGGGGGTGGTCTCCATGCTGGGCTATTCGTCGGACATGCTTTTCAGCCCGACTTTCGGCTATTGGCTGGATACCTATGGCAACGACGGCTATACGTATATTTTCCTGTTCCTGATCGGCAACGGCCTTTTGGGCAGCTCCTGCGCCCTGTGGCTGCGGCTGCGGGGGCGACGCCTGGTGGGGGACAGAGCGGAGGCGAGGGAGGTGCCGGAAGTGATCGAGGCGGCGAAGTGACCTGGAGTTCCCTCCTGGAACAATATGGGGTTGACAAGGGCGGTGACTATGTCACAATAAGAAAAAATTCGTCCCACAAAGTTGTCGATGAGAGTTCGAACGGGCGGGCTTTTGGGTGAGCGGGGCGATGACTTGCTGAAGGAGGGGCGGATGGCCGCGCTGCTGGGTTTCGCGGTGTTGTGCGGGCTTGTCGGGCTGGCTTGGTTCGCGTTGCGGGCCCGGCCGGGGGCCGGCGGGGCCCGCAACGCTGTTGAAGCTGAGCCGCCCCTGTTGTCCTCGACCGCCTCCCTCGAGCCCGGGCCGGTTTTCGAAAAATATTATGAGGACTTCGTCGCGTTGATCCGTGCGTCGGGTCTCCCCCTGACGCCCGAGGCCCTGGAATACGGCCGGGGTTTTGTTCTGTCGGCTTTATACGTCGGTTGGGTCGTTGTCCGCGATGGGGCGGAAAGGGTTCCCCGGGCCGTAAAGTTTGCGGAAGTCTTCTCCGAAGCGCTTAAACCGGTGCTGACCGGGTTGGATGAATCTCAACACAAGGGAAAAATGGCAATTCTGTTTGATGCGCCGGTGAAGTGCGTCGAAGCAGATTATGCGGCCCTTAAGGACCTGCGACAGCGAGGTCGGAACGGTCAAGAGACCGAGCCTGGCGAGGCCTGGAAGCGGTCCGCCGACTTTTGCCGCCTGAAGATTTTTACCAGCGCCGCCGACAGCGGGCCCCCCTCGGCGCGGCGGCTTGAATTGGAAGCGCGGTTCTCTGAACGGTTCCGAGCGTATATGGAGGGATTGCGAGCCTCCTGGGAGTCTGACGGCTCTGAGCCGGCTTTGTGAGTCATAGCAACGATTTTTTACCCACAATTAAGGGCCCGGAGCGTTTCGCTCCGGGCCCTTGCAGTGGCCGGCCTGGTGAACGTCGGCGTCAGTCGTGCACCGCGCAGCTGGTCGCCCAGCGGACCGGCGGAGAATTCTTCAGTATCTCCACCGCCCGGTAGTACTCGGCGGCGATGCCCCCGGGGAAATAGATCATGACGATGATCAGCAGCACGCCGTAGACCATCAGATGGATGCCCGGGAGGTTGGCGAAGTTGGAGCGCAGGAGCTCCATGCCGATCATGAGGGGGAAAGCGGCGAAAACCCCGCCCCACAAAGATCCGCGCCCGCCGATGTAGGAGATGGCCAGCACTTCCATGGTCTTGGAGGTGTGCATGACGTCCGGGGTCAGGATGCCGATGTAGTGGGCGTAAAATCCGCCCAGAACTCCGGCCAGGGTGCAGCTGATGACGAAGTTGACCACCCGGTAATACACCGGGTTGACGCCGGAGGTCTGGGCCGCTTCCATGTTCTGGCCGATGGCCTTGAAGGCCAGCCCCATCCTGGTGCGGACCAGGAGGGCGCAGATGAGGTAGCAGACCAGGATGCCGATGATGATGGTGTAATAATAGGGCACGTTGGACGGGCTGGCGAAAAGCTTCGGCACCGCCAGGCCGGCCGGCCCGCGGGTCAGCCAGACCAGCTTGGTGCACAGGCCCATCATGGCCAACCCGACGAACCAGGTCAGACAGGCGGCGAAGATTCCCCGCAGGCGAAGGGTGATGACCCCGGTGAACAGGCCGATCAGGCCGGTCAAGAGGCCCCCGCAGAGCATGCCGGCCCAGGGGCTGAGGTTGTAATTGACGGCCAAGAGGGCCGAGCAGTAGCCGCCCACGCCGCAGAAGGCCATGAAACCGAAGTTGACGATGTTGATGAAGCCGGCCGTGAAGTCGAAAATGATGGTGCAGGCGGCGAAAAAGGCGGCCAGGGTCAGCCAGCGCATGATGTATTCGGAATTCAGGCCGGGAATCATCGGCAGGAGCAGCAGCACCGCCAGGCCGGCCAGCCCCAGGGGGGTCAGGCAAATTTTGTCAAGATACCGGGGGAACGGGGACAGGGCGTCCTGGTTTCGCAAAAGGTTCATGGCCGTCACCTCACTGATCGACTTTGGAGCGGACCGTGGAGCCGAAGATGCCGCTGGGCTTGAAGATTAAAATCAGCATGATCAGGGCGGTCGGCACCACGTTGTCCCAGCCGGATCCGACGAATTCGACGGTCAGCACCTTGAAGAGGGCCACCATGAAGGCCCCGATCATGGCCCCGGTGGTGTTGCCCAGGCCGACCAGGATGACCACGAACCACGACAGGTAGGTCGGTTCCAGCCCCACCGTCGGATACGACGGATACATGAAATGCAGCGTCGCCCCGGCCACCGCGGCCATGCTGCAGCTTAAGGCCATGGTCAGGGTGAAGATCAGCGGCAGGTCGATGCCGACCATCAGCGCTCCAGTCTCATCCTGGCTGACCGCCCGGATGGCCGTGCCGATCCTGGTCCGGGTCATGAACTGCCAGAAGCAGACGACCACGATGAAGCTGAGGATCACCGCGGCCAGCCGGTCGGGGGAGACGTACACGCCCATGATCTCGACCGGCGTCCCCGGCAGATACCGGGAGATCCCCTTGTAATTGGCGCCGAACAGGATCTGGTGGCCGTTGATCAGGATGATCCCCAGGCCGACGGTCAGCAGAAAGGAATTCATCACCCAGTTGCCCCGGGCGCGCTTTCGCAGGGGGCGGAAAAGCAGGATCTCCACCAGGCAGCCGATGAAAAAACCGGCCACGGCGGCGGCGATGACGGCCAAAAGCGGCGCGATATAGACCATGGCGGCGATCGGCTCGTCATAGAGCAGCAACTGGAAGGGCGACACGGTGTAATAGGCCACCAGGGTGCCGATCATGAACATTTCGCCGTGGGCGAACATGCCGATGTTCATGACCCCGAACACCAGGGCCAGGCCCATGGCCACCAGCGACAGCATGCAGCCGGTGATGATCACGTTGACCAGAAGGTAGGGCCCCCGGAGCACCGCGGCCGCCACCGTCAGGGCCACACAGACCAGCAGCATGCTGCAGGCGACGGCCCCGTATTTCTTCCACGTCTTGGATACTATGTTGCTCATTTTTTATTCTCCCACCCTATCACAGACCGAGATAGGCCTTCTGTATCTTTTCGTCGGCCAAAAGATCCTGACTCGGGCCGTGCATGACGATGACCCCATTTTCCATGACATAGCCGTTTTCAGTGGCTTCCAGAGTCTTGGTCGCATTCTGCTCCACCACCAGGATGGTCAGGTTCTGCTCGCGGTTGAGCACGCCCAGGGCATCGAACACCACGTCGGTCATCTGAGGCGAGAGACCGAAGGAGGGCTCGTCGACCAGGAGCACCTTGGGAAAGGACATCAGCCCCCGGGCGATGGCCAACATCTTCCGCTCCCCGCCGCTCATGGTGCCGGCCAACTGCTGCTGCCGCTGCTTCAGCCGCTGGAACAGCGTGTAGACGAATTCCAGCCGGTCCTGAACCTTCCGCTGATCGCGCACGATGAAGGCGCCCATCAGGAGGTTGTCATGAACGGTCATGTTGGTGAACAGGTTCAGGGCCTCGGAGACGTAGACCACGCCCTTCTGCACCACCTTGTTGCCGGGCAGCCCCCCGATTTTTTCGCCGTTGAAGACGACCGACCCGGACATCGGCTTGATCAGCCCGGCGATGGTTTTCAGGGTGGTGGTCTTGCCGGTGCCGTTGGGACCTAAAAGACAGGAAAACTCGCCCTCCCGGATGGAGATGTTCACCTTCCGCAGAATTTGCAGGAAGCCGTAACCCGCGTCCAGATCCGTGGTTTGCAGAAACATTGGCTTCCCCCTTACGCTTCCGGTTTTTTCTTCGGCGTCCCCAGATAGGCTTCCGAGACCAGCGGATCCTGGGCCACCTTCGCGGTCGGCCCTTCGGTGATTTTGCGGCCGAACTGGATGACGATCAGATATTCGCACACGGTCATGATCAGTTTCATGATGTGTTCGACCATGAGGATGGTGATGCCCCGATCCCGGATTTTGCGGGTCAGAACGATCATGTCCAGAATTTCCGATTCGGTCAGACCGGCGGCCAGTTCGTCCATGAAAAGCATTTTGGGTTGGCTGCCCAGGGCCCGGGCCAGGTCGAGCCTTTTGAGCTGCACGGTGTTCAACTGTTCGCAGGCGGTATTGGGCGGCAGGGGAAAGTTCACAAAATCCAGAAGCGACTTGGCGTATTTCACCGGGTTGGGCACCGGCTTATCGTGGTTGCCGAACAGGGTGGAGACCAGAACCGTCTCCAATGCCGTCATCTTCGGAAACGGCTGGGGAATCTGAAAGGTCCGGGCCAGGCCCAGGTGGCACATCTGCTGGGGGGTGAAGCCGGTGCAGTCCGTGCCTTCGAAGAGCACCCGGCCGGAGGTCGGCGGGCTGAGGCCGGCCATGGCGTTGAGAAACGTGCTTTTGCCCGCTCCGTTGGGCCCGATCAGGCCGACGATGTGGCCCTCTTCCAGGGTGGTGCTGATGCCGTCCACCGCCGTCAGTTCGCCGAATTTTTTGGTCAGTTCGACCGTTTCGATCACGATTTTCATGGGTCACCTCACGTGACGTCCGGCCAGGCCAGACCTTGACGGTCCGCATATTGGCGGAGCCGCTTCAGCGTGCTTTCCGGGAGATACGGCCGGGCATACTCGGCAAGCAGGCGTTCTTTCCGCTGGGCGATGCGTTCCCGGAGCCGGGCCTGGTAGGCGTCGCGGTCGCTGAGGTTGCGCAGGCCGATGGCCGGGGTATAGGTGCAGCGCCGGGCGTTTTTGAAAGTATGACGGTGGTTGAGGAACTGGCCCCCGGCGCCGACTTCGGCGATGATGTCCAGGGCCATGTTTTCTTGGGAAAAGACCGGGCGGCGGAGCGACCCCTGGATGAGGCCCAGAATTTCCATATCCACCACCATCTGGTCGGGGCTGATGACCAGGTGGCCGTCGAGATTGCCGCTGGACAGCATGATCAGGTTGATTCCGCTGCGGTAGCCGGACAGGAGGTTGAACATGCTCTCATAGCCGCTCTGCACCGAGACCCCGGCGGCGTCTTTGCCGGCCCCGCCGCCGCGCGAGGGCACCCGGTAGAACCGGGCCATCCGGGCGCCGTGGTCCACGCAGATCGGGTGGCCGGGGTTGCCGAGGGTCCAGGCGGCCGTGTTCATGTCGACCATGGTGTTCATGACCCCGTAAAGGACCGGCGCGCCGGGATTGACGGCCTGGACCACGGCCATCATGGCCGCCGCCTCGGCGTTGCCGAGGACGATGGTGCCCTCCAGAGTCACCGGGCCGGTCGTTCCGGCCATGATGGCCGGGGACACCGCCCCCGGCTGGCGGCGCTCGGCCAGGAGGCACAGCGTCTCCAGCGAGCGGCTGTCCACGCAGAGCGGGCTGAGGGAGTTGACGATGGAGACCATGGTGCCGGCCGGCCCGCCCGCCGGCCGGTCGCCGAAGACGATATCCAGCATGTCCAGGACCATGATGGTCTGTTCACGCCCCAGGGCGCCGCCGACGAGGCACTTGTCGGTCAAAAGAAGCGAGGCCAGGAACTGGCTGGGAAAAGCCCGTTCCGGCGGCAGATCCATCGGCGTCAGGATCCAGCCGCCGTTGAAGGAATACATCTCGCTGCTGTGGTACATCTTGACCAGGCGGATGTAGTCGGCGAAGGTCGATTCGCGGAACTTCCCATCCTCCTCGAAAACGATGGCCCCGTAACCGGGTGTGATATGGGTGGTTTCGCCCCCCAAAGTCAGGTCATATTTCGAATCCCGCCCGGCAACCTCGATGTTCGACGGGGCGGTGGCCAACAGCCGCAGGATGTCCCGCTCGGTGAAGAAGGCCGTCTGGCCGTCGATCTTCACGCCCCGGGCCTTGAGGCAATCCAGAACCTGGCGGTTCGGCAGCCTGATGCCCGTCCGGGACAGCAGTTTCATGGAGGCGTCGTGAATTATGGATGCGTCGTCGATCATGGGGAAAGCCTCTGGGTTTGGGCCGGGCCGGGGGCCGCCTCCGGACGGCCCCCGGCTGCGGGCGGGCTCACTTGGGGGCCACGAATTCGGCCTGTTTGTCCGCTTCGGGATAGATGATGAACGACTTGCCGTCCTTGTACTGAACGACGGGGAAGAAATAGTAGTCGGGGCCGACCAGCGGATCGGGAGCCGATTCTTCGGTGAACTTGTATTCCTTCATGACCACGGCGCCCTCGGCGCGAGTGTAGGTCAGCTTGCCGGGCGTCACTTCATCGCGAACGACCTTGGCGATGCTGTCGCTGGTGAGTTCGCCGTATTCCTCATTGGCCCTTTTCATGGTCTTGATGAGCAGCCCGGCGCTGTCATAACACAACCAGCCGCCGAAGCTGGGAGTGAAGCCGAATTTATCCTCCACTTTCTTGACCCACACCTGGGCCTCGTCGGTGACGCTCGGCAGCATGTCCAGAACCTGGTTGGAGGATTTGCCGGTGACCTCGTACCAGTTGCCGACTTCGCCCATCCGGTCGGCGATGATCAGGGCGCCGAGCTTGATTTCGTCCGCCTGCTTGACCAAAGCGCCCATGGCCGGATACACGCTGACCCCGGCGATCAGGCTGACATTCTGGCTCTTGTAGCGGCCCAGCATCTGATAGAAATCAGTCTGGGTGTAAGGGAAAAAATCCTCGGAGACAATTTCCCAGCCGGCCTTGCCGAATCCGTTTTTAAATGCTTCCAGGGCGCTGTGGCCCCAGTCGGTATCTTCCGCGAAAAGGGCCACTTTGCGGTTTTTGGGCTTCCAGCGGCCGTCTTTGATGGCCTGTTCGGTAAAGTCGATATACCCCTGGAACATCTTGGCGGGTATCGGCCAGCTCTTGAGGTAATAGCCGTCGAATTTTTCGCGGTTGGCGAGCCATTTTTCGTTGATCATCGAAGCGGCGCCGATGCCGGGGATGATCGGGTTTTTGTACTGGGCGGATATGTCCATGAGCGCCACCGACACGGAACTGTGCCAGATGCCGAAGGAAGCGCCGATGCCGTATTTTTCGATCGCTTCGGTATAGGCGTTGGCGGCCTTGGCCGGGTCGGACTGTGAATCGATCCAGACCAGTTCGATTTTATAATCGCCGATCTGGTTATTCTCCTTTTCAAAGGCGGTTATCGCCGAAGCCCGGAATTCCGCCCCGGTCTTGGCCGAGGGGCCGGTGAAGGGGCCCACCACGCCGACCTTGAAAACTTTGCTCTGGGCCTGGGCGGGTCCGGGCAGAAGCAGGAGAGCCATGATCAGAGCCAGGGCCAGGGGCCACAGTTTTCCGTACATTTTCATCGTTCTACCTCCTGATGCGGATTTCGCGTTTGCGGGTCATTTCAGCAAAACGTTGCGGCAATAGTCGATGCTTCGCTTCAGAGCTTCGATTTCCTCGGCCCGGGCCTGTTCGGGGCTGACGCCGGCCGGGTCCCATTCCACTTCGATGATGAGACGGTCGGTGGCGGATTCGTTCTTGATGAGGTGATAGGCCTTGACCATGTCGATGTCGCCTTCGCCGAGGGCCACGCCGACGAAGCGGGCGCCGTATTGGGCGTAATCGACCCGGTAATCCTTGAAGTGGTTGGTGAAGGCGATGGGAGCCAGGATTTCGTAGGCGGAGACCGGGTCTTCCATGACGAACAGGGCGTTGCCGGTGTCCACGCAGGCCCCGACGGCGGGGTGGTCGACCTCCGCCACCAGCCACTTGATTTCACTGGCATAGGTGTCGGTGTGGTTTTCGATGGCGAACCGGACCCCGAGTTCCCGGGCCCGGGGGGCGGCGGCGCGGAATTCCTTGGCCCGGCGGGCCAGCACTTCCATGACTTTGGGGTGGTGGCGGCTGGCGGTCAGGGGCCGGGGCCGCTTGACGTCCAGGCTGGCCTTGGCGATGTCGGCGCCCAGGGCCTGGCAGTGGTTGAGGGCCTGGTCGGGCGTCAGGTTGATCTGGGGGACGTAGGGATCGTCCATGGAGAAGTTGTATTCCAGGAACAGGCCCAGCTCTCTGGCCCGGGCCCCCACTTCCCGCATGTGGCCCAGGTCGATGGCGTCGAGGCAGAGCGGGGTCAGGTGCACCCCGTCCAGGCCCAGATCGTTCTTGCAATACTCCAGCAGCCCGAAGACGTTCATAGTCTTGCCCTGGATCTCGGTGCCCGCCGGGTCGGTCGGGCCGAACCCGGACAGGTGCAGGCTGTAGGTGTGGACGCCTAATTTCATCGCGGACTCCTTGTCTGCCCGGCCGGCCGCGCGGCCCGGCCGGGGAAGGTGGCTCGGCTCAGCGCCGCCATTTCTTTTCGTATTCTTTCAGTTGCTTCACCTTGTCGTCCGGCAGCGGGGGCACTTCGTGGGTTTCGATGATTTTCCTGACCTGGCCGTTGAGGTGGTCTACGAAGTCCGGGTCGCCCTGCTTATAGGCGTAGGTGCGGAAATACTGCGGCACCCAGAAGTCCTTGAAGTGCTTGCGGGTGTGCTTCGAGGTCAGGTGGTTGCCGCCGTGGCCGACGCGGTGAATTTCGTCCAAGGCCAGGGTTTCGCGGGTGATGTCGATCTTCTGCCCGATCCAGTGCTTGGCGTGGGAGGCGACCTCGTCGCAGAACAAAACGCCCTCCGGCTGGGTCAGGGTGGCCTGGTCCAAAAGGGCGGTGTTGTGGATCAGGTTGGCCCCGCTCAGAACGGAAATGAGCGCGGACATGGCCATTTCGGCGGCCGCCTGTTCGTCGAAGATGCCGGCGATGGATTGGCCGCCGCAGCCCCAGAAGGGCAGGTTGAAGAAGTGGGCCATGTCGGCCAGGGCGGTGATGAGGATATAGAGCTCGGGCGAGCCGTAGCCGGTGCGCATGTAGCGCATGTCCATGCTGCAGGGCACCCCGCCGTAAAGGAAGGGCGCGCCGGGCTTGACCAGTTGGTGGAGGGCCAGCCCGGCCATGGATTCGGCGTGGTTCTGGGCCAGGATGCCGGCCAGGGTGGCCGGGGCGGTGGCCCCGCCCATGGGGATCGGATAGTAGACGATGGGCAGTTCGTGTTCCGCGCAGAGCATCAGCTCCTCGACCGCGTGGTGATCATAGACCAGGGGGCTGATGGGCTCCTGAAGGTGGAGGAGGTAGGGGTTCCGCTTCAGTTCCTCGTGGCCCCCGGCGACGATGGCGGCCATCTCGATGATGTCCAGGAGCGCTTCCGGGTTCTTGCAACTGAAGGAGATGGCCTTGCGGGAGTGGAGCATCATCTCCTGGACGTTGTGGCGGTCGACGATGTCCGGATTCATGTCGGCCGCGAAACCCCCGACCTGGAGAACGTCCATGTGCCGGGTGTAGTCCATGAGCTTGGCCATCATGGTCGCGTCCTTGGCCAGATACTGGCGGCGCTCGCGGGTGTAGGGATCGACGATGAACAGGTTGTCGACCAGGGGGGAGAAATAGCTCTTGCCACGCTCGAAGAAAAGCTTGCGGTCGTTTTCCCGATGGCACATGACAAAACGTTCCGGCGCCGTTCGGAGGCCGTTTTCCACCAGATAGGCCGGGAAGCGGACAATGTCGCCGTCGACCTTGCAGCCGTGGGAGTGGAGCAGGTCGCGGGCTTTCTCCACGCCGATCTTGATGCCGGTGCGCTCCAATATCTCGCAGGCCGCGTAGTGAATGTCCTTGATCTGTTCCGGGGAAAGAACCCTCATGTGAGGGCTGAAGTGCGTCAAACCAGCACGCATGGTGCTACCTCCTTAACGAAGCCCCGAATGGGGTGTCTTTACCCTGGCGGGTAATCTTATCAATAATAATTCCGGCCTTGGTAAATCCCGGGCCGGTCGCTCACTCCGCCAGGCGCCCGATGGGCACCACCGCCAGGGGCGGTCTGACGGAAATCTGTTCGACCGGCCGGGACTGGCCGCTTGCCTTGCGCAATAATTCGTTGATGTTCTGGCCGCAGACCGCGCCCTGGCAATGGCCCATGCCTATGCGCAGGCGACGCTTCAAATCGTTGATGTCCATGACCGGGAGCCCTTCGGCGGCGGCCTTGACCTGGCCGTAGGTCACCTCTTCGCAGCGGCAGATGACGGTGTCGTCGGTGATGAGCGCCCAGGGCGAAGGCCCGGGGTGGGACAGGCGGGCCAGGGCCCGGCCCACCGCCCGGTCGCGGCGCGATTTGAGCAGCAACCCGCGCCGCCGGGCTTCGTCCTCGTCGCTCAGGATCACCCCGCAATGCTTGGCCGCGGTCAGGCCCGCCAGCCGGCCCTGCCCCCAGGCGGAGCCGAAGCCTTCGACGGCGGCGCCGTCGCCGGCCGCGAATACGTTGGGCACGGTGGTCTCCAGGTAATCGTTGCGGTGCGCCTGCCAGTAGCCGAACTCCTCGACGTATTCGTGGCCGCAGTTCATCAGCTGGGTGATCCGGGTCTGGGGCGCCAGGCCGTAGCTCACGGCCAGGACGTCGGCCTCGAAAACCAGCTCGTTTCCGCCGCCCTCCAGGCCGCGTGCGGTGACCCGCTCGACCCGCTCCCGGCCTTCGGCCCGGGAGACCAGCCGGCCATAATGGTAGGGAACCCCGGCCGCCCGCAGCGCGGCCAGATATCGAAGGCCCAGGGCGGCCTTGCCCGGGAAGCCCCGGCGCAAAAGGGCCCAGCCCAGCTTCGCATAATCCGGGAACGGCGAGGCGTCGATCACCGCCCGCGGCTTGGTCCCGGCCTTAAGGAGGTTGTAGGCCAGCACCGGCAACAGAGGGCCGGAGCCGGCGACCACGCATTTCCGTCCCGGCCGGACGCCGTTTTTCACCGCGGTGTTGAGCCCGCCGATGGAAAACACGCCCGGCAGGTGCCAGCCGGGGAAGGGGATCAGCCGGTCGACCGCCCCGGGGGCCACGACGAGGCATCGGGCGGCGATTTCTTTGTATTCCTGCGCTTTGGCCGTGGGGGAGTAGGTCTCCACCTCCAGGCCTTCGTGGACGCTGTAGACGGTGGTCTGCGGGAGAATGGCCCCGCCGGTCTTCACCAGGTTCAGGGCGGCTTCGAGGCTCGGCCGGATCCGCCTCTCGTCGGGGTCGACCGGGCCGGGGTTGGCATGCCTGAACACTTTCCCGCCCGGGGCGGCCTGGTCGTCCAGCAGCACGACCCGCAGCCCGGCTTTGACCCCTTCGGCGGCGGCCGCGATGCCGGCCGGCCCGGCCCCGATGACCAGGATGTCGACGTGTTTTTTCATGCCGTCGCCTCCCGCGATACGGTCCCGGGCGGGTCGAAGGTCAGGTGGGCGTCGTCCTGGATTTCGACCCGGTCCCCCGGCCGGGCCAGGGTCTGGCAGGTCCGGACGTTCGGCCGGCCGTTGACTTTGGCCCGGCACTCGTGACACACGCCCATGCCGCAGAAGACGCCGCGCGGGGCCCCGCTCATGGTGCGCCGGGTGACGAACAACCCGTTGGCCAGAAACACTTCGGCCAGGGTCTGGCCCTCCCGGGCTTCGACTTGGCGCCCGTCGATTTCGATGTGAAAGGCCTCGCTCATCCTTGTCCAAACCTTTCCAGCTTCAGCGGCTTCATATCCAGCGGCGCGGCTTCGCCTGAGACCAGGCGGCTCACCAATTCGGCCGTTCCCGGGGCCTGGCAGAAACCGCTGCCTTCGTGCCCGGTGGCCACGATGAAGCCGGGCCTCGGCTCGTCGATGATCGGCATGTGGTCGGCGGTGTAGGGCCGCAGCCCCACGTAGCTTCTGATGGCCCCGACCTCCTTGATGATCGGGAAGAACCGGATGGCCCGCCGGGCGATGGCCCGGACGACCGCCATTTCCGCCTTGAGCGACGTGGTGAATATCCGGCTGCTGCCCAAAAGGAAGTTCTGGTGCGGCGCGGGCTCGAAGACGAAGGCCACGCCGTGGGCCAGGATGTCGTGGTCGACCCGCCGGTGGGAGATATCCGATTCCTGGCGGGTGGTCATATACCCGAATTCGGAAATTTTCCGCCGGGCCACCGGAAAGGTCTTTTCCGAAACCAGGATGTGGCCCTGGCGCGGCTTGACCGGGATGTTCAGGCCGGCCATCCGGCCGATTTCCGGGGACCAGATGCCGGCGGCGTTGACGACCTTCGGGGCGTGGTAGTCGCCCTGGTCGGTCCGGACCCCGCCGACCCGTCCGGCGCCGTCCTCGATGAGCCCGGTCACGGTCAGGCCGGTCAGGATCCTGGCCCCCAGCTTCCGGGCCTGATAGGCCAGGGCGAAACACAGGGCGATGGGGTCCAGCGAGCCGTCGCAGCTTATTTCCAGGCCGCCGCCGATGTCGCGGGCCACCCGGGGCTCGTCGTCGATCATCTCCTGGCGGTCCATCAGCCGGTAGGGGAGGCCCTCGGCCGTCATCTTGGCGGCGTGTTCCCGGGCCAGTTCCACTTCGCCGTCGTTGTCGAGCAGCAGCACCGAGCCTTTGCGGGTCCAGTGGAAGTCGACGTCCAGCTCCCGGCTCAGCTCGGGATAGAAATCCTGGCTGAATTTGGCGAACCGGCACTCGTAACCCGGGTGGGTGTCGTGCAGAACCACATTGCCGTCGCAGCGGCTCGAGGTCCCGCCGGCCAAGGTCCGTCGCTCCAGGCAGGCCGCCGCCAGGCCGCGCCTGGCCAGCCAATAGGTTATCGACAGCCCGATAACCCCGCCCCCGATTATCAGAACGTCATAGGCTTTGGTCATCAGGAAACCGCTAATTCGTATAATGGTTTGATAAAGGCCCGTTCCTCCGCGTTCAGCGGCAGCATCGGCCGGCGCGGGTCGCCGGCCTCGATCCCGGCCAACTGGCAGCAGCACTTCACCTTGGCGTTGAAGCGGCCGTCCTCCAGGTGGCACATGAGGGGCAGCATCTTTTCCATATAGCCTCTGGCGGTCAGGAAATCCTGGTTGTTGGCGGCCTCGATGAGTTCCACGTGCCGTTTGGCGGAGAAGGAAGCGGCCCCGCCCACCCAGGCGGTGCTGCCCCAGACGAAGTAATCCAGGGCCTGGTCGTCGCTGCCGCAGACGAGCTGGATGCGGCCCCGGTAACGCTGGAGGATGCCGAACACCCGGGCCAGCGATCCGCTGGATTCCTTGATGGCCGCGATCTTCGGATTGTCGGCGATGCCGTCGAGGACCTCATAGTCCAGTTCGACCCCGGTCCGGGCCGGGAAGTTATACAGCATGATCGGGAGGCCGATTTCGTCGGCCACGGCGTTGAAGTGGACGATCAGCTCTTTCGGCGTCGGCAGGCCGTAATAGGGCGCCGCCAGAAGCAAGCCGTGATAGCCCATGTCGGCGGCGGCCCGGGACTACCGCAGAACTTCCGCCGTCGACGGCGCGTTGGTCCCGGCCAGGAGGGTGACCCGGCCGGCGGCGATCTTCACCACCCGAGCCATGAGCTCCAGCCGTTCCTGATCGCTGAGGGCATAGAATTCCCCGGTGCTGCCGCAGGTGACCAGGCCGGCGACGCCTTCGCCGATCAGGCGTTCGATCAGGGCCTCCAGGGCGGGATAATTGATCCGGCCGTCCTGGCCGAAAGGGGTCACCATCGGTACGTAAATGCCTTTGAACTGCATGACACTCTCCGTTTATATAGTGGAAGACGATTCAATCCGAACCCGGACGCCCCAATTTCAGCCAAACCGCTGTTTGGCGGCGTTTGGCCCCCGTGGGGCGCCCCTCAGCCGACGGCCGGGCGCCTCGTTTTCATGAAATCGAGCATGACCTCATCCCAGAACGGCGCCTCCCGGCTTTTCAAATCCTCGGACCGGGGGCGGGAAATGAAAGCGATAAAAGCCGCGTCGAACTGCTGAACATGGCGGTGGGCCGCCTCTTCGGCCGAATCCGCGTCCCCGGCGGTGATGGCGTCGACCAGGGCCTGGTGATCGGCCGAATGCAGCTTGAACCCGGTCACCCCGTCGGGATACTGGGTATACATGTGCAAAAGGCGGACGCCCTCGTCCAGGAGCCTCTGATACAGCGAAGAGAAATACGGGTTGCGGCTGGCCCGGCCGATGGCCGCGTGGAAATCCCGGTTGATCAGGATGGTCTCCCGGGTGATCCCTTCACGCAGGGCCACCAGATAGGCCCGGTGATGCCGGTTGATTTCCTTCAGGTCGTCCGGGGTGCGCATGATGGCCGCCAGGCGGGAGGTCACCCGCTGCATGACCCCCAGGGCGTCGAGAAACTTGGGCACCAGTTGGGCGTCGAAGCCGGCCACCATGGCCCCCCGGTTCCGCAGGCTGATCACCAGGCCGTCGGCCTCCAGGCGGATCAGAGCCTCCCGAATCGGCGAGCGCGACAGGCCGAACCGCGCGGCCAGGCCGGTTTCGTCAAGCACGGTGTTGGGGATCAGGGCCAGGGTGACGATTTCCTGCCGCAAGACCTGGTAGACATAGGCCGCTCCGGAAAGCTTCACCGCCGGCCGGCTCCGGGCCGCCGGTTGTTCGGCCCGATCGGGCCCGGCGCCTTCGTCTTCGGCCACCAGGGCCGCGTCTTTCGGGTTTCGCGCCGTTCGGCTGTGCATCATATGGGCTACCTCCAGGCCCCGAATGGGGCCATGCGCCGCCGAAAATCGGTTTGGCCTAAATTGGGTTGTCCGGCACAGGTTGAATCGACGCCTTGCTGTAACCGTCGGCAACACTGTTGGCGGCGGGCGCTCCGCCACAGCCGCCGCGGGCGATCCGGCGGAAAACACGTAAACCCAGTGAGGTTTGTTACTGTAGACAACCTGTTGACACGGGTACGCATGGTTCAGAATTTTCCGCCCGGTCAGTCTCGGGTTTGGAAGCCGCGTCG
>JAVBLB010000153.1:0-4324 GCA_031553735.1 Candidatus Adiutrix sp.
AAGCCCCCGAAAAGCCGGATCACATCCGGCTTTTCGGGGGCTTTGGGTTTGGTCGGGAGCGGCCCGACAGCTCTTCCACCGTCGTGGGGAATTATTGGATGATGCCCCAGCGGGCCGCCCGCCGGTCATCGAGGCTCCAGACCTCCTGATGCAGGGTGCGCAGACTTTCCGGATCGTTTAAGAGGGCGATTTTTTCCTTGGGGGTCAGGGATCCGGGCCCCCGCTCCAGAGCTTTATCCATCATCTCGCGCAGACGGGCGGTCTTGTCGGGCGCGTTGCGGCGCCGGTTGAAGGCCAGGGCGGCGTGGAGGGCGAACACGCCGGGGATGACCACGGCCCGGGCAAAGCCCTGGTCCCAGGGCAGGGGGATGGGGTTCGCCGACGGGCGGCGCCGCAGATTTTCTTCCAGCCGCTCGATTTCCGCCGTGGGGGCCGTATCGACCGGGGTGAGAAACAGGCCCAGGCGCCGGGCCAGGCCGCCCCAGCTGACCCGGCTGGTCCAGACCGACAGGGGGATGGAAAAAACCAGCCCGGCTATGACCGGGGACAGCCAGATGAAAAAGCCGGGGCTGACGATATACATCAGGGCGCCCCACAGGAGCCCGAGCAGGGTGCCCCACCAGTGAAAGCGGAGGGCCTCCTTCCACAGCGTGCCCGAGTCGTCCCGATTCTGGGCGTTCCAGCCGACTTTGGCCCCCAGAAGGGTGGTGATCACAAATACGCTGTGGAACAGCATGCGAACCGGAGCCAGGAAGGTGGAGACCAGAACCTCGCCGATCACGCTCAGAACCATGCGGCAAAAACCGCCGAAGGCCCGGGAGCCGCCTTTGAAAGCCACCAGCAGCACCGCCAGCACCTTGGGCAGAAACAACAGGCCCGCCGTGCCGCTGAACAGGGCCAGGGCCCAGGTGGGAAAGTATCTGGGCCAGTCCGGAAAAAGGCTGGGGCCTTCGGGAAAATAGTTGGGCATGACGAACAGGGCGCTGACGGCCTGGATGGAACTGGCCAGGAGAAAGAAAAACCACAACAGGGCCGAGCCGTAAGACATGATGCCGTTGACGAACAGCGCCCGGTGGGTGGGGAAGAACCCCCGGGTGAAGATCAGGCGGCTGTGCTGGAGGTTGCCCTGGCACCAGCGGCGGTCGCGCACCAGCTCGTCGATGAGGTTGGGCGGGTTCTGCTCATAGGACCCCTCGCCCAGTTCATAGGCCAGCCAGACGCCGTAGCCGGCCCGGCGCATCAGGGCCGATTCCACGAAGTCGTGGCTCAGAATCTCGCCGCCCAAGGGGGACTTCCCGGGCAGCCGGGGCAGTTGGCAGTGTTGGCGAAAGGGTTCCACCCGGATGATGGCGTTGTGCCCCCAGTACTGGGCGTCGCCGAGCTGCCAGTAGTGCATGCCGGCGGCGAAGATCGGGCCGTAGAGGTGGTTGGCGAACTGCTGCACCCGGGCGATGAGGGAACGGCTGAAAATGGCCTTGGGCGGAGTCTGGAGGATCCCGATTTCCGGGTGGGCCTCCATGGCCTGCACCATGCGGGTCAGGGTATCCCCGGCCATCAGGCTGTCGGCGTCGAACACCACCATGTAGCGGTAGTTGGCCCCCCAACGGCGGCAGAAATCGGCGATGTTGCCGCTTTTGCGCTTCATGTTGAAGCGGCGGTGACGGTAAAAGAGCCGGCCGAAGGCCTGTTCCTCCCGGCACAGCCGGTGCCAGGCCTCCTCTTCGGCCACCCACAGGTCGGGGTTGGTGGTGTCGCTGAGAATGAACGTGTCGAAGTGGCGCTCCAGGCCCAGCCGGGCCAGCGACTGCAGCACCGTCCGGATGCCTTCGGCCACCTTGCGGGAATCCTCGTTATACACTGGGAACAGCAGGGCCGTCCGGAAATCGTCGGGGAGAGCCAGTTCCGAAGGCGTTCCCAGGGTGACGGCGAAGCGGTTGTAGCGCCGCAGCACGACCAGGAGCCCGACCGTGGAGCTCCAGAAGCCGACCGAGATCCAACTGAAAAGGATGGCGAAAAGGCCGGTGATGATCCAGTTCAGCCATCGCCCGCCCATGGGCGGCAAGAGCGAAAACATGACATTGGCCGCGAACAGCGACGGCCCGACCACCAAAATGAACAGCAGCAGCCGGCGGCGGCCGCCGGCTTTTTCCCAGATATTGTGAATGATATTGTCGCGTCCGGTCATATCCGCCGCCCGATGATCCTGATGTTGGGGTGATTGCTGGCCCCGACTGGGGCAATGCGCCGCCGAAGAGCGGTCTGGCTGAGGTTTGGTCGTCCGGGAACAGGCTGAATCGCCTCCATCTTTAATACGATTCGCCGTCAGGGGGCCCCGACGGGCGGGGTTCCCCGGTCGGGCCGCCGCCTCAGCCGGCGAAGGAGAGACCCGTCTTCGGCGATCATGGAGCGGCGGTTCAGGGGGGGGGTGCTGCTCAGGCGCGTCTCCGCTTCGGTCAGTTCCGGGTGGAGACTCCGCTCCCGCAGGAGGTCGTGCAGCTCATGCATCGTGCGCGCCGGATCCTGCGCCGCGCCCAGGGCCTCGACCCGGCGCAGGGCCTCCAGGGCCAGTTCCAGGCTGAGGAGGGGCGGCAGGTCCAGGCCGCGAAGGTACAGCAGGATCCGGTCCCGGGCGCGGACGGCCCCGGACTCGGCGTCGCCGGGGCCGTGGTTCAAATGATCGGAAGACATAAGGCTTTCACCAATCGAGCGCCGCTCGATTTGAAATCGGAATTAATACGGCAGGTCATAGACCCAGGTCTCGGTCAGGGGGTCGGGCAGGTTTTCGCCTTTTTTCAACCGGGCCCGGAACCTCAGGCTCCGCGACTCGCCGCGGGCCGACCGGAGGCTTTGGATCATGCTGTTTTCCTGCGGCACCTGCACGGTGAACTGCAGGCGCCAGCCCCCGGTGACCGGGTTTTTCTGGAGCCGCTTGTTCAGCACCGGCACTTCGGCGTCGGTTTCGATCTGGCTGGTGAGGCCCATGTCGGAAGGGAGGGCGTTGAGTTCCTCACTTTCGAAATCGATCAGAAATTTGACAGAATCGCCTTTGGGCTCGCGCACCATCCGAGTGGCCACGGCCCGGCCCAACTGATGGGGAATGACGCCCGGGGCCATCCAGTACTGCCGATAGGCGAAGCTCAAGTCACCGGCGGAGCCGGGCCCGTTGTTCCCGGGCGAAGCCGGCAACTGGTCCGGCACCCAGAAGGCCAGCACGTTGTCGTGGATATCCTGGTTTGAGGGAATCTCGATCAGTTCCAGCCGCCCGGCCCCCCAGTCGCCCTGGGGCTCGATCCAAAGCGAAGGACGGCGGTCGAAGCGCGAGCCGATGTCCTGGTAATGGTCGAAATTGTCGTCCTGCTGCATCAGGCCGAAGCCGCGCGGGTTCTTGAGGTTGAAGCTGTTCACTTCCAGGCGCTCGGGGTTGGCCAGGGGCCGCCGGGTCCACTCATTGCCCCCGGTGGTGTACAGCAGGATGTCCGAGTTGTGCACTTCCGGCCGGTAGTCGCGGCGGGAGCCGTTTTCCTTTTCCGAATACAGATACATGCTGCTGAGCGGGGCCAGGCCGATTTTCTTCGGAAAGGCCGCGCCGGTGCGGGGATACAGCCGGGCGGTGACGTCCATGACCGTGGAGAGCCCCGGCTTGATGACGAAACGGTAGGCCCCGGTTAGGCTCGGAGAATCCAGGAGGGCGTAAATCGTGATGGAGGTGGCCTCGGGCTCCGGTTTGACCAGCCAGAAGCGACGGAAATAGGGGAATTCCTCGCCGTCGGGGGTGGCCGGGTTCAGGATCAGCCCTCGGGCGGTCAAGCCGTAGTTGCTGGTGTGCCGGGCCAGGGCCCGGAAGTGGGTTCCGCCGAGGAAAACGGCCACTTCTTCCTTGCGGTCGGCGCGCCGGAAGGGGAAATACAGGCGCAGGCCGGCGAAATTCAGGCCGGCCGGCCGGGCGCGCCCGGCCAGGGCATCGTCGTTGTAATTGAACTGGTCCGGGCTGAAGGGCACCGGCCGGCTCTGCCCGTTCTCCACGACGTATATGGTCACCACCTGGTCATAAATGAAGCCGGGGTGAAAAAAATCGACCTCGAACGGCAGGTTGTCGTCCCGCCACAGCCGGCGGTCGTCTGTGTAGCGTATGCCGTTCCACTCGCTTTCGGAAATGCCCCGCAGATACTCGGACACCTGGGCGGAGGGAGCTTCATAGCTTTTCCCGGCCAGTTGGCGGGCGATCGTCTCCACGTCGGCCAGAGAAAACTTCGTGGCGGCGGCGGCGGCGTCGGCCGCGGCCGAGGCCGGGACCCCCGCCCGTTCCCCCAGAGGAGGGGCGGAA
>JAVBLB010000032.1:0-21252 GCA_031553735.1 Candidatus Adiutrix sp.
AGATGGTGATGCCGGGCGACAACGTGAGCTTCGTGGTGACGATGATCATGCCCATCGCCATGGAAAAGGAACTGCGCTTCGCCATCCGCGAGGGCGGCCGCACCGTCGGTGCCGGCGTCATCTCCGAAATTCTCGAGTAACCATGCGCCCGGGCGATCCGGGCCCGCCGAGGCCGGTCCTGCCCGGGGCCGGCCTCGCAACGAACCAGCAAGAGGCCAGCCATGCCGCGCGATATCATTCAATTGCAGTGCACCGAGTGCAAACGTCGCAACTATTCCACCACCAAGAACAAAAGGCGCACCCCCGGCCGCCTGGAGTTGAAGAAGTTCTGCCCCTTTGATCAGCGGCATACCGTCCATCGGGAGTCCAAGTAAGCTCCCGGACGCGGGGGCGGGCGCACAGGCCAGTAGCTCAATTGGTAGAGTACCGGTCTCCAAAACCGGGTGTTGGGGGTTCGAGTCCCTCCTGGCCTGCCAATCACCGCTCCCCCTCGGACGGCCAAACCAGACATTGGGTCGAGATATCACAGCGATAAGCCGGGGTGGGTTCCATTCCGGCTTATCCACCTATAAGAGTTGAGAATATGAGCGACAAAAACCAGACCGTGCTCCCGGCTTCCGAGGTCAGAACCACTCTCACCCGCAGCGAACAGCGCAAGAAAAACCGCCAGGAAAACCGGGGCCAGAAAAAGACCGAAACGGCCGAAGGCCCGGTGGCCGAAGGGCGGCTGACCCGGATTTACAATTTTTTTGTCGAAGCCCAGCAGGAACTGAAGCGGGTGGTCTGGCCCACGCGCAAGGAGACCATCGACTCCACCTGGCGCCTCTTGATTCTGGTGATTCTGGCCGGCCTCTACCTGGGGCTGGTGGACAGTCTCCTCACCCGGCTCTTGGGCCTGATTCTGTCATAAATTTGCTATAAACCAAGGCGGCAACCCGGACGGCGGCGCCGCCTTTCTTGTTAAGGGGACGAGCGAAGTGGCCCAACGTTGGTACGTTATTCACACCTTTTCGGGGTATGAGAACCGCGTCAAGCAAACCCTGGAAGAAGCCATCAAAAAAAATGACCTCTCCGAGCTCATCACCCAGGTGGTGCTGCCCATGGAGAACGTGGTGGAGATGTCCAAGAGCGGTTCCCGCCGGACGTCCTCGCGCAAGTTTTTTCCCGGCTATCTCCTGGTGCGGATGGAACTGACCGACCTGACCTGGCACCTGGTCAAGGACACCCCCAAGGTCACCGGCTTTCTGGGCGACAAGAACGTGCCCACCCCCATCGCCGACGACGAGGCGGTGCGGGTGCTGATGCAGATGGAAGAGGGCGTCAAGAAGCCCAAGCCCAAGTTTCATTTCGACGAGGGGGACGAGGTCAAGGTCATCGAGGGCCCCTTCACCAACTTCACCGGCACGGTCGAGGAAGTCAACGAGGACAAGGGAAAACTTCGGGTGCTCATCAGCATCTTCGGCCGGGCCACGCCGGTGGAGCTGGAGTTCGTTCAGGTCAACAAGGTGGGCTGACCAGGTTTTGTCTGTCCCGAGGCCTGTTCGTCGCGGGGCATTTTTTCCACCGGGAGGGGCGGGAAATGGCGAATGCGGGCCGGACGCTTGTTTTGGTGCTGATTCTGGCCGGAGTGGTCGCCTATGCGTATTTGCGGAACGATCCCCTGCCCGACTGCGCCGACGCCGCCCTCACCCAGACCGTTGTCAACGGCATGAAAAACCGGACCAAAGAAATTTTCGGCCGGGAGCTGGCCTCTCAAGTGGGCATGTCGCTGGTCAACATCCGCCAGCGCTCCGCCGACTCAAGGGCCGGCACAGTCATTTGCGCGGCCGATCTGACCATCAAGCTGGCCGATGTCAGCCAAAACCGTCCGATAACGTATACCGTCAGCCGAACTTCGAAGCGGGGCGAGTATTACGTGGAGAGCAAGGGCGAGTAGGGGCGATTTCAGGTCATCGGGCTCTTGACTTCGGGTTGAAAATGTGATTGAATAATTAATTTGTCCGGCTCCGCCAGGTGGAGCCGACCCGGCCACCGCCGCGGAACCGGCGGGAGTGGCGGCGCGGCCGTCACGAAACCAGGGGCCCTTGGGGCTTCGGACATTTGAGGAGTAGAAAATGGCCAAAAAAGTCGTCGGCCAGGTCAAGCTGCAGATTCCCGGTGGGAAAGCCACCCCCTCTCCGCCGGTCGGTCCGGCCCTGGGCCAGCACGGGGTCAACATCGCCGAGTTTTGCAAGGCGTTCAACGCCCGCACCCAGAAGCAGGAAGGGACCATCACCCCGGTGGTCATCACCATATATTCCGACCGCTCCTTCACTTTCATCACCAAAACGCCTCCGGCCTCGGTGCTTTTGAAGCAGGTCCTGACCCTGCCGAAGGGCTCGGCCACCCCCGGGCGCACCCGGGTGGGCCAGGTGACCCAGGCCCAGCTTGAGGAAATCGCCAAGCTGAAAATGGAGGACTTGAACGCCAACGACGTCGAGGCGGCCAAGTTGATCATCGCCGGCACCGCCCGCAGCATGGGCCTGGATGTGGTGAAATAATTTTTTTAAGGCCGCGCCGATGCGCGCGCCTTTTGGCCGCCTTCCGGCGGCCGGGCGATATCGGGGAGCCCGTCATCAAGACAAGACCCGTGGGAGAATACTATGTCCAAGTCTGGTAAGAAGCATCTGGAAGCCCGGTCCAAAATCGACCGCCTGGCGCGCTACACCTTCCAGGACGCCGCCCGTTTGGTGGTGGAAGTGGCTCACGCCAAATTCGACGAATCCGTCGACATCGCCGTCAAGCTGGGGGTCGACCCCCGCCACGCCGACCAGATGGTGCGGGGCACCTGCGCCCTGCCCCACGGCACCGGCAACGTGGTCCGGGTGGCCGTTTTCGCCCAGGGCGAAAAGGAAAAGGAAGCCTTGGAAGCCGGGGCCGACGTGGCCGGCGGCGACGACCTGGTGGCCCGGGTGCAGGAAGGGTTCCTGGATTTCGACAAGGCCGTGGCCACCCCGGACATGATGGGCGGCGTCGGCAAGCTCGGCAAGATTCTGGGCCCCCGGGGCCTGATGCCAAACGCCAAGCTGGGCACGGTCACCTTCGAGGTGGCCACCGCGGTCAAGGAGCTGAAGGCCGGCAAGATCGACTTCCGGGTCGAGAAGAGCGGCATCGTCCACGCCCCCATGGGCAAGGTCTCCTTCGGCACGGAAAAGCTCCTGCAGAACGTGGCCGCCTTCTTCGACGTCATCCAGCGCCTGAAGCCGGCCACCGCCAAGGGCTCCTACATCAAGACCATCTGCCTGTCCTCCACCATGGGGCCCGGGGTCAAGATCGACCCCGCCCTGGTCAAGGACCTGCGGGAACTGGCCGTCTGATCGCGACGTTGAGCGTGTCTGAGCGGCCGGTATTCGACGGGCCGTTGATATATACATCCCCCGGCGCGCCCGATTTGGGCGCCGTCGGATAAAAATTCGGGCCAAAGACAACCGGTCGCCCCAGATGGGGCGGGAAGGGCGCGTAACGCCGCCGGTCGAGGTCGGGGAACCGTTTGCGATTCCACCGTTTCTTGGGGCCGAAAAAACCGATCCTTCGATCGGGCAGCCTTAAGAAAGGAGGAAAGAGACTATGGACCGCAGTAAAAAAGAACAGGTCGTGGCCGATCTGAACCAGACCCTGACCGTCGCCCAGGCGGTGGTCGTGGCTGACTTCAAAGGTATCGGCATGGAACAGCTGACCGATCTCCGGGCCAAGTTGCGCGCGGTGGGGGCCGAATTCCAGGTGGCCAAAAACACCCTGGTCAAGCTGGCCGCCAAGGGCACCCCCATGGCCCAGTTGGATTCGCTGATGGTCGGCAACAATGCCCTGGGGTTCACCAAAGGTGACCCGGCCGCTCTGGCCAAGGCCCTGAGCGATTTCGCCAAGGGCAACGACAAGTTCGTGCTCAAAGGCGGAGTCCTGGGCGAAAAGGTGTTGAACCCCGCCCAGATCAAAGCCCTGGCCAACCTGCCGAGTCGCGAAGTCATGCTGGGCACCCTTTTGGGCACTCTCAACGCCGTGCCCACCAACTTCGTGCGGGTGCTGGCGGCTGTGCCGCAAAAACTGGTCTACTGCCTGGCCGCCATCCGCGACCAGAAGGAAGCGGCCTGATAAGGCCCTGCGAGACCCCGGCGTCGGATGTTTCGACACCTGATTATTTTGATTTGTGCGGCCGCTTTATGGCCAGCCGGTCAACAAATTTTTTGGGCCTGGCCCGAAAGGATATGTATCATGAGCGTTTCCAAAGCCGATGTGATTGAATTTTTGAAGAATATGACCGTTATCGAGCTCAGCGAGCTCATCAAGGAACTGGAAGAGACCTTCGGCGTCTCCGCCGCCGCCCCCGTGGCCGCCATGGCCATGATGCCGGCCGGTGGCGGCGAGGCCGCCGCCGCCGTTGAAGAGCAGACCGAGTTCACCGTGGTGCTGGTTGATGCCGGCGCCAAGAAGATCGACGTCATCAAGGAAGTGCGGGCCATCGTCTCCGGCCTGGGTCTGAAGGAAGCCAAGGACCTGGTGGAAGGCGCCCCCCAGAACGTCAAGGAAGGCGTGAGCAAGGAAGAGGCCGAAAAGTTCAAAAAGCAGCTTGAGGCCGTCGGCGCCAAGGTCGAACTCAAGTAGTTCATCCGGGTATCCCGCCGCCCGGCGGTTCCCGCCGGGCGGCCCCAGCACTGCAGGATGAAGGTGATCGAACCTTCGTCTTGGCCTGATCGCTCTTCGAGCGACAGCCGTCCATCGCCCTTAAGGGCTCCGACCAAACCCAGCAAACCACCGGACCCCGCGGCCGCCTCGGCCGACCAACGGGTGCTCAATTCGCCCACGGGCCTTCCGCCCGCTCAAGTCCGCCGAAAAGCGGCTCTTCTTCCTTTCCCGGCCCGTGGCGGACGGGGTGGGAAGCGGAAACCCGCTCCCGGCTTCGTCAACATGCCCCGGCCTGATTGGTGGTCTCTCGCGCCAGGGTTTTACCAAAGCAAAAAAGATTCCATTGAATTATATACCCTGACCGGGATAATTTATTTTTCCAGCCTGGCCTGAACTTTTCCGGCCGGGCCGGGTTCGTTTGTTTTTTCGGTTATTTTTCGGCCGCTTTCGGCCGTCCCTCATATATGTTCGGGAATCGGGCCCTCGGAGCCCGCCCCCCCCTCGTCGGTTCGCCAATCCCAAGAGAGGGCGCCGCCGCCGACTTCCCGGCCGGCCCCGCCCATAGGAGGAATTCATATGCCCGCGCGTTACAGCAATCTGCGCATCCGTAAAAACTTCGGCAAGACCGAACAGGTTACGGATATGCCCAACCTGATCGAAATGCAGCGCTGGTCCTATGAACGCTTTCTGCAGAAAGACGTGGTTCCGGACCACCGGGATCTTCAGGGGCTCCAGGCCGTCTTCAGAAGCGTCTTTCCCATTCGCGATTTTTCCGGGCTGGCCAATCTGGAATTCATCTCCTACAGTTTCGACGAAGTCAAATACGAAGTGGACGAGTGCCTGGCCAAGGGCATGACCTACGAGGCCCCGCTGAAGATCCGGGTGGCCCTGGAGGTCTACGACCAGGACAAGGAAACCGGGGTCAAGACCATCCGCGGCGGAGTCAAGGAGCAGGAGATCTACTTCGGCACGCTCCCCCTGATGACCAACCAGGGCACCTTCATCATCAACGGCACCGAGCGGGTCATCGTCTCCCAGCTGCACCGTTCCCCGGGCATCTTCTTCGACCACGACAAGGGCAAGACCCATTCCTCCGGCAAGATCCTCTATTCGGCCCGCATCATCCCCATGCGCGGCTCCTGGCTCGACCTGGAGATGGACCCCAAGGACATCATCTACGTGCGCATCGACCGGCGCCGCAAATTCCCGGTGACGCTGCTCCTGAAGGCCCTGGGCTACACCTCCCAGGATCTCCTGGATTATTTCTATGAAAAGGACGTCCTGCGCTTCCGCGACGGCCGGGTCTTCCGCGACGTCGCTCCGACCCTTTTGATCGGCCAGAAGGTGCAGGCCGAAATCACCGACCCCGAATCCAACAAGCCCCTGGTCCGCAAGGGCAAGAAGATCACCAAGATGGCCGCCCGCCGCCTGGAGGAACTGGGCATCCGGGAGACGGAGGCCAACGTCGACGACTTCTTCGGCCACTACGCCGCCCGGGACGTCATCAACCCGGAGACCGGCGAAATCATCATCGGCCTGAACGAGCCCTTCACCGAAGAGGCCTACGAGGCGATCACCGCGGCCGGCATCACCGAGTTGCCGCTTTTGTTCATCGACAATTCGAACATCAGCTCCTCCTTCCGCGACACCCTGACCCTGGACAAGGTGGATACCACCCAGGAGGCGATCCTGGAGATCTATCGCAAGATCCGCCCCTCCACCCCGCCGACCCCGGAAGTGGCCCAGACTTTTTTCGACAACCTCTTCTTCAACCCCGAGCACTATGACCTCTCGCCGGTGGGCCGCCTGAAGCTCAACCTGCGCCTGTTCAACGAGACCTTCCGCAACGCCGACGACGCCGCCGACCTGGCCGTGCAGGTGCTTCGGCCCATCGACATCCTGGCCGCGGTCAAGGAACTGGTGCGCCTGAAGGACGACCCCACCAGCGAGGTCGACGACATCGACCACCTCGGCAACCGCCGGGTGCGGGCCGTGGGCGAACTTTTGGAGAACCAGTACCGGGTCGGCCTGGTGCGCATGGAGCGGGCCATCAAGGAACGGATGAGCCTTCAGGAAGTGGACACCCTCATGCCCCACGACCTGATCAACTCCAAGCCGGTCTCGGCCGTGGTCAAGGAGTTCTTCGGCACTTCCCAGCTCAGCCAGTTCATGGACCAGAACAACCCCCTGTCGGAGATCACCCACAAGCGCCGCCTGTCGGCCCTGGGGCCGGGCGGCCTGACCCGCGACCGGGCCGGGTTCGAGGTCCGCGACGTGCACCCGACCCACTACGGCCGCATCTGCCCCATCGAAACCCCGGAAGGTCCCAACATCGGGCTCATCGTGTCGCTGTCCACCTACGCCAGGGTCAACGACTACGGCTTCATCGAGACCCCCTACCGCAAGGTGGTCGACGGGGTGGCCACCGGCGAGGTGCGCTACCTGACCGCCCTGGAGGAAAAGGATCTGCCGGTGGCCCAGGCCAACGTGGAGCTGGACGCCCACGGCCGCATCCTGGCCGAACAGGTGCCCTGCCACGTCAACGGCGAATTCATGCTGGTGCCCCTGGAGGAAGTCAAGCTCATGGACGTCTCCCCCAACCAGCTGGTTTCGGTGGCCGCCTCCCTGGTGCCCTTCCTGGAGCACGACGACGCCAACCGCGCCCTGATGGGCTCCAACATGCAGCGCCAGGCCGTGCCGCTCTTGCGCACCGACGCCCCCCTGGTGGGCACCGGCATCGAGTCGGTGGTGGCCCGGGATTCCGGGGTCACCGTGGTGGCCAAGCATGACGGCGTGGTGGAAGACGCCGACGCCTCGCGCATCGTGGTCCGCTATACCGACGCCGAGGCCGACGAGAGCGGCCAGTGGGTCAACATCTACAAGCTGACCAAATTTCAGCGCACCAACCAGTCCACCTGCTTCAACCAGCGGCCCATCGTCAAGACCGGCGACCTGGTCCGCAAGGGCCAGATCATCGCCGACGGGCCGGCCACGGAGATGGGCGAACTGGCCCTGGGCCGCAACGTCATGGTGGCCTTCATGACCTGGGGCGGCTACAACTTCGAAGACTCCATCCTGGTCTCCGAACGCCTGGTGAAGGAAGACGTCTTCACTTCCGTCCACATCGAGGAATTCGAGACCGTGGCCCGGGACACCAAGCTGGGCCCCGAGGAAATCACCCGCGACATCCCCAACCTCGGTGAGGATTCCCTGGCCAACCTCGACGGGGCCGGCATCATCCGCATCGGGGCCGAGGTCAAGCCCGGCAATATCCTGGTCGGCAAGATCACCCCCAAGGGCGAAACCCAGCTCTCGCCGGAGGAAAAGCTTCTGCGGGCCATCTTCGGCGAAAAGGCTTCCGACGTCAAAGATACCTCGCTCCGGGTTCCGCCGGGGGTCGAGGGCACGGTCATCGACGCCCGGGTCTTCTACCGCAAGGGCGTGGACAAGGACGAGCGCAGCCAGCAGATCGAAAACGACGAGATCGCCCGCCTGATGAAAGATCAGGAGGACGAGATCCATATCGTCACCAAGAATACCCAGAAGCGCCTGGCCGAATATCTGGTGGGCCAGACCCTGGGCTCCCAGGTCTCCGACGGCCGCAAGAACACGCCGGTGTTGAAAAAGAAGGACGTCATCACCGCCGAAGCCGTCGACCAGATCGCCCCCTCGGCCTGGGCCGGGGTGCAGCTGGTGGAGGACAAGGCCGGGGCCGTGGCCGTGGAGATCGACAAGGTGGTGGCCTATTACACCGAACAGGTGGAACTGATTCGCCTGGTCTTCGAAAAACGCGTGGCCAAGCTCAAGAAGGGCGACGAGATGCCTCCGGGCGTCATCAAGATGGTCAAGGTCTACGTGGCCATGAAACGGAAGCTCTCCGTGGGCGACAAGATGGCCGGCCGCCACGGCAACAAGGGCGTCGTCTCCCGGATTCTGCCGGAAGAAGACATGC
This sequence comes from Candidatus Adiutrix sp., assembly GCA_031553735.1. GTDB lineage: Bacteria > Desulfobacterota > Desulfarculia > Adiutricales > Adiutricaceae > Adiutrix. The sequence goes on from JAVBLB010000032.1 coordinate 8,612, forward strand.
CGTTCTTCGAAGACGGCACCCCGGTGGATCTGGTGCTGAACCCCTTAGGCGTCCCCAGCCGTATGAATGTGGGCCAGATCATGGAAACCCACCTCGGCTGGGCCAGCCGCGAACTGGGCCGGCAGATCGGGGAACTGGTGGACGCCACCAACCGCGAGACTCTGCGCCATAAGCTCAAGGCCGCCCTGGGGCCCCGCGACTTCGAGCGCTGGTGCTCCGACCTGACCGACGACGACCTTCTGGAACTGGCCGAGCGCTCGGTCCGGGGCCTCCACATGGCCACCCCGGTTTTCGACGGGGCCGAGGAATATGAGATCAAGGCCATCCTGAGCGAAGCGGGCCTGCCGGATATCGGCCAGACCGTGCTGCGCGACGGCCGCACCGGCGAACGCTTCGAAAACGAAGTCACCGTGGGCATCATGTACATGCTCAAGCTTCACCACCTGGTGGACGACAAGATCCACGCCCGCTCCATCGGGCCCTACTCCCTGGTCACCCAGCAGCCCCTGGGCGGCAAGGCCCAGTTCGGCGGTCAGCGCCTGGGTGAAATGGAAGTCTGGGCCATGGAGGCCTACGGCGCGGCCTACAGCCTCCAGGAGTTCCTGACCGTCAAGAGCGACGACGTGGCCGGCCGCACCCGGATGTACGAAAAGATCGTCAAGGGCGACAACATCCTGGAGGCGGGCCTGCCGGAGAGCTTTAACGTGCTGGTCAAGGAACTCCAGTCCCTGGGCCTGGATGTGGACATGGAAGGCGACGAGCCGGAGGAGATGACCGTGGAGCAGGCCAACATCGCCGCCCTCCCGGAACCCCTGGCCGAGATCATGTCGGTGCCTTCGGTGCACGTCGAGGCGGAGCCGGCCTTCGAGGGCTGACGGGACCGTTGTTTTCGGCGTAGCCCCTGTTTATATATAACCGTGTGTTACAGAGCCCCGGAGTTGACCGGGGCGGGAAGAAGGACACCGTGGAAGATATTTTGAGCTATTTTCAGAAACCGAAAGATCCGTTGAGCTTCAACAGCGTGCGCATCGCCCTGGCCAGCCCGGAGAAGATCCGCAGCTGGTCCAAGGGCGAGGTCAAGAAACCCGAGACCATCAACTACCGCACCTTCAAGCCCGAGCGCGACGGCCTGTTCTGCGCCAAGATCTTCGGGCCGACCAAGGATTACGAGTGCAACTGCGGTAAATACAAGCGCATGAAGCACCGGGGCGTGATCTGCGAAAAGTGCGGGGTGGAGGTCATCCAGTCCAAGGTGCGCCGCGAACGTATGGGCCACATCGAACTGGCCTCCCCGGTGGCCCACATCTGGTTCCTCAAGAGCCTGCCCTCCAAGGTCGGGAACCTTCTGGACATGGCTTTGAAGGATCTGGAGAAGGTGCTCTATTTCGAGGCCCACGTGGTCATCGACCCTAAAGAAACTCCCTTGACCCGCGGCCAGGTGCTCACCGACGAACGCCACCGCCAGGCCCTGGAGGAATACGGCCCCGAGGCCTTCGAGGCCGGCATCGGGGCCGAGGCGGTGCAGAAGATGATCCGCCAGGTGGATTGCGCCACGCTCAGCATCGGTCTGCGCCGGGAACTGGCCGAAACCTCGTCCGAGGCCAAACGCAAGAAACTGGTCAAGCGTCTGCGCATCGTCGAGGCCTTCCGCGACAGCGGCAACGACCCGGCCTGGATGATCATGGAGGTCATCCCGGTTCTGCCCCCGGATCTGCGGCCCCTGGTGCCCCTGGAGGGCGGCCGTTTCGCCACCAGCGACCTCAACGACCTCTACCGCCGGGTCATCAACCGCAACAACCGGTTGAAACGCCTTATGGAGCTCGGCGCCCCGGAGATCATCATCCGCAATGAAAAGCGCATGCTTCAGGAAGCCGTGGACGTGCTCTTCGACAACGGCCGGCGCGGCAAGACCATCACCGGTCCCAACAAACGGCCGCTGAAGTCCCTCTCCGACATGCTCAAAGGCAAGCAGGGCCGCTTCCGCCAGAACCTTCTCGGCAAGCGCGTCGACTATTCCGGCCGCTCGGTCATCGTCATCGGCCCGGATCTCAGGCTCCAACAGTGCGGCCTGCCGAAGAAGATGGCCCTGGAACTCTTCAAACCCTTCATCTACCACCAGTTGGAAAAGAAGGGCTTCATCACCACCATCAAAGCGGCCAAGAAGATGGTGGAAAAAGAGACCGCCGAGGTCTGGGATACCCTGTCGGAAGTGGTGCGGGAATACCCGATCCTCCTGAACCGGGCCCCGACCCTCCACCGCCTGGGCATCCAGGCCTTCGAGCCCATCCTCATCGAAGGGAAGGCCATTCAGCTGCACCCCCTGGTCTGTTCGGCCTTCAACGCCGACTTCGACGGCGACCAGATGGCCGTGCACGTGCCCTTATCCATCGAGAGCCAGATCGAGGCCCGGGTCCTGATGATGAGCACCAACAACATCCTTTCCCCGGCCAACGGCGAGCCGGTGATCGTCCCCAGCCAGGACATCGTCCTCGGGCTCTATTACATGACCAAGGACAAGCCGGGGGCCATCGGCGAGGGCCGGCTCTATTCCGGGCCTGAAGAGGTGCGCCGGGCCTATGACGCCGGCGCCCTGGACCTTCAGGCCAAGATTACGGTGCGCCTGAACGGCGAGCGGGTGGAGACCACCTGCGGCCGGGTGCTCCTGGCCGAGACCATCCCCGAGAAGCTGGGCTTCGAGGTCATCAACCGGGTGATGAAGAAGGGCGAATTGCGCAACCTCATCTCCCGCTGCTTCCGCGTCTGCGGCATCAAGGACACCGTGCTCCTGGCCGACCGGCTGAAGGACTTCGGCTACCAGTTCGCCACCAAGGCCGGCATCTCGCTGTGCATTTCCAACATGATCATCCCTGATGAGAAGAACAACATCATCAGCGTGGCCCAGAACGAAATCAACGAGGTGGAAAAGCAGTACAAGGACGGCCTCATCACCGAGGGCGAAAAGTACAACAAGGTGGTCGACATCTGGACCCGGGCTTCCGACGAGGTGGCCGCGGAGATGATGCGCGAGATCCAGATCACCAAGCTCGACGGCAAGCCCACCGAGATCCAGGGCCCTCCGGGCTTCAACCCCATCTATATGATGGCCGACAGCGGGGCCCGCGGTTCCAAGGACCAGATGCGGCAGCTGGCCGGCATGCGCGGTCTGATGGCCAAGCCCACCGGCGAAATCATCGAGCAGCCCATCACCGCCAACTTTCGCGAGGGCCTGACCGTTCTGCAGTACTTCGTTTCCACCCACGGCGCCCGCAAGGGGCTGGCCGACACCGCGCTCAAGACCGCCAACTCCGGGTATCTGACCCGCCGGCTGGTGGACGTGGCCCAGGACAGCATCATCCTGGAAAAGGACTGCGGCGCCACCGACGGCATTGAGGTGGAAGCCCTGCGCGAGGCCGGTGAAATCATCCAGCCCCTCTCCGAACGTATCCTGGGCCGCACGGCCCTGGGCGACGTGGTCAGCCCGGTGGACGGTGCCATGATCGTCCCCGACGGCGAGGAAATAGACGAGGAAACGGGGGCGCTCATTGAAAAATCGGGCCTGGACCGTCTGCGGATCCGCTCGGTCCTGACCTGCCGGGCCAAGCACGGGGTCTGCGCCAAGTGCTACGGCCGCGACCTGGCCCACGGCAAACTCGTCGAGATCGGCGAATCCATCGGCATCATCGCCGCCCAGTCCATCGGCGAGCCCGGCACCCAGTTGACCATGCGGACCTTCCACATCGGTGGCACCGCCTCCCGCCGGGTCGAGCGTCATGTCATCTCCTGCGACCTCACCGGCACCGTGGAGTTCACCCCGGACGTGCGCCTGGTGCGGTCGTCCGGCGGCGACCTGGTAGTCATGAGCCGCAAGGGCGAACTCATCATCCGCGACGAAAACCACCTGCCGAGGGAAAAGCACGAGCTGATCTACGGCGCCCACCTGCGGCTGAAATCCTTAAACGGGGTCAACCGGCCGGCCATCGAAGCCGGGCCGGCCGAATCCATCAGCGAGTCGGATCTGCCGCAATACGCCCAGGAACTGAAGAAGGGCGCCGCCCGGCTGGCCGAGGCCCTGTCCGACAAGCGGACCCTGGCCCGGGAACGCGACGAACTGCGGCCGCTCTATCAGCGCCTGACCGCCTGGGCCACGGCCAAAGGGCTCTTGAATGCGGACGGCCTGCTGGTGGAAGGCGGGGAGACCTCCCCGGCCGTGACCGCCCTGGTCGACGTCTGGCCCCGGATTTCCGAGGTCATGAACCAGACCGTGCAGGTGCTGGACGAATACGACCTCAAGAACGCGGCCGACGTTCAGCGCCTTGGCGCCGATTATCAACTGGCCGTCGACAAGCCCGGCGAATTCGTCGACTGGGATCCCTTCACCGTGCCCATCCTGACCGAGGTCTCCGGCTTCGTCTCCTTTGAGGACATGGAAGAGGGCAAGACCATGATCGAAAGGGTGGACCAGGTCACCGGCAAGTCCTCCAAGGTCATCATCGAATCCAAGCAGGCCGACATCCGACCCCGCATCAAGGTGTTGGACGCCGCCGGCAAGCCCCTGTTCACTTCCAAGGGCACCCCGGCCGTCTATCCCCTGCCGGTCAACGCCATTCTGATGGTGGAAGAGCGGATGCGGGTGCACGCCGGCGAGGCCCTGGCCAAGATTCCCCGGGAAACCACCAAGACCAAGGACATCACCGGCGGTCTGCCCCGGGTGGCCGAGCTCTTCGAAGTGCGCAAACCCAAGGAGGTGGCGGTCATCAGCGAGGTCGACGGCATCGTCTCCTTCGGCAAGCAGACCAAGGGCAAGCGCAAGGTCATCATCACCCCGGAAATCGGCGAGGCCAAGGAATACCTCATCCCCAAGGGCAAGCACGTCACCGTCCACGAAGGCGATTTCGTGCGGGCCGGCGAACCCCTGATGGACGGCGCGGCCAACCCCCACGACATCCTCTCCATCCGCGGGGTCAAGGACCTGGCCAAGTATCTGGTCGATGAAGTCCAGCAGGTGTACCGCCTTCAGGGCGTCAAGATCAACGACAAGCACATCGAGGTCATCGTCCGCCAGATGCTCCGCAAGGTTCGGGTCAAATCCCCGGGCGACAGCGAACTTTTGGCCGGCGAATCGGCCGAACGGCTGAAATTCGAGGAGATGAACGAAAAGCTCCTGGCCGACGGGCAGACCCCGGCCGCGGGCGAGCCGTTGCTCCAGGGTATCACCAAGGCCTCGCTGTCCACCGAGAGCTTCATCTCGGCGGCCAGCTGCCAGGAGACCACCAAGGTGCTGACCGAGGCCGCGGTTTCCGGCAAGACCGACCTTCTGGCCGGTCTCAAGGAGAACGTCATCATGGGCCGCCTGATCCCGGCCGGGACTGGCCTGCCGAAATACCTCTCCCAGTTCAACAAGAAACAGCGCGTGCCTTCGGCCGGCTGAAAAACCGGCCGGGCTCCCCGTGGAGGCCGGCCGTGATCCGACCTGAAAGGCCGCCGGCGGAATTCCGCCGGCGGCCTTTCCATATCCCGCGCATAATTCACTTGAGCTTGACGCCGGCTTCAAATATAGTGGCCAATATTGACCCGCCGACTAAACTTATTCGGAGTGATTTGGTCAAAGCCCCAAATCACATGACCTTGGTCGTCCGAGAAAGAATATGGTTAGCTGCCGAAGCTATAATACTTCAAAACTGAAAGGGCCCCTGGAATGAAAATCATCGATCTGCGAAGCGACACCGTGACCAAACCGACCGAGGAAATGCGCCGGGCCATGGCCGAAGCCGAGGTGGGCGACGACGTCTACGGCGAGGACCCCACCGTCAACCGGCTGGAGCGGTTGGCCGCCGAGACCGTGGGCAAGGAGGCGGCGATATTCGTCCCCACCGGCACCATGGGCAACCAGGCCGCCATCATGGCCCAGACCCGCCCCGGCGACGAACTGATCGCCGCTTCCGCCTGCCACGTCATTCAGAACGAGGGCGGCGGCGTGGCCCGCCTGTCCGGGGTGGCCTGCGCCTTGGCGCCAGGCTCGACCCTGGAACCGGAAGACATCCGGCGCCTGGTCCGGCCGTCCGGCAACGTCCACTATCCCCGGACCCGTCTGGTCTGCCTGGAAAACGCCCTCGGCAACGGCGGGGTCGTGCCCCTGGACCGGATGAAGAGCCTGTATGAAACCGCCCGGGAATACGATCTCGCGGTTCACCTCGACGGGGCCCGCCTGTTCAACGCCGCCCAGGCCCTGGGCGTGGCCGCCCGAGACCTCGCGGCCTGGACGGATTCGCTTACCTTCTGTCTTTCCAAGGGCCTGTGCGCCCCGGTCGGGGCCCTGATCTGCGGCTCCGGCGACTTTATCGCCGAGGTGCGTCGCTGTCGCAAGGTTCTGGGCGGCGGGATGCGCCAGGCCGGGGTGCTGGCGGCCGCCGGCCTCATCGCCCTGACCGCCATGACCCGGCGACTGGGCGAGGACCACGCCAACGCTCTTCACCTGGGGCGCCTTCTGGCCGATATTCCCGGAGTTCTGGTGGATCTGGAGGCCATCAAGATCAACATGGTTTTCTGGAGCCCGGACCTGGAGGATTTCGACGATCTGGCTTTCCTGGCGTTCATGGCCGAGCGGGGCGTCAAGGTGTCCGGCCGGGTCGGCGGCCGTTTCCGGCTGGTCACCCACCACGATATCTCCCGCGAGGACGTGGAGTTCTTCACCGAACAGCTCAAGGCTTTCCTGTCTAAAACCAGGGCATAGCCCTGACGGGGTTGCCGGGCCATCGCTTCTGAAAAGTGGGGTGATGAATCGCGGCGGTCTCGGCGTCCGCCCGGGGCGCCGCCCCGGACCCCGCCAGGGGAGGGCTCTGCGCGAGCCCTTCCCTGGACCCACCCGCGCCGGGGGCTTCGCCCCCTGGACCCCCTTGGATCGGTGGTGAAGCCGCGATGACCCATAGGCAGCGCCACAACTCGCCTGAACGGCTCGAACAAGTGGCGCTGCGGCGGCGTTCGGTGCGGGATGCGGCTGGAACGGTCGCCACGAAAATGGTTGGTTCGGGAAACTGTTTGTGTCTGGCGACACTACTCGGTGACATTAAACTGTTGATGTAGCACGCTACTCCGTCCCACCGCCCAAGCCGCCGTCCCATCGGTCCTCCGCGCAGCGCCACTTGTTTGAGCCGAAGGCGAGTTGTGGCGCTGCTGATGGGTCATTTCGATAGTAGCACCCAGCCCAAAGGGGGTCCAGGGGGCGAAAGCCCCCGGCGCGGGTGGGTCCAGGGTAGGGTGCGCGCAGCACCCTCCCCTGGCGGGGTCCGGGGCAGCGCCCCGGCGGACGCCGAGACCGCCGCGATTCATCACCCGGCGAAGCGATGGCCCTGCTGGCGTTGCTTTAAACCTTTCTTTTCGGCTAAAAATCTGGTATACTTTCCCAATCCGCAAATGATGTATCCCCAAAGGCCCCGGGAAGGGCCGGAGGCTTTCGGCGTCTGAGAAATCCGGCCGTCCGACTCCCGGCTGAAGTTCCATCGCGGCGGGGGAGGATCGTCTGTGGCTCATCCGGGCCGGAGGCTTGAAAGCCGCGTCGAGAGGGACGCGTTCTGGCCGGGGCCGCCTGACGGCGGACTCCCCGAAGCCGGGCCGCCGGCCGCCACCCTCATCCTTTAAGGAGTCGATATGGAACGGGAACCGAAAAAGTTTTCCTCTCCGGAGCCCATCAAGGTCAGCGACAGCGACGCCAAATTCCCCAAGGAAGTGGCCAAGATCGCCGGCACCGACCTTAACGCCTGCCTCACCTGCATGAGCTGCTCGGGCGGCTGCCCCATGTATCAGTACATGGATTACGGCCCGCACGGCATCATGCGGCTGATCGTGCTCGGGCTCAAGCGTGAGGCTCTGACCTCCAACACCATCTGGCGCTGCCTGGGCTGCCACACCTGCGCCGCGGTCTGCCCCATGGCCATCAACATCGCCGCGGTCATGGATTACCTGCGCCAGGAATGCCTGGCCGAAAAGCTGCCCGTGGGCGACAAGCCCCTGTGGGAGTTCCACCGCTGCATGATGAACACCGCCCGCCGCCACGGCCGGGTGCACAAGGTGGAATTGATGATCGAGCACAAGATCCGCACCCTGGGCCTCGGCCCCAAGGCCTGGTTCCAGGATTCCGGGGTGGGTCAGAAGATGATCCTGATGGGCAAGCTCCATCTCATGCCCTCGCGCATCATGAGCACCGGGCGCGGCCAGGTGCGGAAAATCCTGGACGCCGGTCCCTGGAAGAATTATTAAGAAGGAGGCCTGAGAACCATGAGTGACAATTACCTGTTGGAAGCCTCTTTCTTTCCCGGCTGCACGCTGAAGACCGGGGCCGACGAATCTCGCGAGCCGATGTATCTGGCTTTGGAGCGGATGGGCGTCAAGCTCTATGAGCTGGAAGACTGGAACTGCTGCGGTTCCTCCTCGGGCCACGCCATGGGCCACGAGATCGCCACCTCCCTGGGGGCCCGCAACCTGTCGAAGGCTCCGCTGGGCCGGCCCATCGTCATCCCCTGTCCCAACTGCTTCCGCAACATGGCCACCGCCCGGCACCACCTCATCGAGGATCCGGAGACCCTGAAGAAAAACGAGCAGGAATTCGGCCGCATCAACGTGACCGACGAAGTCCTGAATATTTACGACATCTTCCACCACTATTTCAACCTGGCCCGGATGGGTACCATCACCATGCCCGAGACCAAGCCCCTGAAGGGCTTGAAAGTGGCCGTCTATTACGGCTGCGGGGCCATGTATCCCAAGGTGCTGCGCCCGGCCGGCCCGCCGCGCGACACCATCGAGCGGGTCATCCGGGAGATGGGGGCCGAGGTGGTCACCTGGCCCTGGCCCCACAAGTGCTGCAGCGCCTTCGCCTCGGCCGTCTATCCGGACATCGCCAAGGACATGGTCTCCCAGATCATTACCGGCGCTTACGAACAGGACGCCGACTGCCTGGTGACCAGTTGCGCCATGTGCCAGATGAACATTGAAATGCGCGAACTGCCGATGACCAACCATCTGCCGATTCTGCATCTCAATCAGTTGCTGGCCCTCTTCTTCGGCGAAAAGGCCAAGGATCACGAGAAATGGTGGAAGCTCCACCTGGTCGATCCCACCCCCATGCTCAAGAAATACGAACTGTGGGATTAATAATCGCCTGTTGCCCCTGAGACGGGGATTGCTTGATGCGAAAAAGCCGCGACTCGATCAGGGTCGCGGCTTTTTCGTGGAATCCACTACTAATTTTCTTGCAAGGTGGTATTACCGGCCCGACCCGCCTGACTGCCTTGGCCGACGAAATAAAAGCGATCCTGATAAAAAATTGGCATTACATCAAAAGCATAAGCCGGCTTTGCCGGCTTATGCTTTTCGTATCAACGTGCCGATGGTCCCGGCCGACCAGACGTTGCGGCCACCGCCGTCCAGCGAAGCGGGTGCGGGGAGGATGCGTCAGCATCCGGTGGGTCCAGGGCTCAGCCCTGGCGGGCCAGGCGGTCCAGGGTGGTCAGGGTGGTTTCCACTTCCTCGCGGGTATTGTAGAAGCCGAAGGAGAAGCGGGTCAGACCGCCCTCGGGCAGGCTGCCCAGGGTCCGGTGAGCCAGGGGGGCGCAGTGGAGCCCGGCCCGGGTGAGGATGCCGGCCTCCTTTTCCAGGGCGGCCGAGAGGTCGGACGAAGACCAGCCGGCCAGACTCACGGCCACGGTGGCCACCCGCCGTTCCCGTTTCCGGGGGCCCCAGATGGTGAGGCCGGGGATGGCCGCCAGGCCGTCGAGGAAGGCCATGGTCAGGTCCATTTCGTGCTCGCGGATGCGGTCCACCCCGGTGCGGAGCAGAAAGTCGGTGGAGGCGGCCAGCCCGGCCAGGCCGTGGGTGTTGGCCGTGCCCGGTTCCAGGGCGTCGGGCAGGAAGTCGGGCGGAATCAGACTCTCGGAGGCGCTGCCGGTGCCGCCCACGGCCAGGGGCCGCAGCGTGAGAGCCGGGTGCACCCACAGGCCGCCGGTGCCGGTGGGCCCCAGAAGGCCCTTGTGCCCGGTGAAGGCCACCAGGTCGGCCCAGAGCCCCACCCCGCCCAGGTCCAGGGCCCCGGCCGTCTGGGCCGTATCCAACAGGATCGGCCGGCCGTCGACGGCGGCCTTGATTTCCTCGGCCGGGGCCAGGGCCCCGGTGACGTTGGAGGCGTGGTTGACGGCCACCAGCTTGGTCTCGGGCCGCAGCAGCCGGCGGAAATCGTCGGGGTCGGGGCAGCCGTCCCCGTCCAGGGGCACCGTGTCCCACAGAATGCCTTTTTCGGCGGCCAGGCGGGTCAGGGGCCGGGCCAGGGAATTGTGTTCCAGGGGGCTGGAGATGACGTGGTCGCCGGCTTTGAGCCCGAAGCCCTCCAGGGCCGTGTTCAGAGCCCAGGTGATGTTGGCCAGAAAGGCCAGACGGCTGTTGTCGGCCACGCCGAGCAGTCGGGCCAGGTTTTTGCGGGCCCGGTGGATGATGCGGGAGGCGGCCAGCGAGGCGGCGTGGCCGCTGCGGCCGGGGCTGGCCGGGGCCTCCAGGGCGGCCACGACCGCGGCGATCACTTCCGGCGGCTTGGGGAAGGAGGTGGCCGCGTTGTCCAGGTAAATCATATCGTCACTCCGAGGCCCGGCGGCCGGGATGAATGGTTACTCGCCGCCGGCTTGTTCGGCCGTCGCGGCGTATTCTTCCAGGCGGTCGACCATGGTTTTGAGGGTGGTCAGTTTCATGTTCGGGCAGAAAATTTCGGCGTCGGTTTCATAAAATTTTTTGTCGGGCCGGGTTTCGGCCAGGAATTCGGCCAAACCGGCCTCGCTGACGACGATGAACTCCGCCGCCGGGCTTTCGAGGCAGAAGTGGTATATGCCGGCGCCGTCGCCGACGAAATCGGCCCCGGCCCGCACCTCGGGGCGACAGAGGAGGTTGACGGCCGCCAGGGCCCGCGGATGCTCGGCCCGGGCCTTGGCCAGGTCTTCGGCCAGGGCCAGTTCGTGCACCTGGCAGACGGCCCGGGGCCAGCGGTGGACGATCCGCTCGCCGAAGCCGGCCCAGTCCACCAGTTGGGGGCCGGGCAGGGCGATGAGCGGCCGTTCGCCGGTTGCGGCCAGCCTCTCCCGGGCCGTGGCCGGGGATATCTCCAGGTCGGCCAGGGCCCTGATCTCCGGCGGCGTTTTCAGGTCGACCACCACCAGGGCTCCGGGGTGTTCCCGCCGGGCCTCGAGGACCTCCGCCGGGCCGACCGCCTCGGCCAGGGGGCAGGCCAGGTCCCGCCGGGGCGTGAGCAAGCGGGCCGCCGGCCGCCTTCTTTCGATTTCCGCGGTCATGAAGGAGGCCCCGCAGACCATGACCGCCGGGGCCCGGCTGGCCAGGGCCCGCTCCGCCACCTCGTGGCTGCCGCCCACGAAGTCGGCCGCGGCCTTGACTTCGGCCCGCTGGTAGAAATGGGCCAGGATCTCCACCCCGTGCCGTTCGGCCAGCTCCCGCACCCGTTGCCATTGGGCCTTTTTCTTGTCGTTCATGGGTGACCCCGGGGCCTTTAGTCCGCGTAGGTGAAGGTGATTTCACCGACGATCTTCAACTGGATGTTGGTGGTCAGTTCGCTGTGCCCCAGCACCACCAGGTTGGGGATGAACCGCTCGGTCAGCTTGTGGAGATGCCGGCGGATCATGGGCGTACAGAGGACCACCGGCTGGTAGTTCTGGCTGGTCAGCTCGACGATGCCGTTGTTGATGGCGTTCAATATCCGCTGGCCGGTGTCCGGGTCCAGGGTCATATAGGCCCCGCGCTCGGTTTCGTTGATGGATTTGGCCAGGGCCTCCTCGATGTCGCCGCCGATGGTCATGAGCGGCAGTTCGCCGGAGGCGGTCAGATACTGCTTGATGATGGTCCGGGCCAGCCGCTGGCGGACGAACTCGGTCAGGAGATCCGCGTCCTTGGTGATGGGGGCGTGATCGGCCAGGACTTCCAGGATGCTGGGCATGTCGCGGATGGAGACCCTTTCGCGCAGAAGATTCTGCAGCACCTTCTGGACCTGGCCGATGGACATCAGGTCGGGCAGCAGTTCCTCGACCACCTTTTCGTCGGTGGCGGCCACGCCGTCGATCAGCTTCTGCACGTCCTGGCGGGAGATGAGTTCGGCGGCGTGGAGCCGGATGACCTCGGTGAGGTGGGTGGCGATGACCGTGGCCAGGTCGACGACGGTCCAGCCGGCATGCTGGGCCTCGTCCTTGCGGTCCTCCGGTATCCAGGTGGCCGGAAGGCCGAAGGCCGGCTCGAAAGTCGGGATGCCCACCATGGTCTTCTTGGCGTCGCCGGGGTTCATGGCCAACTGGTGGCCGACCATCATTTCGGCCCGGGCCACTTCGTTGCCCTTGATGAGAATGGCGTATTCCCCGGGCCGCAGCTGGAGGTTGTCCCGCACGTGCATGGGCGGCACGATGAAGCCGGATTCCAGGGCGAACTGGCGGCGGATGGAGCGGATGCGCTCCAGAAGCTCGCCGCCCTGCTCGTCGTCCACCAGGGGAATCAGGCCGTAGCCCACCTCCAGTTCCAGGATATCCAGCGGCAAAAGGGCTTCGACCTTTTCCGGGCCCGGGGGCGGGCCGGCGGGGGCCCCGGAAGGGCCCGGGCCGGAAGAGGGC
>JAVBLB010000112.1:0-4923 GCA_031553735.1 Candidatus Adiutrix sp.
CCCAAATCGCAATACTTTGCGATAAACTGAGATTCAAGCCGATAGGCTTGAAAGATACCGAAACCGGCCGGGGACGGCCGGTTTCGGGCGGACTTCAGGGAAGCGAGTCCCTGGCCGGGGCTTGAGAAGCCCGCGCGCCCAAGAGATAGTTCACGAATCGCGAGGCCTTGGGGCGGCGAAATTTTTCGAAGCGAGCCGTGAGTCTCACTCCACTTGTTTGAGCGCAGCGGAGCGGAGCGGAGCGAGTTGTGGAGGGGGACTCACGCGCGAGCGAAGAAAATTTTCGCCGCCCCAAGGCCGGTCCCAAGCTTGTCATTCAAATGGCGGGCTGATATACTTCCGCTGTCCGTTCGGAGGGCCCACGATAATATGTCCACCACCAAACGTCCCCGCAGCGATCTGACGCCCCTGTCCGAGAGTCTGGGCCGGTCTCTGAGTCGGGGCTTTCTCAACTTCACCGCCCAGAAACTGCGGGTCTATGAGATCTGGCCCATGGTGGTCGGGCCGGAAGACGCGGCCCGCACCCGCCCGGTGCTTTTTCACGACGGCCGCCTGACCGTGGCCGTGCCCGGGCCGAGCTGGCTGCACGCTTTCAGCTACAAAAAGGCCCAGTGGCTGACCCGCCTCAACCAGGAACTGGCCGACCAGGCCCTGGTGGAGGAGATCATCCTGAAAGTCGGCGAATTTTAAGAGGATAAAGATATGATCAGGAATTTTTTGGAAATCTGCGAGCGCTCCCACCACGGGCCCCTCGTGAAAAAGACCGATTGGGACATGGAGGTGGTCCGGAACGCCGCCCGCCTGGTGAAGCGGCATCAGCTGACCTGGGACCGCGACGAGCTGATCCCCACCGACGACGCGCTGCTGGACCGCCTGTTCGCGGCGGCCCGGGAGCTCATCCTCACGCTCGGCGTCTATAACATGTCCACCGAGCGGGTCATCCGCTTTTCCGGCCGGGAGATCGACGACGGCCTCACCCGCATGAAGCGGGAACTGGTCATGGGCGAGGGCAAGGACGCGGTCACCCTCTACGCCCGCCGGGCCGAGGACCCCCGCCGACCCCTGGTCTGGGCCGGCAATCCCGGCTGCCCGACCCCGGAATACCTGTTCCTGCCCACGGTGAAAAGCTGGCTGCAGGAATCGGAGGTGGATCTGATCACCTGCGGCTCCCTGGCCACGGTGGACGGCTTCCCCGTGCGGCCGGGCGAGCCCTCGGAGATCATGGCCGTCAAGCGGGAGCTGAAGCTCCTGCGCCAGGCGCGCCAGGAGACCGGCCGGCCGGGCGTGGGCATGCTGGCCGCCGAGAGCGCCGTTTCCGAGGCCGGGGACCTGTGCGTGGCCCATCCCGATTACCTGCGGCCCGTCGATGCCCACCTGGTGGCCCTGTTCAACGAGCTGATCGTGGACCGGGGCAACCTGGTGCGGGCGGCCAATTCGGTGGAATACGGGATGCGCAACGCCTCCCTGGCCTGCACCATGGTCGGCGGCCTGGCCGGCGACGCGCCGGGGGCCACGGTGGTCATCATGGCCTCGATGATGGCCGCCAACCTCATCTGCCTGGCCGACTACCACCTCTGCCACCCCATCCACATCACGCAGGTGGCCACTTCGGCCCGGGGCTGCCTGTGGCTCCAGAGCGCCTGCTGCCAGTCCTTCGCCCGCAACGCCCCGGCCATCATCGTCTGCGACGTCTATCCCAAAAGCGGCGGCCTGACCCGCGAGCTTCTGTATGAGGTCGCGGCCAGCGCCCTGGTCATCGCCGTCAGCGGCGGGCACCTGGAAGGCGCCGGCGCGGCCGACGGCAACCGGCCCCACGGCACCGGTCTGGAGGTCCGCCTGATGGGCGAGGTCGGCCGGGCGGCGGCCCAGGCCGGCCTGACCCGCCTGGAAGCCGGCCGGCTGGTCCGGGCCCTGGTGCCCCGATACGAGCCCGTGCTCACCGTCTCCGGCGGCAACCCCGGGCGGAGCTTCGATGAGTGCTACGATCTGGCCACCCTGCGGCCCAAGCCGGAGTGGGAAGCTTTGTATGAAGAAGTCCGGGTCGAGTTGATCGAGATGGGGGTACCGTTGGCGTAACACAGCTTCGGCTGGTTTAGAGCGTTTTACAATTTATCTGTCTTTCATAAATTATAAAACGCGCAAACAGCCGGGGTTGTGGTGGGTTGATGAGGGTTGCCCTGGGGTGATGATGTTGCAGGGCTTTGCCGGAGATAGTTGCTGTGGGTTGTGGCAGGCTTATCTGCCGGTTTGGTCGAAATAGGGTGGCAAAAAAAGGAAAAGGCTTTCAGGAAAATTCCTGAAAGCCTTTGATATTGTTAGCCTTTTCGACTTTAAAAGCTGGAGCGGGAAACGGGATTTGAACCCGCGACTTCAACCTTGGCAAGGTTGCACTCTACCACTGAGTTATTCCCGCGACCTCATCAACTCTGACTTTATACACCAGCCGGGCGTTGGTGTCAATGTTTTTTTCGACACCTTCTGATTTCGCGGATGTCGCGAGGTTCGTCGTTATTCCATTGCCCGATCCCGCCTGAGTGAGAAATGGAATGTGGACTATTCCATTATAATCGTCTCCAGGATAGTCCGGGCCGCCAGCGGCCGGCCCAGGGTGCTGGCGTTTTGGGCCAGGCGGCCGAGGGTGTCCGGTTCGTTCAGCAGTTTGGCGGTTTTGAACACCAGCCCGGGCAGACTGGCCGCTTTCAGGGCCGCCCCGTTTTCCATGAGGTAATCGCAGTTGGCCTCCTCCTGGCCGGGAATGGGCGAAACGGCGATGAGCGGTTTCCCGAGGGCCAGGCATTCACAGGTGGTCAAGCCGCCGGGTTTGGTGATCACCAGATCGGCCGCCACCAGAAGGTGCGGCATCTGGGTGGTGAAGCCCAGAGGGAAAAGGCGGCTGGCTTTTCCACCGGCCAGGGCGGTGAGCTCGGCCAGCAGTTTTTTATTTTTGCCGGCCAGGACGGCCAATTGAAAATCATCAGGCAGTTCGGCCAGTTCGGCGGCGATGTCTCCCAACACGCCCACGCCTTCGCCGCCGCCCATCAAAAGGACCACCCGGCGGGCGGGGTCCAGGCCGAAGACGGCCGCCCCGTCCGCCCGGCTGACGGGCTCGCTGAACGCCGGCATGATGGGAATGCCCGTGACTTCGATCCGCTCATTGGCCAGACCCCGGCGGCGCATGGTGAAGGCGCTTTCCTCGCTGGCGGTGAAGTAGCCGGTCTGCCCGGGCTCCAGCCAGAAGCGATGGGCCAGAAAATCGGTGACCACGATCCAGTGGGGCCGGGAGGCGATGTCGCCCTGGCGCCGCCAGCGGGCCAGGACCTGGCCGGGCAGAAAGTGGGTGCTCAACAGGATATCCGGCTCGAATTCGGCGATGACCTGTTTAAGAGCCTTGGACACCTGGGATTCCAGGCGCCGCCGGAGCTGGCCCATGACCCATTCGGCCCGGTCGCGGTCGGTGCGGCTGTACAGAAAGCCCCACAGGGCCGGGAAACGGCCCACGAACTTGAGGTAGGCCCCGCAGTAGGCCGTGCGGAACCAGGGGGGGCACAGATCCATCAGGTCCACATGTCGGGCTCGGGCTTCGTTTCCGAACCAGTGCTCCGTGCCGGCGGCCAGGGCCTGGGCCGCCCGGACATGGCCCTGGCCGGCGGAAACGCTCAAGATCAGTATTTTTTTCATCTCTTTTCCTTCATGATGGCGGCCGGAATGGCCGGCCGGCCTTCGGGTGAGCCCTGGCCTGGCCGGGGCCGGATTATTTGGCGGGGACAGGCCGCCAGGCAGGCCTCCCCGCAGGAGGAGCCGTATTCCCAACAGGTTTTCTGATCCACCGCCATGGCCCCGCAGTCGCCGCGGCGTCCGATGGCCCTGGCCGGGCAAGCCTTGCGGCACCGGCCGCAGCCCAGGCAGGACCGATCGCAATAGGCCGCGTTTTCTTTCAAGCCCGAGAGGGACGCGCAGGGAATGAAGGCCCGGGCCGGGCTCTTGGCCATTTCCACTAAATTTTTGGGGCAGGCCTCCCGGCAGGCGCCGCAACCCCGGCATAGCCCCGGGTCGATGATCGGAAAGCCCTGATCGCTGAGGCTGATGGCCTGGTGCGGGCAGGCCCGGAGGCAGTCGCCCAGGCCGAGGCAGCCGTAGGGGCAGGCGAGGGGCCCGTCGTCGTGGGCCGCGGCCAGCCGGCAGCTTGGCGGCCCCTGCCAGCGGGCCAGGCGGGGAGCCGCTCCCTGGTGTCCGCACCGGAGGCGGGCCCGGGCCGACGATGAAGGCGGCTTCGGCCGTTCGACGGCCTCGGCCGGCTCCGGGTCCGTCATGGTTTCGGACAACCAGGCAGCCAGGGGCCAGGCCAGGTACGGCAAAACGAAAAACGCCAGGAAAAAAATCAGGCCCCAGACGGCGGCGTCGGCCGCCGGCGGAGGGGAAGCCGCCAGGAACCCGGCTGCCGCGATGGGCAGAATGACCAGCCAGAGTCTTTTGAAAATTCTGGCCAGTCCCGCCCCCCCCAAGGCCGCGGCCAGGGGCCAGGCCGCGGCCGCGTCGAGATCGGCCGGCGTGACGGGGAAAAGCCAGGGGCCGGCCAGGACGCCGCCCGCGAGGGCGGCCATGAGGGAAACGCAGCCCGGCCCGCCCAGGAATTTGGCCATCCAGGGCCGGGTGATCAAAACGCCGGCCAGAAAGCCGCTGGCGAGGCCGGCCGGCCAGGCCAGGCCGAACAGCATCAACAGGGTGGCGCTTAAAATGGCTGCCGGCAGCCAGTCGAGGTCCAGCAGGGCCCGCCGACGTCGGAAAGCCGAGAGGGCCAACACGGTGGTCGCGGCGGCGGCGAGGGCGGCGAGGTAGAGCCTGGCCGCCGGCCGGCCTCCGCTCCAGAGTCCGACCGCCGCCAACGGCGACAAGAGCTCGGTCAGCTTGGCATGGGCATGGCTC